>CALGLJ010000114.1 GCA_937930235.1 uncultured Verrucomicrobiales bacterium | reverse complement strand
TAGGCTTCGCCAGCGTGGACGGTCCGTATTCCTTCCAGAAGTTCTTCGGTATCATCTCCTTTGGTGACGTAGGCTCGCACGCCAGCTTTGACTGCGCGCCAGATATCCTCTTCCCCTTCGTAAACGGAGAGAAGAAGAACGCGGGCTCCGGGATGAGCTTCCAAAAGGCGGCGGGTTGCAGCAACGCCGTTTTCTTCAGGCATACGAAAGTCGATGACGACTACGTCGGGCTTCAACTCTTCGTATTGCTCAACAATTTGCAGGCTGTTACCGGCTTGGCCGACAAGGGTCATTTCATCTGTTGCTTCGATGGCACCGCTTAGGCCGATGCGTACTAAAACGTGGTCGTCAATAAGGAGAACTTTAATCATGAGGATATTATGTTTTTTTTACCGGGAGTCGTATTGATACAGTTGTGCCAGATCCCACCGCACTTTCGAGCAGAAAGTTTGCTCCGATACGGCCGGCACGTTCTTCCATGCCTGCGAGACCGAAGTGTCCTTCGGGCCTAGGGCCTTTTGTGTCAAAGCCTGAGCCGTTATCGATGACTTTAGCAGTGAAGAGTTCTGGGGTGTAATCGTATTCTACGATGACTTCGGTGGCTTCGCCGTGCCGGAGGGAATTATATGTCGCTTCACGGACAATCCGGCGGAGCTGGCGTTTTGCGTCGGCTTCCAGTGAGTAGGATTTTCCGCTGATTTTTAATCGAATGTCAGCCCCGAGACGCTCGGCTTCGCTGAGGAGCATCTCATCACGCCAGGTGGCGGATTCTTCATCACTGCCTCGGAGGTCGTAGATCGCTTCTCGAGATTCACGCTGGCAGGCTTTGGCCATTTTTTTTGTGACATCGAGGGCGTGGCCCAGCTTATCAAATTTTTCGTTTTTGTGGAAACGGATGACGTTTTCAATTTGAAGGGCAACTGCGGCGAGGTTTTGCTCAAGTGAATCATGAAGCTCACGAGCGACACGTTCACGCTCAGAGGCTGAGCTCTCTTGGGCGATTTGCGCGCGAATGGTGTCGGTCTGTTCTGCCACTTTCCGGCGGAGGAGCCATACCCAGGTGAGGGCCATGGCGAGAATGGCACCTACGATCGCAAAGATGGTGAGGAGGGTTTGGAAGCGCCTCGGAGTCCACCAGCCTTGGCGCTTGAGGATGGTAATGTCCTCGGTGTCCATGACGAGGAGTTGAAATGAATCTGGATCCACAGGGTTCAGAGGCGCAGTGGCGGTGGCTTGTTGGAAGATGCCAGTGATGTCTGCGATAGAGTGCGGGGGGGTGTCTCTCAGGTCGGTCCAGGAGACCGGGAGACCGATCTGGAAGACTTTGCCATTCGCTTCGGCGCTAATGATGGCTCCGTTGACGGCGATCCGTTTCTCATGAATTTCAGCTTTGAGGGTAACGAGGGTGTTATCGAGCTCTTCGCGGTTAATTTTCCCAAGGTCTTCAATGCGAGTGGGTTCAGGGAGTTCACTTGTTTCAAGGAGTCTAAAGGATTGGGCCTTAAAGATGGTGGTGGTGGATTCTCGGGAAGCGAGTCCGACTGTTTCTACAAGATCTCCACGTTCAAAGAGGCAGGGAGTCGTGGTGCGAACGAGGAGGCCGCAGCGATCATATTGCAGGACAACGCGGGAGTTATCACGGTAGGTAATGATTCCTTTGGTCCGAAGAGAGCCGTTCCGAGGGGTATCACTTTGCAGGAGCTCGGCGATGGAAATTAATGGAATTTCTTGATTCCGATCTTCTGATGTCATCCGGATATACTGAACCGAGGGCACTCCGATATGACGATCGACGAGCTGACCTGAGTCATCAGATTCCGATATCAGGACGCCGCTGACTTCGATTTCGGCGTCAAAAAGTGATTTAGAAAGCGCGCTACTTTCCAGGGTGTTAGGAAGGTGGAGTTCAATGTCTTGGCCAAAGGCAGAAATTGTTAGAATGAAACGATGCGAGTCAAAGGTTCCCTTGATCACCTGGCCCTTAACGGTGGTCCAAGCACAGTCGGACTCTGGGAGAATGAAGTTTTCTGCAGTCAGGGGAACGGGGAGAGGAAGGGGGGCATTTCCCTTGGGCTCGATGGAGATGGCTTCGATGTGAGGGAGATAGGAATCTGCGTTTGAAAAGCCTTTGACGAGGACTCTCTGTCCCGGGCGCTGAAAAATCTCTCTTGTTTCTGCGGTTTTCAGGGCGACGTAGCAGCCGTGTTCACCGTCATTGAGGTAAAGTCCGTCTCGGGTGGGGGAAATGTGGGTGATTTGGGCTTCGATCTCGACATCGATATTGCGAGAGATGCCCTCTGAATCTAGCTGCCTCAGATCGGCAATGGAGGTGATCCGCTCATTTGAGTTTTCTTGCGCAGCCGTGCTTCCATGGAAGTGGATGAAAATGAAAAAAAGCAGTATGGGGAATCGGAGAACCATCTACGTGAATTTGATTACAAAAGGTGGTGATTGTTTCTGCGCATGAAAATTTTTCCTCTAAAGAAAGCAAGATAACTCCTACAGTTTGCAGACAATTTGTGCGCCTTTGAGAAAGGAGCGCAAGAAAAAAGAATCGCGCTAACTTATGGAGGTTGACTGGCTTTTTGTGAGGAACTGTTAGATTTATCTGATTTTGGCAGGTGCTTTCCAATGATTTTTTTTGATAATTTGGTCACATGGTGGCGGGCGTCGTCTTATTTTCCTGTGCCACGCTCCCAAAGCCGGCGTTTTTTCTTAGTGAGACGCCCTTGATCACCTTCTAATCGGTGGGTTCTCGCTTCTTTGTTCTGAAGCCGGCGCTGCTCTGCTTCTGCGAGTACTTCGGCTGGAGTCAGGTCGAGGTAAGCAGCTTGCGCTAAGGGGGCAGAGACTCGTTTCTCAAGCAGGGTCACCACTTCGATGAGTCGTTTATGCGAGCCGTCTGCCGCGGGGACCTCGATGCGATCTCCTTCCTTAAGACTTGTGCTTGGTTTTAGGTTTTTACCGTCTCTTTTGACCTTCCCTGCTAAGCAGACACGCGCGGCGAGGGTCCGGGTTTTAAAAAGGCGGATGGCCCAGAGGTATTTATCGATGCGCACTGGCTGTTAGTTAGCGGGTTTAGGCTTGATTGCTCGCGGAATGAGGGGAGAGTATGTTCTATTCTGTCCAATATCTCATCAGAGTTGTTTTTTGACTCTCGTCATGACAGCTTTACCTTAAGCAAACATTATGAACAAATCGAACCGCTTTCTTCTCACTCTTATAGGGAGCTTATTTTTTCTGAATCATGCCATGGCTCAAACTGTGAGTTACCGGTATTTTCGTTGGATTCCCACAGAATTCAGAGATTTATCGCAAGGAACACCCAGCAATATGGGGACTCACATCTCGGAATTTGAGTTTCTCATTGGTGGGAGCCGAATACCTGGGGCTACGGTAACGCAAATCGATGGAGCTAACGGTGGGGGTGAAGGTCCCCAAAATGTTTATGACGGATCTGTTGACACAAAGTGGTTTGACTTCGAACGACAGCCTTTGATTTTTGATTTTGGGAGCGAGGTAAGCATTGATGGCTATCGCTGGGCTACTGCGAATGCAGCAAACTGGCGTGATCCCATTCGTTGGATCTTGGAAGGGAGTGATGATCTGACCAACTGGATTTTGATCGATGATCGGGATAATGCGGACCAGGATGTCACAACCGCTCGTAAAACCTTTATCCCCGAGCTTTCTCTCAACAGTGCGGTTCAGGTCGATTTTACGATTACCTTCAATGGCCTCACCGGATCCTCAGTTGTCGTTCCTGCAGGCGGAGGGCAAGTGACTCTCAATTGGACCATTGCTAACGCATCGAGTGCGACTCTCAGCGGAGTCACAAATCCTCCAAACCCACTTACGGTGACGAGTGTTACTGATTCTCCTACGGCGACGACAACTTATACTCTGACTGCCTCCACGGGCGATAATGTTGTCACGAGAGAGGTCATCGCCTTTTTTGGTGATACGGACCCAGTGGTCATTAATGAATTTCTTACAGATGGATCACGTGACGCTCTGTGCGATGAAGATGGGAATTCTTCTGACTGGATCGAGCTATTTAATCCGAACCCAGTCGTTGTCGGGGTCGGTGGGATCTCACTGACAAATGATCCTACGAATTCAAATACTTGGCCCATCCCAGCCGGAACTACGATTGCTCCTGGCGGCTATTTGACAATTTTTGCATCGGGTAAAAATAGGAATGACTCGGATTCGGAACTCCATACAGATTTTACTTTGGATTCTACTCCAGGCCGCTTAGCTCTCTTGGATAGTGATGGATCGACGGTTCTTCAGCAGATCAATTACCCTCAACAGCAACAGGATGTTTCCTACGGCTCTGCTGGAAGCGGGTTTAATTTCTTCTTTGATCCCACACCGGGCGCTGAAAACACCACCGCTCCGGGCTTATTAGCTCCTGCAGTGCAGATCCTCGAGCCATCACAGTCCTTTGCCTCCTCTCTCGCGATCCCTCTGGCGACTTCTTCTCCGAGTGCGCAGATTTTTTACACCTTAGATGGATCCATTCCTGTTCAAGGAACAAATGACACTTTCACCTATAACGGAAGCCCGATCGCGGTCGCTTTTTCCACCACGATCCGTGCGCGCGCTTATCAGAGTGGATTCGCTCCTGGACCAGTCTCGACCGAGTCTTACCTCAGAATCGATGACAACGTCACGAGCAGAACGCATGAACTACCCGTGATTGTGATTGATAACTTCAATGGAGGTGCTCTTGGGACTGATGGCGCTGAGTCCGCAAGCTTGGCAATCTTTGAACCTGATACCACAAGTGGAATGACAGATCTCCTAGCGTCCCCTACTCTCTCAAATCGAGTCGAAGTCGATATTTTAAAGTCTGCGGGTGATGCCAAGCTGGGTTATAAGTTACGTTTCCGTGAACAAGGAACGGATGAGAGCACTGAGCGTGAACTTTTGGGTCTCTCTACTGACACGGAATGGTTGTTAGACGCCCCTTTTGCCTTCGATCGGACCCTATTACGTTTTCCCTTTATTCACCAACTCAGTAATGATGTTGGCATTAATGCTCCCAGAACTCGTCTCGTAGAGGTCTACTTTAATACCGCAGGAAATGTCGACACCGCAGACTATCGTGGTATTTACTCCTTGCAGGAATCTGTCACCCGAAATCCTGAAAGGGTCGCCATTGAGCGTCTGGAAAAATTTGATCGGGCCGCACCCGAAATCGATGGAGGATACATCCTCCGGATTGGTCAGCCTGAAGCCGGAGACGTCGGCTTCAGAAGCGCGCAGGATCAGCCCGGAGCCGTCAACAATGATGCACGCCCATTTTATACCTTTGTCGATCCCCCAGAGAGTGAACTAGACCAGTCTCAGTCAGATTACATTAGAGGGTATATTGATGATCTTGAGGCCGCCTTGTTTGGGCCAGATTTCACTGATCCTGTCAATGGCTACCGTCAGTTTTTAGATGTGGAGTCTGCCATTGATTTCCATATTTTGACCGCCTTTGCGAAGGATCCTGATAGCCAACGTCTGAAAGCGTTTCTTGTGAAGAATCGAGGGGAAAGACTGAAGTTTGGCCCCATCTCAAATATGGAGCGCGGGTTCTCTCCAAACACCGATGATCGTTCGGCAGATCCCGAAGGCTGGGACCCCGTAGGATTACAAAGTCGTGCATGGGTTTCGTTACGAGGTTACCATTGGTGGGGACGTCTTTTCCTAGATCCTGATTTCGTGCAAGCTTACAACGACCGATGGGAAGAGCTACGCCAAGGAGAATTTAGCAATACCAATCTCTTGGCTCGTGTGGATGGCCTCTCCGAAAGAATTGAAGACTTCCAAGGTCGTAACTTTTCAGCTTTTCCTCAAAATCAACCTGAAATCCGAGATTTTTCTGCCAATGGATTATCCGGTTGGGAGGCAGAACTTTCTCATTTCAGTGTATGGTTAACACGACGCGCTGACTGGATGGATCTTCAACTGATCACAGTGCGCCCACCCAACCTTGACGTAGGGCGCTCGGTCGCGATGAATGAGACGGTCAACTTAGGACCAGATGGAGGAGTCCTCTACTACACCACAAATGGAAGTGACCCCCGAGAGCCTGGTGGAGAAATTCAGTCAGGCGCTGTAAGTCTCGCAACTCCAGGGACACTTCCCATCACCGAGACCACAACCATCTTTGCTCGTTCCAGAAATGGCTCAGGGATATGGAGTGCCCCACGAATCAGCACCTTTGTCATAGGAGACATCGCAAGCCCTGGAAGCCTCCTAATTTCTGAAATCATGTATCATCCAGCTGCGCCTACTGGAGCAGAAACAAATGTCGGAGGAATTCCAACTACAGACACCGATTTTGAATACCTTGAACTTCGTAATGTTTCCAATCAGACCATTGATCTCAGCGGAGTCACAATTAGCCGTGCCATCGAGCATACCTTCGCAAATGGCGTCACCTTGGCCTCAAATGCATCTCTACTCTTAGTTAAGAACCTAGCTGCATTCCAAGCACGCTATCCCGGAGTCACTCCATTAGCAGCTTGGGATAGTGGAGATTTAGATGACGCTGGAGAGCGCATCATTGTCACCGCAACAGATGGGATGCTCCTCGCAGACTTTAGCTACGATAACGAAGAAGATGAAGGCTGGCCGCTCGCGGCAGCAGGAAATGGAGCCTCTCTCACCATTGATCAGCCCAGCAATTCAACGAATCCGAACTTGCCAAGCGCTTGGCGTGCGAGTGTCTCCGACACCGGAAGCCCAGGTGTCAGCTTTGTCGACTTCTGTGAGGAATGGAAATCAACCTTCTTCACAACGGCGCAAATGAATGACCCCTCTGTTTCTGGTGATGGAGCAGATCCTGATAATGATGGGATCAGTAATTTACTAGAACTCGGCTTGGGGCAAAGCCCCCTTGAGAGAAACGATCCCCCTCTGATCACTGCCACCGTAGAAGATCTACGAGTTGGCGGAGTCACAGGCCCTTATTTCACGATCAGCTTTATCCGTCGCCAAGCAGTTGGGGGCCTCGAAGTAGTTCCTGCATTTTCCAATGACCTCGAAGACCCTTGGGTCCGCGATGCCGTCTTTATAAGCTCCCGAGATCTCGGGAATGGATCTGAGGAAGTCGTCTATCGTGATAACCAAATGCTTCCTTCACTTGGGATTAAACGTTTTGCTCGTATCGAGGTTCAGAAGAACTGAATTTTATGCTCAATCTTTTCTACAAAGAGCCAGATCCTGATCGGTGGTTTCCTGGAGACCGCCACCCACGGGCGCTCTTACGCCGAATTGTGCGCGGCCCTCGACGACCTGGTGGACAAGAACGCGTCTATCTCAACCTCAAAGAAGGGCTAGATCGGCTCAAAATTCCATATCGTGATAATCAATTTTCATGGGCTAAGAAGAATCCTAATGCCCCAGTTGGAATTGTCGGCAAGCCGCACCTACTAGACGAAATAACATGGGAAAATCCCATCATGTTTGGAGCCTCGATCATGTCTCATCCCCTCGCGGATCCCACTCTGCTTGATCGACACCCCATCCAGAGAATTCTCGTACCAGGAGAATGGATGAGAGAAATGTGTGAACCTCACTGGGGCGATATTGTAAAACCTTGGCCGATTGGCATCGATGTGGAGTTATGGTCTCCCGTACCCGAAGAGAAAAAAACGACAGACGTGCTTCTTTACAATAAAATCCGTTGGGAGCACGAACATTACGATGAGGTCCTCCTAAATCCCATTCGGGAGAGCCTACGAAAACGTGGCTTGAGTTTTACCGAACTTAAATATGGATCTTACAAAGAGGAAAACTTCCATCAAGCACTCAAAGACTGCCGCACGATGATTTTCATTTGTGAGCATGAAACGCAAGGAATTGCCTATCAACAAGCCTTAGCCTGTAATATCCCGCTTTTGGTTTGGGAACGCGGTGGGCCATGGAAAGATCCAGAATATTATCCAGATCGGGTAGACTATGGTCCGGTCTCGGCAGTTCCTTATTGGGATGAGCGGTGTGGAGAAAAATTTACTGATTATCGTGAATTTGAAGCCGCCTTCGACCTCCTGCAAGAAAATCAAAAAACAGAGAAATACTCGCCGCGCGATTACATCATCGAAAACCTCACCCTTGAAAAGTGTGCTCAAGGTTACATTGATCATTATCAAGAAACCTTTGGTGAGAGCTAAACTAGCTTGAATGATTCAATAGAAAACTCGGACTCAAGAAATTGATCGTTGGATTGGGTTTCAAGGATTTGTGTTAGCTAAGAGCAAGCATTCGAAACAAGACCTCGCTCAAATAAGCCCCACGGCTGTGCGAACACGGGCGAGGACTTTATCGGCTTCGATCCGCGCCTTGGCTGCCCCCTGAGCTAGGATCTCGTCGACTTGCGCTGGATCAGCCATCAATTCGGCACGCCTTTCACGCATCGGGGCAAAGTAGTCCCAATACGCTTCCCAGAGACGTTTCTTAAAATCACCATATCCACAGCCGCCTGCTTCATGATCAGTAACCATTTGTTGGTAATCCGCTGCGCTAGCGAATAGCTTGTAGAGATCCAAGATCACCGACCCTTCGGTGGGCTTGGGATCTTCCACTGGTGTAGAGTCAGTCTCAATGCGCATGATCAACTTACGCAAAGGCTTTTCTTCCCCAAAAATAGGCAGCGTATTATGGTAGCTTTTACTCATTTTCTCGCCGTCGAGCCCCGGTACCTTTGCCATTCCTTCACGAATTCGGACCTTCGGCATGACGAGGGTCCCTTCCCCGAATCGATCATTGATTTTGCCAACCAAATCTCGCGTCACTTCGAGGTGTTGTTTTTGATCATCACCCACCGGAACGATGTTTGAATCGTATAAGAGAATGTCTGCTGCCATGAGCGCAGGGTATGCAAATAGGGCGTGATTGGCAGAAATCCCCTTAGCAATTTTATCTTTATATGAATGACAACGCTCCAGTAATCCCATGGGACAGACCGTCGAAAGGATCCATGCCAATTCATTCACTTCCGGCACTGCACTTTGCTTAAAGAAAACCGCCTTCGCTGGATCAAAACCGCATGCTAAAAAGTCGATGGCCACACCACGCACATTCTCCCGAAAAGTTGCTGCGTCTTCCATCGTGGTCATGGCATGGTAGTCGGCAATGAAATAGTATCCATCTCCTTCGTCTTGCGCTTCAATGGCAGGCTTCATCGCCCCGAAATAGTTCCCCACATGCAGGCGTCCGCTCGGTTGGAGTCCAGTCAATATTCTCATAAGGGCAGCGTGAGGCGCTCAGCTTTCGCGAGCAAGAATTGATTCCATTCACGCGCAGGTTCAGGACAAAAATTGTCCCCTTTTTGCAGATCTAACTTCGTTCGGCTGCAGTGGTCCCGGGAAGTTCGCTTGCAATAGCATCTCCCGACTCCTCCTCATCCCCATCAGGGACAAGAATTGCTTGGCGTTTTTCCTTACTAATCGCCACTGATAGCCACCTCAGCTCCTCGGTATTATCCAGCATCACCTTCACCACCATGGTGAGAGGCACTGCCAGAAGCATGCCAACCGGCCCCCAGATCCAGCCCCAAAAGAGGACCGAAATAATTACCACCAAGGTAGAGAGACCAAAACGTCTTCCCATCAGCATGGGCTCAAGGAAATTTCCGAGAAAGATATTAATCGAGATGTAGCCGATTCCGACCGCCAGAGCACTCGGGCTACCTGCTACGAGGAAAGCCAAGACCACTGGAGGCACGCCCGCAATGAAAGAACCGAGCACTGGAATAAAATTCAGCAAAAAGGCGACAATCCCCCAAAGAACAAAAAAGTCTAAACCGGCAGCCCAACAGAGGAATCCAGCAAGAAGACCAGTCGCGAGGCTCACTACGACCTTCATCGCAAGGTATCGCTGAATATCCTGCGTCGCGCTGAAGATTCGTTCCAAATCTGGCCCACGTGCGGCATTAATGGCATTGGCCCTCCGGCCAAACATTCGCGCTTCGCTGAGCATGAAAATTGTCATGATTGCGACCAGTAAGGAAGTCCCAAAGAAGGATGCAGCTCTCCACGCAACATCCGTTCCGAGATCGAGCACTTTTCCAAATTCGATATATTCGGCAAGCTGTTGCTGGAGGCGTGTCGCTCCTGCGAGTTCGACTTTCTCTTCCGCATTCTCCACTCCCCAACGCTGCAGCAGTTCGGTGGCGGAACTCGAGATCGACTCGATCTTAGAAGTCGTTGCGGGGTAATATTTCTGCTGCCATTTGGTCTCTAAATCTCCCGTCAGAGAGATCACAATGAGCACGATTCCAGTGAGAAATGCAAAATCTACGAGAACCGTAAGAAGTACCGCGAAAAACCGTGGCACCCGATGCGCGCGGAGCCAGCTCGTAATTGGAAAACTCACTGTCGCGATGAAGGCCGCCAGCAGGATTGGGATAAAGAAGCTCTGGGCCAATTTTAGTCCACCAATCACAATCATAACGCACGCCACGGTCACGAGTATTCGTGTCGCTTCGACGGCCTTGTTATTATTAGTCATTAGTTTCGCGGGATGCAGCAAGCATGCGGAATGCCATTGTTCAGAAATTCATTTGCAGACTCCAGACAAATTATCTCATAAAGTGGAAAAATTAGTATTATTTTTTTGGTGAAATCTTCAATCCCTGATCCTTGATCAAGTCTTCGAGACAACTTCTCAGGTCTGAGTAACGAAACCGAAAGCCCTCTTCGCTTAATCTTTCTGGGACCACCCAGCGGCTTTTCAGGACCAATTCCGTCTCCGTTCGCATCAGAAAGGTCCCAATTTCCAACATCCACCGAGAGGCAGGAAGCCCAAATGACCTCCCACTGATTTTGCGAAACTCTGCCATGCATTCCTCATTCGTGACCGCCTCTGGAGCGGCGATATTATAGCTTCCACTGGTCTGTTTATTTTCGATCAAAAACAAAAGGGCGCGACAAAAATCCTCTAAATGGATCCAGCTCACGCGCTGCCGTCCATGACTCATTTTGCCACCCAATCCTAATTGGCTAATTTTGAAGAGGTAATCAAATACCGTCCCAGGTTCATTCCCAAGAACCATGGCCGTGCGCAGGGCAATCTTTCGAACCCCAGGGAGTTCGTTTTTAAAAAAAGCCTGCTCCCACGCCTGAGCCACTTCGACGGAGAACCCTTTCCCGATCTCGCCGGTACTTTCACTCTGAGGCCGATCTTCCGCATGCCGGTAAATCGTTGCCGTGCTGGAGTTCAGCCAAACTTCGGGAGGATTTTGACTCTGACGAAGCGCGGCATCGATCAGCTCGGTCGTTTGAACTCGACTAGTGAGAATGAGATCACGATTCTTTTGGTGGTATCGACAATTCACACTGCGACCAGCAAGATTAACGACCGCCGTCGCTCCTTCCAGAGCTTCAACCCAAGGTCCCAAACTCTGGGCGTCCCAGGGTTCGAATTGCGCTCGCTCCGACATCCCGCTCTTTTTCCGAGCCACCCCGATCACTCGCCAGCCCAACTCAGCAAACCAATCGCTCAAATAACGTCCCAAAAATCCATTCGCACCAAATATTACAATCGTTTTCATCATTCAAAAATCATCAAGCACCTCACGATCACCTCTTCTTGAAAAGCAGGAGGAAAAAGCACTGCCAACGGAGCCATGACCAAAAGCAGCGTTACTACCCGGCCCAACTGAAAGTGAAATTTTTCTTCCAAAATCGTCAGCCCTCCGTGAACGAGAAAATAGACGCTAGGCAAGCCCCACCCCGCCTGCACTGGGAGCGTAATCGCCACTTCATGCAGTAAGCCTGAGACCACAAAAACCGCGCACACTCCCCCTTGGCGTCCCCACCGACGGCTGACTGGGCGACCAATCACTCGCTGCATCATCTGGGAGTATCCCACGTTCCACCTCCGGCTCCAGAAATCAGAGACTCCCGTCGTTTTGAGCAAATTAGGAAAAAGGGTGCGCACGGGGAACCCCGCCAAACGATGTATCCCTTTGAGCACTCGCAATGCGCCAAAATGAAAGCCCAAACTCAGCGGGAGAAACATGACCAAGATCTGCCGCCACTCCATCATCCAGACCACCCAGGCTCCGATGGTCCCCACACCCATGAGCAGGAATCCCCACATCACATCTGATTTCCAACTCAGGCCAGCTCGACGATATCGGAAAGCTCCAGGATCCATGCCAAACCAAAGAAGGGAGAAAATAAAGTAGCGCCTCCAGCTCAACCGCCCTCCCCAAGCATGGTAAACGAGTCCCTTCATTCCGGCCAGAAGCACTACGCAGAGACCTCCCATTCTTAAAATCGGGTCTTCTCCCAAAGTCAAATAATGCCCGCAAATGACACCTCCCACAATGACGAGCCAGATCATGCTCCTGCTTCTCAAACAACGCCCCGCGAGCAAGCCAATCAGCATGCAGGCTATCATTCCGAGAATCATCGAAGCCCTCCTAAATTCCACCACAAAGCGAGTCCAAAGATGAGGACTAAACTCAGAAAGAGTAAGGTGAGCAAATGCTTTGCCACCCGGTTCAAGCGTGTGTCTTCCAGCTCCGTCAGATCGAACCCGAAGAATTGCAAATAAAGTCGCACCGTCCACCAAAGTAAGATGAATCCCGTCATCGCAGTCGCCGCAGGAGTCGCACTCAAAATCCAATCACGGAACCCTAAAGTCAGGACGGCAAAAAACACATGACTCCCCCAAACATAGAGAGAATAGGTCCACCACATTTCCCGCATCAACGGAGTGAGAACGACTAACTTCTCTTTCCATCCCAGAGCCTTGGGTATCCACACACTCGCAATGCTGAGAATCACTAAAAAGAATCCAGCCAGGGTCAATGCAAACTCTAACCACACTCTCATCTCGTGATACTCCCTCCGATGAAAAAGATGATCGCAATCGTCGCAAACAGTACCAGAAAGAAAAGATCCCAGCCACGCTCTTCTCGACGCCTCTCGGGATCATAGTAAGTGAGTTGTACCACGACCCGACTCGCCCAGAAAACACCGAAAAAATAACACACCACCCTGCCCATCGCTCCTTCGAGCAAAAGGTGTGGCCAGCCAAGACAAAGAAATCCGAGTCCCGCAATCAGCAGCATGATATAGCCGCAATGGACATAAAAGATTTGCCGTACTAAGAGGTCAGATTGCGCAAGATTTTGAGCATAAGACAAACGCTTCGCCGCAATGAAATTCGCCAGCAAGAGACCAACCATCGCGAGACCAACGAGGCGAAAGAGAAATAATATATCCAAGGTCATTGATTCGATTCGTTCACACGTTTCTCTTCACACTCTACACGTCAAACATTCTGGTCAGACGCCGACGCCGCTTGTTATTTGCTCTGGGAATTCGGCCAAAGAGTTTGTTTATCAAATATTTCATTTCTAGTTTTTCTACTGATTTTCAATGAACTTTCAGTTCACGCCTCGATTCCGCATGGTGTTAAAAATGATGAGATTCAAAAAATGCATCCCCCCGAGGACCAAAAGCACCACTCCTAACTTTTCACTCAAGGCCTCAAATACTCCCGTCATCCCATTCACGATGTAATTCAGCCTGAGAAACAGCGTCACGAAGCCGATGTTTATGAGATAAAATCCCACCACTAAGAGGTGATTCACGCTATCTGCCATCTCCGTGTTTCCACTGAAACACTGCACCAGAAACACACGTCCGTTTCGATGCAAGGTTCTCGCTACCCAGATGGTTACGGGGAGAGCGATGATTAAATAAAGAGCATAAGTTGTTACAGTATCATTCATTGGTTTTGTTCCTTTCTTTTTATTGAGATTTAAAAAATGCTTCAGCGCATGAGTTCCTCTCGCCATTCGTCTTGATCTTTTTCGCAAACATCATCCACACAGCGCGGAGCCTTCATTTGGTGTAAGGTTTTTCGTACCTCTTGATCTTTTTTGCGGAAAAATACTTTGCTCAAACCACGGCGATTCGCTGCCAGAAGACGACAAGCCCGCATCGCTAACGGTAACATCATCGGCCCCGCCAAACGCTGTGCGATTCCGCGGTAATTCGCGCAGCTATAGAGGCACCACACCCAAGCTTCAGCCCCACGATAAATGTCACCCTCCCAAGTTCGCACGACCATTTCTCGGGCCGGATCCAGCTCACTGAGCCCTGGGAAGACATCCTTCGCATGCTCTGACTGATATGGGATCATCTGAATCACAAAAGCTCGTTCCTGAGCCTGAACCCACTCATGAAAAGTACAGCACATCCCACACCGGCCATCGTAGAACACTTCGATCTCTTTAACGTGTATTGGTAGCTTCATTGCTTTTTCTATATTGTTTGATTTGTTTTTTCAGTAATTACTGAAAGTTTTGCGGAAAATTTTTTAGCCTTCGTCTTTATCCAAACAGTTTCATTGCAAGTTGCATCGCCTTCCCGTGCTGCATTCCCCCGACGCGTTCGCTCATTTTTGCTCCGAAGCTGACAAATTCTTCCAGCTCTTTCATTTGGCTATTAAAGGCCATCGCTTCAGCAGAGTCCATTCCCTCAGTCTCTTCCTTACAGCGGGTCAACACCGCGAGAGCAGGATCGATCTCGCGTCGTTTTCTCTCTTGGCAGATCCGTCGGAACATCTCCCAGACATCTTTCTCTGCTTCGAAGAATTCTTTGCGCTCTCCTTTTTTCGTCAGAATGCGGATCAAGCCCCAACCAACGAGTTCTTTCAAATTCGTATGAGCATTCCCCCGGCTAATCGTAAGCTCATCCATCACTTCGTCCGTGCTGAGCGGCTCGGGAGAGGTCATGAGAAGAGCGTGAATCTGAGCCATGGTCCGATTAATCCCCCACTGGGTTCCCATAATCCCCCACTGCGCGACGAACTCATCACGGATGCTTTGAAGATTTGTGGTGGCTTTTTCGCTCATCTATTTTCAGTAATTATTGAAATTTCATTTTAAGTCAACCTCTAAATTTAAAATTGTCTGATTTCCCCGTCCACACAGCGACTCGTAGACGCACAAATCAATGTAAAAACCTCAGCCAATGGGAGGTTCACTTTCGCGAAGATTCTAAAAATTCACTCTCTTGATCTGCACACATTCTTATGGAATACCAAAAAGATCATTTTTGTCGCAAATGAAAGAAATTCTCATTGCAACCTGTAACTCGCTGTGAGCTCTTTGCTCCCTCATCCACTCATGAAACTCCTTCTCTTTCTCTTTCTCATCACGCTGTCCGCTGGAGCAAAACAAGCAGCTCTGACCTTCCCAGGCACTCCTGGCAAAGCAGGGAACGGCAAACATATTGTTTTCATCGCTGGGGACGAAGAGTACCGGTCCGAAGAGTCCTGCCCGATGCTGGCGAAAATTCTGTCGAAACATCACGGATTCAAAACGACCGTCCTCTTCTCCATCAATCCCGAGGGGCACTTCATCGACCCGAATGCTCAAAAAAACATCCCTGGCATGGACGTTCTCGCCTCGGCTGATTTTGTCATCTTGGGCCTACGTTTTCGCAACCTCCCCGATGAGCAGCTTCAACCACTGGCCGATTACCTTCTTGCGGGAAAACCGATCTTTGGCTTTCGAACTTCGACCCATGGATTTAGAACGAAAAAAAATCAACTCGCAGGAATTGATTGGAGCAACTTCGGCCCCAATATCCTAGGAGAAGGATGGGCCGGGCACTACGGCCGTCATGGCGCTCAAGGCTGCCGAGGAGAAATCAATGCCGCTCATGCAAAGCATCCGATCCTCAATGGAGTAGCTGATATTTTCGCGGAAAGTGATGTCTACGGAGTGCGCCGCGTTAATGAACAAAACGCGGAAATTCTCGTGCACGGCATCGTCACCGAATCTCTCAGCCCATCGCCCGACCTCAAAGGAAAATCACCTCAACCCGCCATCTGGCTCCGAAAATACAAAACTCCTCAAGGGAAGGAAGGCACCGCAGTGTGTTCCACCATGGGCTCTTCTTGCGATCTCGATAATGAAGGTCTCCGTCGTCTTTTCATTAACACCGCATTTCATTTCACAGGTCTACCGGTTCCTCCAAAAGCTGACGTATCTTATGTCGATCCCTTCGAACCCTCACGCTTTCAGTTCTTTAAAAAGGCTGACTACTTTAAGAAACTCAACCTGAAACCTGCTGACTTCCAGTATGGCAAATCCCCGATGATCGGTGAGAAAGCCAGCGTGATGATCGAGCGAAATCGCAAACAATGGGAACAGGCAAAAAAAAATAAGAGCGCCAAGTATGCTCCCATTCCAGGTCCGAAAATCATCTCCACCATCACCTCTGTTCAACAGCAGCAAAAAAGCAAGGAACGCCCAAAGTTTTATCAGCCCACTCCGCTCAAATCTAAACGCAGAGGGGCTGTATCCCTGCCAGTCACGCCAGCTCGAGGAGAATCCATTGTCTTTCTCGGGAACTCACTCGCCGAGCGGATGCTCTTTTACAACCACTTCGAACCTCTTCTACACGCCAACTTTCCTGCTCACAACCTCACCTTCAGGAATATGGGATTTCCCGGCCACACGCCAGCCTACCGGCCCGAAGCAGGCCGCGATGAGCCCTGGGCCTTCCCTGAAGGAAAAAAATATCGTCCGGATATCAGGAGGCACTTAGGCAAAGGCCACTACCCCTCTCCTGACGAATGGCTCACCATCCTGCAAGCCGACACCATTGTCGCGTTCTTCGGCTTTAATGAATCATTCGCCGAAATGGAGGGACTTGAAAATTTCCGCAAAGAACTCGCAGCCTTTGTTGATCATACCTTCGCACAAGGCTACAACGGAACGCACGCGGCCCGACTCGTCATCGCAACTCCAACTCAAACGGAAGATCCTGAGCGCAATAAGCTCTTAGCCGCATATTCCGAAGTCATTCGCAATGTTGCGAAAAGAAAAAAAACACCTTGTCTCGATCTTTTTAAAATCACGAACAACTGGCAAGGGCACACCATCAATGGAGTCCACCTCAACGATCAGGGGTACGAAAAACTCTCGAGTAAGATCTTCAAAAATCTCTTTTTGACAGAACCTTCCAAATCCCCCTCTCCAAAACTTGTCGAAGCCGTTGCAGAAAAAAACTGGTTCTGGCGCAATGACTATCGGGTCGTCAATGGCGTCCACGTCTATGGTGGCCGCTGGGCACCCTACGGGAATGTCAACTATCCAGAGGAAATCGAAAAGGTGAGACAACTCACCGTCCTTGGAGATCAAAAGATTTGGGCCACGGCTCGTGATACCAAAGTCGACTTCCCAATGACGACTCGCCCCCTCTCTAAAATCAAAAGTAACTATAGAGGTCGCAGTAAAAAAAGTGGCTCCTTAACATATCTCGATGAGGCCGAGGCCCTTTCCACCATCACTGTACCTGAAGGCTATCAGATTGAAACCTTCGCCACCGAAAAAGAATTTCCAAACCTTGGGAACCCGATGCAAATGCAATTTGATAATCAAGGTCGCCTCTGGGTCTCCACCATGCCGAGTTATCCGCACTATCGCCCCGGAGATCCGAAACCGAACGATAAAATCCTCATCTATCAAGACACCACTGGTGATGGCCGTGCAGATCAGGAAATCGTCTGGGCTGATGGTCTCTCCATTCCGATTGGTTTTGATTTCGCCGGAGAAAATCAAATCTATCTCACCGAAGGCTCCCGTTTAGTCCTGCTCTCAGATACCGATGGCGATCTGCGAGCAGACAAGCGGGAATACCTCCTTGATGGCTTCGATCCTCATGACTCTCACCACTCTTTCTCCACTTTTGAAACCGACAATGGCGGAGGACTCTTCATGCTCGAAGGCCGCTTTCTTCATTCACAAGTTGAGACCCCCCACGGTCCTCAGCGCATGACCGATGGCGGAGTATGGCGCTTTGATCATAAAACTTGGTTACTAGAACGAGTCTGCCAGTTCGATCTCTCCAACCCATGGGGAATCGTCCACGATGAATATGGCCAGAACATTCTGAACGACGCTTCCGGAGGGCACCACTACTGGATGGGCGGGATGGGGATTAAAATGCCTCACGGAGCAGAAATGCCAAAAGTTGGGAAGTTTAACTACGAATATCGCGTCCGCCCAACTTCTGGCAGTGAAATCATCTCATCCTCACACTTCCCAGATGATGTCCAAGGCGACTATCTCTATGGGAACACCATTGGATTGCGTGGCTTAGTCCAACTCAAATTTGAAAATGATGGCCCCGCTCTTCAGGGAAAATTTTCCCAACATCTCGTCGAATCAAGTGATGGAAATTTCCGTCCCGCAGATCTGGAATTTGCACCTGACGGCTCACTCTATTTTCTCGACTGGCACAATACCCTCATCGGCCACATGCAGCACTCTAGCCGCGATCCCAACCGTTCATCAAAATATGGTCGGATCTATCGCGTCACTTACCCCTCCCGCCCTCTGGTCACCCCTCCCCAGATTCATGGAGCTTCCATCGAGCAACTTTTTGAGAATTTAAAACTACCAGAACTCCGAACTCGAAAGCGTTCCCACCGCGAACTCAGATGGAGAGACCCTCAAGCGGTCATCGCGTATGCAAAGAAATTTGCCACCGCTCATGAGGCCATTGACCGACTCCTTCTCGAGGCGTTATGGGCCACATGGGGCCATCAAAAAATTCCAACAAACCTGTTAGAAAAATGCCTCTCGGCCAAAGACGCTCGAGTGAGAGCTGCCGCTGTCAGAGTCGTCCGACACTCATTGTTGACTTTGGAAAAACCTGAAAATTATCTCCTGCGAGCCGCCAATGACCCCGAAGCGAAAGTCCGCATCGAAGCGCTCACTGCAGCTTCCTGGCTTGGAGGGGAAATGGGAGCAAAAATTCTCCTCAACGTCGCATCCAATGACCGCGGACGCTGGATCAATAATGCTCTCAATTCTGCACTCCATCTTCTCAAGCCGGAAGTCAATAAACTGCTCAAGACCGAATCTTACGCGATCTCCGATCTCGACCTCCTCCTCAAACATCGTCTCCCTGGAAAAGAAGTTCGCCAAAGTAGCCTGACTCCTTCTCGGCGTAAAAAATACGCAAGCGACAAAGATTTCAAGAAAGCTTACTCTGAAGGTCTTACGGTTTTCAAAAAGGAAGGCTCCTGCGCCACCTGCCATCAACCAGATGGTAATGGACTCAAAGGAGTCTACCCTCCCCTCACCAAAAACGAATGGGTCACCGGAGATGTCGAACGCCTGATCAAACTCACACTCCATGGACTCTGGGGTAAAATTGACGTGAATGGAGTGATCTTTGATCCACAAAATGGTGTCCCCCCAATGACGGCGGTAGGAGCCATGCTCACCGACCAAGAGGTGGCATCTGTTCTCACTTACGTGAGAAATAGCTGGGGGAACGAAGGCGCCCCGATCGAAGCCAAACTCGTTGAAAAAATCCGTGAAGCAACGAAAGATCGGACCACCTTCTACTCCGCCGAAGAGCTTCTCAAGGAACACCCATTCCCTCAGCCCGAGAAAAAAGAGTAACAAATTCTGACCCCTTCCGGCGCTCGACCATTCTGCGCCGGAATTTTTCGGGGCGATCTGTTTCTTATCAACGGCTATGAGTCAGTTGAGTCGTGAAAAAGAACGCTCGGAAATAAATCCCCCATCGTGGGGCCTGCATGCACTTGGACTGCTCTCTCTGGTCTCCTACGGCATTCTCGCATGGAAAGGGCGAGAGACAGGAGAGTCTCTGGACCTCAACATCTTTTACCTTTTACTGACCATCCCCTGGCTCAGCCTCCTCTTTCTTTTCTTTAAAAAAGGCCTCAAAGTTTCACTCCGTAGCATTATTTTCTGGGCCGTTCTTTTTCGTCTCGCAGGCATCTTAGCACTTCCCACGTACGAGGATGACTATTTCCGTTTCCTCTGGGACGGTTACCGATTCGCTGAATCTGGTGATCCCTACACCGGAACCCCTTTCGATTTCTTTGGCGACCCCGATGTCCCCGAAAAGCTCAATGAGGTCTTAGGCCAGATTAATCACCCCGATTACCCCACCCTCTACGGACCTCCTCTGGAAGTTGTCTTTCTCATGAGTTGGTATCTCTGGCCGGCAAAACTTTGGGGACTCAAAATCCTCTTTGTCTTAGCGGAAGCCATGATGCTCTTCGCCCTTTTCAAGATCACCTCCCGGAAACAATTCCTCTTCGCAGCCTGGTGCCCCTTGATGGTTTTTGAAACATCCTTTCAAGCACATCCCGACATCATCGGTGTGGCCTTTCTTACCTTCGCGCTCGTCTCCATGACCCAAGGTAAATCATATCGTTCTGCATTATTTTTAGGATGGGCCATCGCCTCAAAGATCTTTGCCATCCTTGCCGTGCCCTTTGCTCTTAAATGGAAAAACTGGCCCTTACAATCAGCCATTCTCGCTGGCGTCATGAGCTTACTTTACCTCCCCTTCCTTCTTCAGGGAAGTAATGCTGGGTGGACGAGTACCAGCGCCATGGCTGGAGACTGGGAATTCAATGCTGCCGGATATTCGCTCCTGAGATCGGCCTTACCATCTCAATTCGCACGACTGGCAGCTCTCACCGTCTTCGCGCTCTGTTACGGAACATTGGTCATATGGTTTTGGTGGAAACAATATCGGAAAGACCCCGTACCAGCGCCCTTAGATGTGGTGTATGCGTGCTTCTTCTTATTTTCCCCTGTGATTAACCCTTGGTATCTTCTTTGGATGGTACCCTTCGTAGTCATTCGGCCAAAATGTTGGTCCATCACAGCTCTGGCAGTGGTGAGCTTAAGCTACATGACCGGCCTCAACCTTCAGCGTGACGATCTAGAAAATTTCTCCATCCCACTCGCGGTCAAGGGAATCGAGTTTGGCAGCATCATGCTCGCCCTGCTCTGGGATATAAAAAATTCTCATATCCAGAAAAAGCATTCTAAAAAAAGGAATACCACTGCTGATCCTCACTCTCATATGTAATTCCACTTAACAAAACGCCCTTATGAAGAAACTTACTATTCTCGCCCTCATCTTCTCCCTTTTCACTTATTCATCAGCCTCCGCCTCTGGTGGAAGCCGAGGCAGCGGAGGAGCTACAAGCTCTGGCAGCGCGGGCAGCAGCGGAGGAGCCAAAAGACGTTCTATCGATCAAGAGCGATATAAAAGAGGCCAGCAAGTCTACAACGGCCGAGCAAAACTCGCGAGCAAAGTGGTCTCACAATCTCTTCTCAAAAAACAACTCAAGGATCTGAGGTCGATTCAGAAAATCATTGCCAAAAAAGACTCCGTGAGCGCCGCAAAAAGAATCAATGTCCGCAGACTTTCAGGCCGCATGACCGCAAAGCAGCTCTCAGATCTCAGATATTATGTCAGAATTCGATACAGCAAAACGCTCAGTCGTTCCAGACGGTAAAACGAATGCCTAGCCATCATTGATGGATCATTTTCTCTAGTGTGTGCCGCTTGCGAATAGGCCTAGCCTTCGCAAGCGGTTTTCGTTTTTAAAAAAATCAATTATTTTTGGCATTGAGAACACCATGCGGTCGTCCGGGTCGCAATGGTAGCACGCTCCAGTTCGGTGCCACATTTTGGGCAATGCCCGCCTGATTTCCAGCGATGTTGGAAGAGCCAAGATTTCGGAGGAACGTGTTCGACATAAGTTCCGGGAGCGAATCCCTCAGTGGAGGGGCCCGAATTTTTATCTGCGATATATTTAAGAGCTCCCAAAGTCACAAAACGGGTCGCTTTTTGAATCGCTGAAGCTTTGATTTCACCAGAGGGAGTCGCAGGGTGGCTGCCCATTTTCCAGCAAATCTCATCAGCCATCCAATTTCCGATGCCTGGGCAGATTGATTGATCCAGAAGAAAACCTTTCAAGGGTTTACGACCATGGCGAGTGAGCTTTTGCTGAATGTATGACACCGAGAATTTTCTTTCTTGAGGCTGAGGAGGAAAGTCAATCCAAGGGGACACCACATCATGCAACATCACGCGACCAAATTGGCGATAATCTGAAAACACCAAGGAGGCATTACTCAGTCGAAAGATGAGGTGATCGTGCCGATGAGCTTCATGTGTCGCCGAAGCGCAGTAAAGCTTACCCGTCATCCCGAGATGCACTTCGAGGTGCAATTCTGGTTCAAAGGTAAAGAACATCCGTTTCCCATGAGTGCGCGAGGATGTTAATTTTTTTCCTTTTAGGATACGCAGTGCGACTGAGGGGCAATCTCGGTAAATGCGCGTCTGGCCGTGACTTTCGATGGCGAGGATTGTCTCGTGATGAAACTCCGCCCATTGACGACGAGCGAGTTCGACTTCTGCTAATTCTGGCACCCCCGGAAATTGAACTATGATCCGGTCTTGGGGAAGTGACATTTGCTAAGGACTCTCCTGCCTTTGCTCGCACCAATATTTTTGAAGTTACCAGCATTACGGATTTCTTAAATATATGGAATTGCTTCTCGAATGAAATTTCCAAAAAATTCTCGCCACATCAATCGGAGCAACCGCGATTTTTTTATTGTACTCATTGACGGTAGCGGCCCATTTTTTCATTTTTTGAATTTTCACTCATAACTGAAAACAGTTTGACGTTGAATTAAATGATCAAAAGTGAAAATATTTGGAATAAATTTTAATGAGATCGATCAGCTACGCTTTCATCAAAGCCACCCTATTTGTGAGCCTTATCTCCCAGTCTGCTGGAGCGGAGGTTTCACAATCTGCCGCGACCGTCCCTGAACCTTCGGTGGCAGTACTCGGTGGAATTTGTGGTCTTCTTTTCTTGATTTGGAGGAAAAAGTAGCTTTGCCCTCGAGCAAAGATTGATCACTTCAAGACGTTTCCTTCTTGCTATTAGGAAATCAGTGCGGATGGTCCTGCACCTTTCGCAGATAAACTCCGCGCGGCATCACTCAACACGCACTTCATGGATACTCCTCCTTTTTCCGAACTCGGCCTTCCCGATTCTCTTCTCGCCGCGATTCAAGACATGGGATTTGAATCTCCCTCACCGATCCAAGCGAAAACGATTCCACTCGCGATGACAGGTCGAGATCTCGTCGGCCTCTCTCAGACCGGTTCAGGAAAAACCGCTGCTTTTGCTCTCCCGGTCCTTTCCCAGATTGACACCTCGCTCAATGAAACTCAGGCACTCATTGTCTGCCCGACCCGCGAACTTGCCGTACAGGTTTGCGAGGAAGTGCATCGTCTGGGGAAAAAAATCAAACTTCTGCGCGCGATGCCCGTCTACGGAGGCGCTCCCATCGATCGTCAGTTGAAAGGCTTCCGCCAAGGGGCACATATCGTCGTGGGAACTCCGGGTCGGCTCTTGGACCACCTGAAACGCCGCAGCTTTAATCCCCGGAATGTCAAAACGGTCATTCTGGATGAAGCGGATCGGATGCTGGACATGGGATTTCGTGAGGAAATGGAAGACCTTCTCGGTTCTCTTCCGAAAGAGAGGCAAATTCTCTTTTTCTCCGCTACCATGAATCGCGGCGTGTCTAAACTGATCCAGAATTTTGGAAATGAACCTGAAGTTGTAGAAATTGAGCGCAAAGCACTCACCGTGGACTCTATTGATCAGTCCTGCTACGAAGTACGACAGCGCTCTAAAATCGAGGTCCTTTCTCGCCTTCTCGACATTCATCCTCCAAGGCTCGCGGTCGTCTTTTGTAATACGAAACGTCTCGTAGATGAAGTGACTGAATCTTTGCTCGCTCGCGGTTATACCGCAGACCGACTTCATGGTGACATCACTCAGCAAATGCGCGAACGGGTCTTGAATCGTTTCCGAGAAGGAAAAGTAGAGCTCTTGGTCGCGACCGATGTCGCTGCTCGTGGACTTGATATTGATGATGTGGAGCTCGTAGTGAACTATGAAATCCCACACGATCCAGAGGACTATGTGCATCGTATCGGACGTACGGGACGCGCCGGACGTAAGGGACGCGCGGTCACCTTCGTTTACGGACGCGATATCTACCGCCTCCAGACCATTGAAAAATTTACTCGCCAAACGATTCGCCGCGAACGAGTTCCGAGCAAAGAACAGGTTGAAGGAAAACGAGCAGATCACCTCTTTGAATCTGTGCGGGAACGCCTAGAGAAGAAAAATTTGGGAGACTACCAAGTTTATCTCGACCGCCTATTGGAACAGGGACACACCGCGACAGACATTACCAATGCGGCGATCACTCTTCTCCGAGAAGCGACCACTCGAGAAGGTGAATCAATTGATGAAGACCGCCAGAAAGAACCGTTCACGAATGAACGCCAGCGCTCCAATTGGCGTGAGCAAAAGCGTGAACGTGGTTCGAATCGATTCGAACGTGATCGCAAAGAACGGAGTGACCGCCCTGCGCGAAATGGCGCCAAAGGAATGACATGTCTTTTCATGAATTTAGGAAAAACACAGCACGTGAAACCCGGAGACATTGCAGGAATGATTTATCGCGAATGTCGCATTCCTGATGGTTCATTGGGAAAAATCACTCTCTTTCCCAAACACACCCTGATTGATGCTCCTGAAGATCAAGTGGATGAAATTATGAGCGGCCTTCGAGGAGCAAAACTGCGCGGAAGAACCTTCCGTATTGATCGCGATCAAGGCCCTAAGAGGAAAGAGAAATAAGGTCGGAAACTGACCCTCCACGTGAACACCCACCAATCGTCTTCACACAAAACTTGAACTCAACGGGAAATTCGGGCACGGTCCGCTCTTCGTTTCCACGCTAGTCATGATGAACTTGCTCTCTATTGAACAATCTTCCTCCACCGAACTCAATGCACTTATCGATCTTGCCATCGAGATGAAGGCCAATCGGGAGAAGCACCAGACGCAACCATTAGCCGGGCAAACTTGGGCCATCATTTTCACAAAAGCTTCTACTCGGACCCGAGTTTCTTTTGAAGTCGGAGTGCGTGAACTCGGGGGCCATGTCATGTTTCTCTCCAAGAATGATATCCAGCTCGGCCGTGGAGAACCAATCAAAGATACGGCACGTGTTCTAGGCCGCATGGTGCATGGCGCGATCATCCGCACATTCGCGCAGCAAGATGTGGAAGACTTTGCCCGCTTCTCAAAAATCCCTACTATCAATGCTCTCACTGATGAAGAGCACCCCTGCCAAATCCTCGCCGACCTTCTTACGATTAAAGAAAAACTTGGCACCTGGAATGGCAAACGAATCGCCTTTATTGGCGATGGTGATAACAACATGTCGCGCTCTTGGATGTGGGCCGCTAAATATCTTGGGTTTGAGCTCGTGGTTTCCGCTCCGGAATCTTGCCTTCCATCGCAGGAATTTATGAACCGACTCGATACCGATCGAGTCACTCTGACTACCGATCCGGTAGAAGCAGCGCGAGGTTCGCATGTCATCAATACCGATGTCTGGCTGTCCATGGGCCAGGAAGGACAGGATGAAAAAGAAGCCCTCTTTGGCGCTTATCAGATCAATTCCGAACTCCTTCGCCATTGCGCGGATCAATTTATCGTTCTCCATTGCCTTCCAGCATATCGCGGCAAAGAAATCACCGAAGAAATCCTAGAAGAGCATGCTGACACCATTTTTCAACAAGCGGAGAATCGCCTCCATGCTCAAAAGGCCGTTCTGGCTACTCTTGTGAGCGAATGATCACGCAGGAAATTGGAAAAGCTTGGAACTATTTCCGGAAATACGGCCTCAGCCGTACCATTTTTGATCGCGACACTCCTTTTCTCATTCAGTTTGGTAAATATGGAATCTGTGGCGTGATTTCGCTCTTGGTGTTCATTACGGTGACTACGATTGGACGCTCTCTTTACCCCCAGCATTTTTCGCTCGATCTCTCTCAGAGCACAAGATCTTGGAACAATTCGCTGATTCAGTTCATCGCATTTATCCCCTCCAACCTGATCGCCTACATTCTAAATCGTTGGCTGGTTTTTACTCCCGGCCGCCACCAAGTGAGAAAGGAGTTCGCTCTCTTTACTCTGATCTCTTTCCTCAGCTTTTCCCTGGGCCTCATCCTTCCAGTTTGGCTTGTGCAAACATTCAATGCCCTGAATAAAATCGCAGATCTTTCATTCATCATCTCCTCGGCAATGGTGAATTTCGTTTGCCGTAAATTTTTTGTCTTTGAGAAATAACATCTCTTACTCATGGAATTCCTTCAGACCGCCCCCGCGCACTCCATCTCGTATTTTCTCTTTCGGGTTCAAATGGGGTAAAGAGCCACGAAGAAACAGCTCGCCACACCCGTCCGTCGGAATTCATTTAAAATTTTGATCCCCTTCATTCTCTATTCTATTTAGCCTGAGTCTCGTCACCATGCTCACCAAGACCCAACTGATCAAACTCCTCGGAGAGCATCAGCAGCCGACTTATCGTGCCGCGCAGATCCTGGATTGGATTTACCAAAAGCGTGTTCAATCATGGGAAGAGATGAGCAATTTACCGCCAGCCCTGCGCCAAGCTCTGGCTGCGGAGTATCCACTCCGACCTCTCACCCACACCCTGACAAAGGGCTCGGCAGATACTACGCGGAAATTCCTCCTTCAACTTCCCGACGAGCGTTACATTGAGACGGTTCTCATCCCAGCATCACCTGCGCTTTATGGTGAGAAGTCTGATCGTCACACTCTCTGTGTCTCTTCTCAGGTGGGTTGCGCTTACGGCTGTAAATTTTGCGCATCCGGACTCGATGGCTTTACCCGGAATTTAAAAGCCTCTGAAATCATTTCTCAGATTATCTTAGCGGAAGAACTTTCAGGCGAAAAGGTGAACAACCTCGTCTTTATGGGAATGGGTGAGCCGTTGGCAAATTTCACCAATCTGACCCAAGCGCTGGAAATCATCACATCAGATTGGGGGCTTCACATTGGAGCTCGACGCATTACCGTTTCAACTTCGGGACTCGTTCCCCAGATTAAAAAACTCGCTCTTCTGCCACAGCAGATTCGACTGGCGATTTCTCTGCATGGACCAGATGATGAAACAAGAGAGAAGATCATGCCCGTAAATCAGAAGTATCCTGTCGCGGAACTTTTTGAGGCCTTACGAATTTGGAATGCGAATAAGAAGCAAAAGATCACCCTCGAATACATCCTGATAGACGGGATCAATGCCACGCCACAACATGCAGAAATTCTTGCGAAACGCGCTCGCTCGATCAACGCGAAGGTCAATCTGATCCCTTACAATACCGTGGAAGGTTTACCGTGGGTTCGTCCCTCAGACGACCACTGCAAACGTTTTCGAAATATCCTCACAAAGCACCAAGTCTCAGCAACATTACGTTTAGAAAAAGGGCACGATATTGACGCCGCCTGCGGCCAACTGCGACTTAAGAAAGAAAAAGAAAATCGTTCGTAACATCGCTTCCTCTAATAAAATCTCCCCCTACTAAAAAAATCTCGATTGTGATCTCGCAATCCCGTCCTCATAACGCATTCCTGAAAATGAATTACCAGCATCTATTCATCGCCATCCTATTCACTTTAGTTTCTTGCCAAAAAGAGGAGGTCGTAGAAACAACCGCAGAAGAGGTGGAGCATAAGACACCTGCACGCGTGAAGAGACAGACAGATTACATCGCCTTACTCACGGAGGCCATGGCTCATCCCGCTTTTCCGAAAGTGGAGAAACATCCTGAGGTCATGAACGCAAAAAGTGGACACAACGAGGTAATCCAAGAATTCAATCAAACGAAAAACTCTCATCCAAAAATTCAGCCACTTCTTTCCCAACTCGCCAAGCTCCCTCCGGCTTCACCTGAGCGCATCGACATCGGGGTCAAAATGCAAAAGATTATCAAGGAAGATTCAGCTCTTCAGGCCCTCATTAAAAAATCAGAAAAAACCGTCGATGCACTCATTGCAGCATATGCAGTCGGTTTTCAAACGGTGGAGGGAGGACAAGAACTCGGAGAAAAATTTCGCAAGTTGGCAGAGCAGTAAGCGCTGTTTTTCCATACTCTTTGTCGACAACGAAAAAAACTCAGAGAGAAAAATTGGGTAAATTTGGATCAATCGCTTGCCAGATTGAAAATCAAGTTGATCCTGTGCTGGTGAAATCGATCTTCGCCCTAGCCCCATTGTTCATCCTCTGCTCTTGCGGAGGTATTAATCCCCCTGCCGAATTTGCAAGTCCGCAAGAAGCTGCGGCAGCACAAGCGAGTGCGGCCAAAGCAACTGGCTTACAAGCCTCACAACTGGCCGGACTCTCTCCGAAACAGATTGCGGTGATTGAAAAATTACCTGTCGAGCAGCTCGCTCAACTCAAAGGTCTCAAAGGCCCTCAATTAGCAAACAAACTTGGAGAGGTCGCCGCCTCACAGTTGACTGGTATCGGAACCCCTACGATCGGAACCCCTACGGTGCCCGAGCTTAAGAAACCAACTCTTCCGAAGTTCCAAAAACCAGCCCTTCCCGGCTTTAGCAAGCCCACGCTTCCTGGCTTAGAAGGTCTCCCCGCATTCTCCGACTTTAAAGGAGGGCGGATTTCCAAACCACAAGCGTTACAACTCGCTCAGATGACTGGGCTAGAAGCGCCACAGTTTAAGAAATTAAGCATTCCCGAGCTTACCAAATTGCGAGATCTTAAAGCACCTCAACTTGCAGAACTCAAAGGCCTTAAAGGGTCTGCCTTTAACAAAAAACTCAATGCCTTAGAGGCTCCCAAGACTCCATGGTGGAAGTCCCCTTTCGTAAACCGCCCAGTTTACGCTGACATCAAAAAAGGCATGTCGGCAGAAGAAGTGACGCAAGCCCTCGGACGCCCCAGCTACAAATATCACATCGCGGGAGAAGAAACCTGGGTATTTGAAAATGCGAACTTTATCATGAAGAAGATCAAATCAACGGCGATTAATATGGTGCCCGCGCTTGGCCCTGCCTCCACCTTCGTCGGCGGACTCCGTCAGGGACCAGCGAAGTCAGGAAAAGCGGCAGTCACTTTTGATGCGAGCGGAAAAGTCATTGCCGCCAAACAAGGATAAACATCTGAGTTCCTCTTTCCGAGAAGCCCTTCAAGCGAAAGCTTGAAGGGCTTCCCTGTTTACACTGATGATGATTTTGTTAGGTTGATGAGCGTGGAAACAATTGATCTCTCGGCCATCGGCTTGGAAGCGGATAACATTTTACGCAATCCAGCTCCCTCCTTTCTCTATATGGAAGCGATTCGCTATGAACCCGATACTTCTCTTTCAGACTCCGGGGCCTTGATTGCCTACTCAGGTGAAAAGACAGGCCGCTCTCCAAAAGATAAGCGGATTACAAAAAATGCCGCCTCAAAGGACACCGTATGGTGGGGAGATGTGAATATCCCGATCGATGAGCGCACCTTCCAGATCAATCGTGAACGAGCAAAAGATTACCTTAACACTTGCGAGCAGCTCTATGTCATTGATGCCTTTGCAGGATGGGACCCTGACGAGCGCATCAAAGTCCGCGTGATATGCTCCCGCCCGTATCATGCTCTTTTTATGCATACGATGCTCATCCGCCCGAGTAAGGAAGAACTCGCTGACTTCGGCACTCCTGACTTTACCATCTACAATGCGGGACGGTTTCCGGCAAACCGCTTGAGCACCGGCATGACCTCCAAGACCTCGATTGATGTGTGTTTTGAGGATAAAGAAATGGTGATTCTCGGAACAGAGTATGCCGGAGAAATGAAAAAGGGAGTGTTTACCCTCATGCACCACTTGATGCCCATTCACGGTCACCTATCGATGCATTGCAGTGCCACCGCGGATCCCGAGACGAACCGGAGCGCAGTCCTCTTTGGCCTTTCAGGAACAGGGAAGACGACCCTTTCCGCTGATCCAAAGCGTAAGCTCATTGGCGATGATGAGCACGTGTGGACGGAACGAGGAATTTTCAATATCGAAGGCGGATGCTATGCCAAAGCCATCGACCTTTCAGAGGAAAAGGAGCCAGATATTTTTCATGCCCTTCACTTCGGAGCGGTTCTGGAAAATGTAGTCTATGATGAGGACTATCATGTGGATTTCTCCGATGTTTC
This sequence comes from uncultured Verrucomicrobiales bacterium, assembly GCA_937930235.1. Classification (GTDB taxonomy): domain Bacteria; phylum Verrucomicrobiota; class Verrucomicrobiia; order Verrucomicrobiales; family Akkermansiaceae; genus SW10. The sequence continues at coordinate 8,810 of CALGLJ010000114.1, read as the reverse complement.
GATCACCCAGAATACGCGTGGAGCCTACCCCATCGAGTTTATTAAAAATGCGCAAATCCCCTGTATCGCAGGGCATCCTACCGACATTATTTTTCTCACCTGCGATGCTTTCGGCGTTCTCCCGCCAGTGGCCCGGCTCAATGAAGCGCAAGCCATGTATCATTTCATCTCTGGATATACCGCAAAAGTCGCGGGAACAGAGATGGGAGTGACGGAACCCGAGGCGACATTTTCCGCCTGTTTTGGGGCTCCCTTTCTGGTCCGCCATCCCTCCGAGTATGCAGAAATCCTAGCTGAAAAAATGCAAAGTCATCAAGTCAATGTCTGGCTGGTGAATACAGGCTGGATCAAAGGAGGCTATGGGGAGGGTGAGCGCATTCAGCTCGCTTACTCGCGCTCCATTGTCGAAGCGATTTACAATGGCCGCCTAGCGAATGCTCCCTGTGAAATTGACGATACCTTTGGTTTCGAAACAATCACGGCCGTGCCGGATGTTCCTGCTGAAATATTAATCCCGAAAGCAGCTTGGACAGATGAGGCCGCTTATCGCGCGGCAGCTCAAAACCTTGCCAATCTCTTCCGCGATAATTTTAAAAACTACGCTGATGGTGCCTCGCAAGAAGTTCTCCAAGGCGGCCCCCGAGAGCTTTGACTTTTCTAACAGGTGATCTCGCCTTGGTCATGAACTATTCCGTCTCTAACCATTTTTTGTGATAGTGCTGCTCACTAATTTAGTTATAGTGTGCCGCGAAGGACGTGAGTCGCGCCCTTCATCAGATCGTTTGTCTTTGCTAGATGTGCGTTTTCCTAAAGCGCACGGGCGATCTAGCTAGTATCCTCGTGATACAGCACGGGCCGTGTTTCAATTTTGAAACACGGCCCTTTTTTGTGATTAGAAATGATCGTGGAAGATTTTTGCGATCAGGCTTGGGCCAGCTCTCGCTCTTTTTTCTGCTCGATTTCGAACTTAGTCATTCCGCGTTGTAGGAGTGATTCTAAGGCAACTTCGGCAGAAGCAGGGCGGTCTTCAGGATTCTGAGACATGAGAGACATGACCCACTCCGCCAGCCAAGCAGGTAGACCTGGCACCACTTCGGCAATATCGGTCACACGATGACGAAGATGAGCGGCCATGATGACGAGGATGCTATCGCCTTCAAAAGGGCGAATCCCGGAAAGGGCGGTATAGAATACGCAGCCAAGAGAATAGAGATCTGAACGAAGATCGACTGCCTTTTCGCTCAGATACTCTGGGCTGGCATAGTGAATCGAGCCTGAGAGACCAGCGCCTTTTGGCTGGTCTTCCATTAAGGCTGCTTGGCCGTAGTCGATGAGTTTGACGTGAACCCGGTCATTGCTGTTTTCAGAAAACATGAGGTTAGCCGGTTTGATATCGAGATGCAATAGACCAGCTTCATGCGTCGCCGTGAGGGCTTCGAGAGATTGGATCGCAAGACCTATGAACCGATTCAGATCCAGAGGCCCCTTCTCGAGGACCGTTTCGAGATCATCTCCCTGGATGAGCTCCATGACGAGAAAACGTCCGTGATCATCCATGTCGACATCATGTGTGCTCACGACGTTATGGTGCTGAATGCGAGACGCTGATTCGAGTTCGGAGTAAGCGACCTCATCCAAATTCGTGTTGAAATTTTCCTTGAAACGCTTGAGCGCAACTTGGCGTTTGATCCTGGTATCGTAAGCTCGAAAGACCTGTGCGGAACCACCTTCTCCGATGAGGACTTCGTCAGTATAACGTGACTCTTTGATCGATTTGGGCTGAACCGCTTTGATTGGCTCCATCGCCAGCGGGGAATCTTCTGAGGAAGGCTCGGTGATCTCTTTAGGAAGGTCGGCAGGAGTGATCCGAGAAGTGAGCAGCATATTTTGCTGATGCGCCTTTTCCGCTTCTTGGCAGATTCCATAAACGGCATTCCGGACCTGCTCAATGATGGCCTGCTTGTAGACCATGGCATATACAATGCCCCCGGTGACTAAAAACATGAGGATACTCATGTTTTGCATATCCAGACGCACCTCGTGGCAGTCTTTCATCCCTTTCCGAACTTGCTCCAGAACATCTTCGCCATGGTATGCAATCCCCTGAAGAACCGCTGCCGGATAATCGTGCGGAACTTTCGCAATGATTGACTGATCGCGATGTGAGGAGAAAAATGCCCCATACACTCCATCGAGCGTGATAATATGATCGATTGTTCCTTTAGCATCCATGGTTCAAAATTTTTTAAAAGTAATGTGTATTAGAGAAGCGGACGGACGAAGTGAATCGCCTGATCCAGCGTGACCGAAGGCTCAGTAGTGAGCCCAAAAATTCGCGGCCCAGGAGGAGAAGCGTTTGGAGCTTCAAGAGAAAAAATCATGAGGCGCTCATCGGAAGACGTGGCCACAACTCGCTCGATGGTTGGCAGACCAGCAATGTTCGCCAAGCGTGAGGCTGCCGCAATCGTGTTAGGGGCTGCTTTGAAACTCCGGCTCGCCTTCTTGGAGCTGACATGAATCCGGCGAAATGAGGTGTCAGCCTGAAATGAATGCTGAACGGAAGGATCTGCGTCAATATGCGCAGGGTAGACAGGTTGGATCGAAGTTTTTGCGAACATTAGAAAAATTTGAAGCGCTGGCCATTAGTCTAGGATATTTTTTTAATAAATCAACATTTATTGTTAATAAATGTTAAATTTTTAACCCAAATCTCTCCATTCTAGGCGCATCACCTTCCAGAAACGACAAAATCTAGCCTCAGCACTTCAGCTGAATTGAAAGCCCCAGCGAAGGCTACATGGATTCGCCTTGAAGGACTTTTACTAATTTCTCAGACGCTTTGCTCAACTTGACCCCCTTCTTTTTAAGGAGGTAAATGGTGCGAGTAGGCCAAGGTTTTCTAAAGCTGCGGATGGTGACACGGTCTTGTAGCTCACGTCGGACCGCAAGTTTGGGAATGAGTGAGACTCCTAGATTTGCGGAAACCATGGCTAAAGCGGTATCAAGTTGGTCACATTGTAAGTTCCGTTCGACTGACTCTAAACGGCAGACTTTGAGGACTTGATCACGTAAGCAATGACCGTCAGAAAGATGGATAATCTCCTTGGGATTCAAATTTGCAGGGACGGGATCTTCTTCTTTCTGGGCGAGCTCATGCTGATGAGGAACGGCAAGTAAAAGAGGCTCACGGAAGAGCTCTCTTGTTTGCAAGCCATACCTCCTTTGATCTGCCGAGGTGACATCGCTGAGAATTGCGAATTCTAACTCTCCGGCACCAATGCGCTCGATGAGAATGGAAGTCTGACTTTCGACAACTTCAATTTCTATGTCAGGATACTCGGATCGGAATTCTGCCAACATTAACGGTAAAAGGTAGGGCGCTAAGGTCGGAATCAGCCCAAAGGCAACATGACCTGCTTGCAAGTCTTCCCGTGCCGAAAATTGCTCCCGTAAGCGGGACTCTTCCAGGAGGATACGCTCCGCATGATGCTGGAGCACTCTCCCTGCCTCGGTCAGGACGACTCCCTTGCTACCTCGCCGAAGGAGCTGCTCACCCATCCGAGTCTCAAGCTCTGCCATCCGTAAACTCATTCCAGGCTGGCTCATCCCGCACGCTCTCGCGGCACTACTCATCGAGCCCAGTCTCGCCACTTCGACGAAGTACCGCAATTGACGCATGTCAAGGGTCTCACTGAGACCCACTGCCGATGGGGTCTTCGTGCGCTTCCGATTGGCTTTGGTTTTATTTTGTGGCTCGGACATTTCTGCTTTCATTTACTCAGGAAAAATCATTTTCTTGCATAAGCAAAAATTATCCCCACTCCATTTAAATAAAAAAATCAAATGATTTAGGCTTTACCCTATGCACGTCTAGGAGGTCACTCACTTCCAATTATTTCAATCTATTCCCAAAATAGGACAAATTACAGTAAAGAAGCGCCCAATCCTTGATCGAATCTCAATGTTTACTAATTTTTTTTGCCGTTTTCTTTACAAGGCACTTTCAATCAGAATGCAAGATGAATTAAAAAACATCTCAAGTTAGAATGGATTCCGTTAAAGAATCAATCCAGCATCGCAGAGTAGGATCGAGAGTGGCATTTTCAGCATAGACTGCAGCTAGAGCCTGAACTGCTAGCCGGAGGTCCGGAAGAGTCGAAAGATCATCCAACAAGTTCTCTGAAGCAAGTCCTGGATCGAAAGAACCATCTGAGGTACTGAGAGCTTGCTCCAATAATTCTAAAATCCTATTCACTCTCAGCTCTGGCTTGATCTGGCGGACTTCCCTTTGAGCCGTTTTTGCGACCTCTTTTTTGACCGAATTTTCTTGTCGGGTTCGGAGCCAACTGGAGGCGTGTTTGACTCCATGCACTGATATTTTGGAAGCCAAATTGGGGGCAAAAGCTTTTGCCGCGATTCCGACTCCCAGAATGGGATTAGCCAGAGCCACCGCACCTCCCACCAAAAGTAGGCCACCGGACAGCAGAGTGGATTGTTTGTCGACTTCATCTGCAATGATTTCGAGACGGTCCGCCAAGGGAGAATCGCATGTCGCTTTTGCCAGCCCCTTCTCTTCTAACTGTCCCATCAAAAGGGTGATGAGATGTTGCTCCGCTCCCTCACCTGGAAGTTGAAATATTTTTGCTTTGGGAAGATTGTTTTCAGGCCCTACTCCTTGCGGGAGGACCCGAGCAGAATACAGGCAATAGCCATTTGCTTCGGAACGATTAGGAATCAATAAATAGTGAGTCTCATCACGCTCCATATTTTGCGAGCCCACGAGAGCTTCACTGGATGCAAAGAGCTGCATGCTTCCAAACGTTCCCTGAAAAAAACTTATTCCATCATCGATCAACTTCGAAGCTGCCTTTTGGAAGTCTTCCGATGTTTCAATAATGGGAGTCCAGATTTTTTTCACTTGGGCTGAAAGTATAGACCGTCCTTCGATACGCCAAGATCGAACTCCCCCAAGCAACGACTCCCATAAGGAGAAGGAGCCCTCCCATGAGCGCGAAATCAAACAGTGAAATGGTGTGACCGAATAAAGGGAGAATCGATAGCAAGGAAGCAACAAAGCCAATTCCCAGTCCCCAGAGAATGAGTGATTTGGCTTCCGTCATGGTCATTTGTTTTAGCTTATCTTTAGAAATACCCATGAATTCCATGACCTGAAATTCTTCTCTTCGTTCGAGAAGATTCCGCGCCATGACGACTCCTACCCCGACGCTAGCGAGGATCATCCCCAGTCCCCCCAGGACATTAAAGATCGCGATGTAAGTATTTTCCACCTCGTGAAAAGCCGCGAGGCGATCCTTTGTGTGCGTGACCTTGCCGCCCAGATCGGCAGTTTCAGTTTGCAGGTCGATGCGGTCGTTTTCATCCTCCACAAGAAAGATTTGGTAACCACTGATTGAGGGATATTTTTCTAACAATTTTTGCTCATCAATGATCAGTGAGCCTTGAAATATGGAATCCTTGAGAACACCTGCAATCGTCACTTCGAAGGGGTGACCCCATTCATCATGATACTCCAGAGTGTCTCCTACTTTCTTTTTTAAAACCCAGAGTAAGGTGGTCTCATCGACAAATGCAGGAACGCCTTTCTCTCTCAAATGATGCCATGCTTCACTCGGGCTAAATCGCTGAGCTAAGGCCTCGGGATTGACCCCCAGAAGCCTCGGATTCTGGGAAGAGTTCAGATTAAAACAATCGACATTATCTCCGGTGCCAATGCGGATGGGAACGGTTTTATCAGTGCCGAACCACCGAACTTTTCCGAGCGCATCGGCAGGGCGATTGACCGGAGCCGTTGTTTCTAACCAGAGGCCAAATCCTCCCGTGCCACTCTTTGGGTCACTCCAACTATCCCCTACTCCTTTCCGGAAAGCGGCGACCGAGAGCACCATGAACACGCCCATTGCAAGCGCCATGACGACAGTGTATCCACGCGATTTCCGACGACCGAGATTCACCATCGCGAGAGACTTCAGATTCAATCTCTGAAGTGAAGCCTGCTTCTGTAAGCGAAGTCGAAAAAGTGACAGGCCGATGAGGAGTCCCCCGGTTCCCATGAGAAAGAATCCAAAGGGAGGGCCGAGGAACAGTCCCCCTCCTAAAAACAGTCCTCCAAGTAAGAATCCTGCATACCCCCATTTTCCCATCTTTTGCCATTCCTTCAGAGAGCCTCCCCCAAGACGAAGGCTGACGCTCTGTTGAGTCTGCCTCTTCGAGACCCACCATACGACTCCGAGATTGATCACCATGAGGGCAAAGAACCCTCCCACAAGACTGGGAGCGCTCAGGTGCAGACGGAAGGCCGCATTTCCCCAGATGGAGCCGATGACTTTCAAAACAATGGCACAAAATGCCACCGCGAGAATCATGCCCAAAATCCCTCCCAGCAAGATCACCCAAAAGGCTTCACCAAGTCGCCAGTTCCGGATCTTTTTTGAACCCACTCCAAGAGCAGCCAAGAGCCCTCCCTCTTCGGTTCGCTGTTCCATATTAAAACGAAAGAGCATCGCCATAAGAGCCAAGGCCGCCAAGATCAGAAAGAACCCCATACTTAAAAAGAGGCTGGCAAAATTCACGGGAGATTTGGCAGCGGTCAGCGCCTGTGTTTTAAAAGCGAGAGTTTGCATTCCAGCAAGCGAGGGATCCAAGAGGGAGGTGACCGTAGCTTCCACCTCTGACTTACTTTCTCCCGCGATCCGAAGGCCAGTGACACTCCCCCAACGGTTCTGCCAATGTGCGAGACCATCGTCATAGGAGGTCCAAGCCTTTGGAGTGCCCCGATATTTGTCCCAGTAGTCATCATCTTTGTCACGAATACGCTTGAGATCGAGTGGGAGTCCAGGTTCCCAGTCACGAGCACTTTTGACCTGAGCGACGCCAGGAAAATCTGGCATCCAGCGCTGATCAGCAGCAGCTCCGGTGAGGGGAATGACCCCTTTGACCCGAAAAGACGCATCGACTTCTTCTAGCTGATTTCCAGCCGTGAGGGAAAAATACGAGAGCGTGATTTGATCTCCGGTTTTTGCCTGAAGATCCTCCGCAAGCCAGTCATTGAGAATGATCTCTCCCCGCTGGAGTTCTGGGAGGAAACTGGCCTGCTCAACTGCCGTAGCCATCGAATATGGAGTCTCTCCCTGCGCAGATTGAAAGGTATTGACCAAATAAGTCAGCACCCGATTGACGGTGAATTTTTCCGAAATGGCATCCACGATGCGTGGTTCCATAAAAATGCGTTGAGAGCGAATCTCGACCCCTTCGGGAACCTCAACAACGGAAATCCCGTAATCCTCTAACAGAAGATCACCAAGCTCACCGTCACCGGGTGGTAGAAGAATGAGATTCGCTTGGCCAGTCAGCTCAGTTTCTTCCTGTAAACGTGTGAGCGGTAAAAAAACTGAAGACGGAGGAATCTGAGTGCCCTCGAGACTGAAGCGGCTAAAGGCTTCGTTCGTCACAATGCGCTCCACTTTGCCCCGCATTGATAGAATCGTTTCTCCTTCACCAGAGAGGGGTGCATCACGGGAAAGCAGCCCAGGTTTCGGGACGCGGATGACGAGATCATCTCCGACATTTAAATCTAACCCCACAGCCAAAGTCTCGCTAATCGCAACGCCTCGCTCACTCGGAGCGGCCCCTCCCTCACCCGGAGCGAGCGCAAAGAATCGCTCATCTACCCCCAACACCTGCACTTGCCCTTCGCCTCGCTCACCCACATTCACCTGCCCTTTTAGGAAGAGCACAGGCGCCTGCTCGTCTTCTGCGAGCGCACTCCGGAAAAACCGTTCCCCTCCGGTAAAGACCTGATTCACCTTCCCGGTTCGCCACTTGGCAGCCTGCTGTAAGCTCTCAGCGACTGAATCCCCAGCCATCAATGCTCCCAGTAAAACCATCGCTCCCACCGCGACTCCAGCAAGAACCCCGAGATAAGTGGCTCGATAGTGACGCACTCCTTTGAGAATAAATTTCCAACTCGTCATCTTTTAGAGATTTGTCATATCGGTTTTTATTGATCGTCTGATGAAGGCCATTCCAAGAGAATTGAGAAAGCAGATCCAACGCTGGCGCTTACATTTGAAAAATCCCGCCGACCTTCTCTGCGAGTTTCATATCATGAGTGACCACCACGAGAGTGACCGCGTGCTCGCGCTGCACCTTGAGCAGGAGCTCGGTGACCTTTGCTCCTGTCTCTTCATCAAGAGCCCCGGTTGGTTCATCTGCTAAGAGAACTTTGGGCTGATTCATCAAGGCACGAGCAACAGCGGTGCGTTGCTTTTCTCCTCCAGAAAGTTCTGATGGTTGATGATCCATACGATGGCTGAGATTCACATAATCGAGCAATTCATGTGCTCGTTCCCGAGTGGATTTTTCACTTTCCTCCCAGCCTCCCGCCAGGCGTGGCACGAGGAGATTCTCCATGACTGTCAGCTGTGGAAGGAGATGGTGCTGCTGAAAGACGAAGCCTAAATGACGATTACGAAAATGGGTCGCTTCTTCTTCAGAAAAGGAAGAAATGTCTTTTCCACCGATTTTCACTTCGCCCTGAGTCGGAGAAAGCATGGCCCCGAGAATATTTAAGAACGTTGTTTTACCACTGCCAGAAGGCCCAGTCACCGTAGCAGCAGCCCCTTCGCTGAGGGAAAAGTTTAAGTCTTTGAGAACTTCCACCGACTCCCCCTGAGTTTCATATTGATGCGAAAGGTGACTTACCGAAATCATGTGATGGGAAGGTAGACGATCTCGCCTTGGTGCAAACCCCGAAAATGCTAAAGTAACAACCTCATGGCACCTGACACGTA
>CALGLJ010000113.1 GCA_937930235.1 uncultured Verrucomicrobiales bacterium | reverse complement strand
CTAGAACTCTAGAGCTAAACAGATACTATGTAAACGAAGTCCAAGTGGGAGTATCCGCAGGAATTAATGGCTCTCCATACCAACAATCTCGAGATTGATCGGGAATTGTATGTTGAAAATTTACCGATCACCTATATGCTTCAGGATCTCGTCGTGTGATAAATTCTCGCTCCGAGAACAAGTTTAAGGCTCTAGAGCTAGCGCGAACATAAGCCGCTAATCTTCTCGCACCCTTCTCCTTAGCAACCTTCCAATCCAAATGAAATCGATCGCTATTCAAATAAGGCATCTCGCCGTCATTAGTCTTTTGAGCTTATGCCTCCCGGAAAGTCATGCTCAATTGCGTGTTGATCCTCCTAGTCCCATTACGCACATTGTCACCGTAAACCGAATTCGCTCCGGTTCATCTGGGGGACAACTTGCAACATCTTTCGGAAATGAGGCCCAAGAGAGCGACATCATCGATAAAATCAATCAGATTTGGAATCAGGTCGGTGTTCAGATCAATTTTTTGCCCGAGACAATTTTTCGCAACAATTTCACCTACAACAATAACGGAGCGGGAGGGGTGCGACCTGGTTCTCATTTGGGCCAAATTCTTCGTCTCAACGACATCCCACTAACGCAAACGAACACCGATATTGAAATGGTGTTCGTCGAGGCCGCACCCGGTTTCCAACCTCTCAGCTTGAATACCGCAGCGGGTTTAGCTTCGGTGGACCGATCAGGCACAACCGTTTACGTAGGAGCCAATCTTCTCAACTCATCAGGTGGCCGCAACGTCATCGCATCGGTCGTGGCCCACGAAATCGGACACAATCTTGGCCTCAGCCATACTCCGGGCGGAAGCGCTAATCTCATGGCGAGTCCGGGAGGAACTTCACAGCAAATTAGTAGCGATCAGACTGATCGCATTTTCCGCAATGATCGCGGGATTGATGGGTTCGACCTTCTGATTGACGCAGCGACTGTGCCAGATTTTACAAACTATGAACTTTTTGCGATGAGTCGCAATCTTCAACAAGGGCCTAATGGTGATGATGATGGTGACGGTTTGAGTAATCTTACGGAATTTGCAATCGGCACAGATCCTGTCGGGCAGGCAAACCAGCTTCCTTTTCCCACCCGAGTAGCGGCTTCCGAATTTCGCTGGAGTATTCCTAAGCAGGCGGAAGCGATCGAAGACGGCATTCGCTATGAGGTGAGCGTTTCTGATGATTTGCGAAATTTCCGAGGGGCGGGTACTTCTGGAAGTAACAGTAGGATTTCGACAAATAATGATAACCGCATTACCACGCGGCTTTTCACTTTCCCAAAAGGGTTTTTCCGTTTGACGGTGCAGCAGCCCCAAGTCGCCAGCCAGGCACTTCTCACTCCTGAACTGGCAGCAAGACTTTCTCAGGAAGATCATTCCCCAGAAGCATTTGTCGAACCCAAGGCCTTATGCGCATGCGGTGAGGAACATTGATCCACGATCAGATCTCGGCAACGGTGCGACCAATCAAGCCCCACTCTTGACGAGATCACAAACAGCGAGATGAATATCGTCTGGTGTTCCGGCGCCATCGATGGTGTAAGCACGGGATTTTTCTTTGTAGTAACGAATGGTGGGGACCACGAGTTTTTGAAATTCACGAAGGCGATTTTCAAAACGAGCCGTGGAATCGTCTTCCCGAGCAGAAAGGGTCCCTCCACACTTTGGGCAGTAGTCTGAACCGTGCCCGGTGCCGGTCCAGTGGCAGGATTCGCATTCGATGCGGCCGGTGACGCGGCGGCGGAGTTCTTCATCTGGCACTTTCAGCACGATGGCCCGAGGAAGTACTTTCCCGGCATTTGTCAGTGCAACATCGAGCGTCTCTGCTTGCGGTAGCGTTCTGGGAAAACCATCGAGGATCCACTGTCCCTGTTTTCCGCTGACCCATTCCAGGACCATGGGAACGATGATCTCATCCGGGACGTATTCTCCCCGATCCAGATAAGGGCGTGATTGTTCACCCAAGGTACTTCCATCCTTCAGGGCGCGGCGCAAAAGACCGCCCGTGCTGAGGTAGGAAAAACCCAGGGACTCGGCGAGTCTCTGGGCTTGGGTGCCCTTCCCCGATGCTGGTGGGCCGAGGAAGACGAGTGGTTGTGCCATCGAAGTTAGCCTTTCACGGCGAGAGCCACGAGCGCTACGATGATGATGACTCCGAGAAGAGCCCAAAGATAAATGACCGAGGAGCTGGAAGCTTGCCCACCTGCGGGCATTCTTTGGCTTTTCCCTTTGATCTTACCCTTACGCAGGAAGCCATCGTATTGGCGTTGCAGCAGGTGAGTTTCAATTTGCCGCATCATATCAAGGAGCACACCCACAAGAATCAAAAGGCTCGTGCCACCAAAAAATGAAGTCATTAATCCACCAGGATTCAGCCCGAGGGCCAGTCCGACGAAATACGGAAGCATAAAGATTAAGGTCAGGAAAATCGCTCCGGCAAAGGTGAGGCGTGTCATGGTAAAATCGAGAAAGTCAGAAGTCGGCTTCCCTGGGCGGACCCCCGGGATATACCCACCTCCTTTTTTCAGGTTCTCCGCGACCTCAGAAGGGCGGAACATGGTGGCGACCCAGAAGAAACTAAATCCAAAGATCATGATTCCAGAAATGATGTAAAACCAAATCCCATTAGGAGACAGTGCTTCCTGCACTTTTGCAATCCATGGCTTTCCGGAAAAAATTTGGCCCAAGATCGTGATCGGTAACTGCATGATAGCAGTGGCAAAGATCACGGGCATGACACCAGCGTAGTTGACTTTGAGGGGAAGGTATTGAGTCCCACCCTGCATCTCACGGCGGCCCGCAACGCGGCGAGCATACTGCACCGCGATGCGCCGTTGGGCTTGGGTAATGGCAATGGTTGCCGCAATCACGAAGAGGAAGAAGACCACCAGGACCACTATGAGAAGGGGCTTGAATGGGTTCCCACCGCCATTCACGACGAAGGTGTTCCAAAGTTGGACGAAGACCCCAGGGAGGGCAGATATGATGTTCACCGAAATAATGAGCGAGACCCCATTTCCAATTCCTCGTTCCGTAATCTGATCACCAATCCACATGAGAAATAAGGTTCCTGCAACGATGATGAGCACGGTCATCAAGACAAAGCCGAGACCATAATCCGGCACGAGATCACCCTTCGTTTCAATCGCTTTACCAATCCCTGATAGCAGAAAATTGTTTTGGGGAACTTCAAGAGATTTCGCGAGGAAGAAGCCCTGCACGATGGCAATAGCAATGGTGATGAAGCGGGTGTATTGGTTGATTTTCTGGCGACCGCCATCTTCCTTAGAAAGACGTGACAGCCTCGGCACGACTGCACTCAGGAGCTGCATCATAATCGATGCTGAGATGTATGGCATAATCCCCAGCGCGAAGATTCCCATCTGTTGGAGACCACCTCCAGAGAACACATTCAAGATCGCTCCGACGCCACCACCTGCGCCATCTTTAGAATCTTCTTTCTGTAATCTCAGCCACTCATCGATGACCTCCATATTTACCCCGGGTAGAGGCATTGCTACTCCGAGGCGGACAATGACGATCATAGCCATTGTGAAGAGAATACGATCCCGTAACTCGGGGATCTTCCAGGTGTTGGCAAATGCGGAAATCATGATACTTGGGTATTAGGAAATTACTGAGATGACCCTTCCCCTTTTATGGGAGCTGGGTCATGAAGATTTGAGAGAGCTTGGGCCACTTTCGGAGAAGCTCCTTCGGTGGACTGGTAGTGAGTGAGAGCGGTAAAGAAAGCGGATGTCGCTTTGGAAAAATTCTCATTGTTCGAGAGATCAGGCTTTTCCTTGCTCTCAGAAACTAAGGCGGATAGTTCACGCTTCAGGAAGCGCTGACTATCAATAAGGGTGTGAAGCTCTTCCAAGGCGGGCATGAGATCGGCCCCCTCAGAAAGGCGATCGAGGATCCCCGTCATTTGTTCATAAATCACGGTCTGATCCGCCATGTTAAGCGTCGGAGTGCGCTGCTCTTCGTTCTCACAAGCAGTGAGAAAGAGGGCGGCGCAGAAAAACGCAAAAAACGCTGTAGCCTGGCGAACCAGGCTCAACGTTAAAATATGCGTTTCGGGGATCTTCACTGGATTGTGATGAAGCCCGTTGGCCTAGAGTTCAAGAGAGCCGCCGGCTTTCTCGATCTTCTCCTTGGCGGTTGCGGAAGCGAGATGCACGGTCACCTTGAGGGACTTGGTGATCTCACCCTGACCGAGGACTTTAATCTTATCGATTTGTCCTTTGACCAGACCGACAGCACGAAGAGTTTCTTCGTTGACGTCTTCGCCGGCATTGAAAAATTCCTCAAGTTGAGAAACGTTCACGATCGCGATGCTATCCTGAAAGCGTGTGTTATTAAATCCACGCTTGGGAAGACGGCGATGCAGAGGCATCTGACCACCTTCAAAACCAGGACGGACCCCACCGCCAGAGCGAGATTTTTGACCTTTGTGCCCCCTTCCGGAGGTCTTACCAAGACCAGAGCTCTCGCCACAGCCGAGACGCTTACGGCGATGCTTGGCACCAGGATTTGGTGAAAGAGTGTGAAGATTCATGAAAATGATTTTTACGGTTAATTGAGTTTAAATCGCTTTCTCTTTCTTCTTGCCGCGAAGAGTCAACACTTCATCACGGTTCCGAAGCTCAGAGAGAGCTTTAAGGGTCGCTTTCACCACGTTTGCGTGGTTGTTAGAGCCCATGGATTTTGCGAGAACATCTTTGATGCCAACGGCCTCGCAGACCGCACGCATACCACCTCCAGCGATGATCCCGGTTCCGGGAGACGCAGGTTTCAAGAGGACTTTACCACCACCAAATTCAGCATAGATTTCGTGAGGGATCGTTCCTTCGTGCAAGCTCACCTTGTTCAGGTTCTTAGAAGCAGCACCCGAGGCTTTTTGAATACACTCAGAGACTTCGTTTGCTTTTCCGAAGCCGAAGCCGACCGAGCCTTTGGAGTTCCCAGAAACAACGAGAGCTGAGAAGCTGAATCGGCGTCCCCCTTTGACCACTTTGGCACATCGGTTGATAAAGACGACTTTTTCAACGAGCTCATTGCCGTCTTTGTCAGTAGGGACTTCGCGAACGAATTCACGACGCTGTCCACGGCCACCGCCGCGGTTATTATTACCACCGCCGCGATTGTCACCGCCACGATTGTTGTTGCTGTTGTTATTATTGTTATCCGCTGCTGGAGCGGCATCGCCAGCAGGTTTAGCTTCGCCGGCAGGCTTGGGAGTTTCTTCGTTAGTTGCCATTATAAGTACGGAGCTAAAGGATTAAAATTTGAGACCAGCTTCACGAGCGGCATCGGCGAGGGCTTTGACTTTGCCATGGTAGAGGTGACCACCACGGTCGAATTTTACGGTTTCAATTTTAGCATCCTTAGCGCGCTGGGCGATGAGGTTACCAATTTTGATTGCAGTTTCGACATTCGCGCTCCCATTCTCGATTTCTTTATCAAGGGTGGAAGCGGCAGTAAGAGTCCGGCCTGTCACATCATCGATGATTTGGGCGTAGACATTTTTATTTGAGAAGTGAACGGCGAGACGAGGAGATGCAGCCGTTCCAGATATTTTTTTCCGAATGCGACGATGGACCTTCAGGCGGACTTCTTTACGATTGAGAGTGCTCATTTCAGTGAGAGGAAAGTTATTGGTTTTGAATCAGGGTTTACTTAACGCTCTTACCGGCCTTACGGCGGACGTATTCTCCTACATATCGCACTCCTTTGCCTTTATATGGCTCGGGCGGATAGTAGGCACGGACTTCGGCGGAGAATTGTCCGACGAGTTGCTTATCGATTCCTTCCACCTTGATTTTGGTGTTATCGGTCACGGTGACGGTGAGGCCTTCCGGGATCGGGTGAAGGATGGGGTGCGACTTACCGAGGGCAAGGTCGAGGGTCTTTCCCTTGACGGCGGCACGGAGACCGACGCCCTGGATCTCGAGATCCTTAACGAAACCTTGGGTGACTCCGACGATGAGGTTGTTAACGAGGCTGCGGAAGGTGCCATGGAGGGCACGGACGTGGCGGAGTTCATTGTCACGCATGACGGTGATTTCCTTTTCGTCCTGCTTGATGGTGAGTCCTTCGGGAAGCTCAAGGGAGAGCGTTCCTTTTGGTCCTTCTGCGGTGACTTTGTTCCCGTCGAACTTAAGGGTGACCTTATCGACAACGGGGATGGGCTTGAGTCCTACTCTTGACATGGTTCTGTATTCTGAGTTGGAGGTTTACCAGACGTAGGCGATGATTTCTCCGCCGACTTTCTGCTTCTTGGCTGCGTGGCCGGTCATGATTCCCTTCGAGGTGGAAAGG
>CALGLJ010000112.1 GCA_937930235.1 uncultured Verrucomicrobiales bacterium | reverse complement strand
CAAGGCGTTTTTTGAGGAACCTCAATGATTGAAGTGATAAATTGTGACTTTGGACATGCGGAGATCCTTATTGTTCTTTCTCACAGTCGCAAGTGCGGATCGATGACGGTGCGCTGTTTCTGGTGGAGCGCGGTATTTTTTTGTGGGGATCTACTGAATAATGGCAATCCAGTCGTTTCGGTCTGGGGCTGTGATTTTCAAGTTCGGTAGTGGTTGCTGGTTTTGTTTGGTTCCGGTGCGGGTATTGAACCACTGGATTTTGTTAGGAGAATCTCCCGGATAAGGTTTGAGAGTCACCGATCGGCTCCCATCGAGGAAGATGAGATAGTACCCTTTCTTCGCGAGGCAGTATGCCCAGTTTTCGTGTTTGGAATTTCCGACCAATTCGTCAGCGGGAGTCAATTCCCAGTAGGGTACTTTTTCATTTTTGAAAAACTGGAGCGCGATGTGAGCGTAATTCCACGACTGATCCCGGGAGCGCCAGTCTTCGCAAACCAAATCGTTTTGCGGAAGTTTGTATCCGAAGTAGTATTCCACTCCCCAGCCCCCTCCCATTAAGGTGCCCCAGAGAGCGCGGGTCCGTGTTTCATGAATGGTCGGGCCTTGGAAATTTTTAGGGATCCCAGGATAGTCTGGATCAGGAGGCATGCCATATTGAGCATTTCCAGGTTCGTCAAAGGCGATGGCCCAGGGAGTTCCTGCTTTGTTGGATGCGCGGTGCCATTTCACGGTTTGTTTATGACAATCGCGAAGGCGAGAGTTTTGGAGAGACACTCCGGTGAGAGAGTCACCACCGAGGAGGGGCCGATAGACAATGTCTTGGGAGTGGGGGTAGGTGTGGACCACTAGGTGATGATCGTACGGATCTGTCTTGCGGATGTAAGCGGCTTGTTCTTTGAGCTGTGCCGTGGTCTGGGTATTCTCTTCTCCCATGTTCCAGTTGAGCGCGAGGTGATGGCTATAGCGGGCAATCATTTCTCTGAGATAGAGTTTGCGTTCCTTGCCGAGGGCTCCTCCGTCGA
Organism: uncultured Verrucomicrobiales bacterium; assembly: GCA_937930235.1. GTDB lineage: Bacteria > Verrucomicrobiota > Verrucomicrobiia > Verrucomicrobiales > Akkermansiaceae > SW10. The sequence goes on along the minus strand of CALGLJ010000112.1, from coordinate 35,515 downwards.
GGGACGTGGGGACATGCCTCATCTTCGCTCGTTTTCCGTTGTCTTGCCCTCGATTGTGATCGTCCATCTCAGTTTCTTGCAGTTTGAAGTGGAGAAAGAGGCCTTTGGATTGGGCGTGAGTGAATACGATATTCCACTGGTCAAGCTTGGAGCAATCGTAGTGGAGTTTCTCATCACGTGAGACGAAAGGCCATACGTTGTCACCATCTCCTCCGGCATTGTATGTGAGAAATGAAAAGGCGTTCATTCCTTTACCAGAGAGATAATTGAGAGCTCCGATCAGTCCCTTTCCTTTGCCATTTTTCCAAGTTGGATCACCTGGGTTCCAGTCTTGGAGGTGAGGGGACCAGGTCTTGAGTGGGACATGTTTTTTCCGAGCGATGGTGCCATCGAAGTCTGCGTAGGCGAGAAGGGTTTCGGGGGCGTCAGCGCCTGCTTTCAGAAAATAACGTTTTGAGCCTGCGAGTTGGAGGAAGTGTTTTCCAACGTATGTGAGACGCCCTTCCTGATAGAAGCCGGGAGCATTTTTGGGTGTTGCAGAAATGATGAAACTTCCAGTTTGTGGTGGAATGACTTTCGCCGTTCCGTGGAAGTGTGTTTTGTAAGTCCACTTACCGGGTTGATCCGGAGAGAGGTGAGCTCGCCACTTGGTTCCGGATTCCGCAGAGCTTTCTCCAGCCTGACCATCTGCCGCGAAGTAGCCGGGCACTTGGTAGGTTGGAGTTCCGGATTCATGGGTGAATTCCACCGAGAAGCGATAGTCGATGAAGGGATTCGGTTTGCGATCACGTTCATGTGCGAAGGGGCCGTCAAAGGTGAGGGTCACGGGCTGCCATTGAGTATTCGATCCCGAAATGGTGATGGCGCCTTGGCCATCTTCTTGGCGTGGTTGTTGGAGGTCTGGGGTCGCAGGCTTTTTGATGGGGTGCGTTTTTTTTGCAAATTTGGAACTCCCGGGTGGATGTGCGGGGTCGGGTTTTTCTTTGGTGAGGATGAATTTATCGAATTCGCACCCGTCTTCTCGCATGGAAAAATGGATTTCATGGAGTCCCGGATTGGGAACATCGATCCAGATTTTCCCAAACTCCCCCCGGCCTGATTTTTTACTGCGTTGTTTACTGTCCCAGTGCCATTTGCTTTTGGGAGTCCATTGCATCCGAGCACCTGACTCGGGCCATGTGTTATTAATCCCCAGATGAATGCTATTGTCTTCAGTGGTGGTCGAGTGAGTGCGGATCCAGCAGTAGTATCTCCCCGGATGATGAAAATATGCTTTGTAAGTGAGGATGGCAATCTGGCCGGGAGTGTCGTGAAAGTTCTCTCCCGGAATGAGTGGGTCGTGTTGTGAGCGACGGGTATCGGGGAGGATTTCGAGGTAGCTTCTACCGGAGGCAGTGGCCGCGTGGTTTGGATCGCCATCTGGGGTGATCGTTGATGGAGAATGCTCGCTGACAATGTGCCAAGAGCGGATTTTGTTTTTATTCTGTGAGCGGAAATGTTCGGCCTCAATTTCCAGAGTGCCATTAATTTCTTCGAAGATTAGAGGCGAGCCTGATGAGAGCGGCTTGGAAAATAGAGAAGAGGGGAGCAGAGAAAGAAACAAGATTGCACGGAAAAAAAACATGTGAAGGTGATGATGAATCTAATCAGGATTCTAACAATGTTTCGTGTTTCTTGCCAATGGCTGTTTTAATTCCGTTTGAATCTGAGCATTTGCCAGTGTCCTGAAAGGGTGCCCAATTTTTTTGAGTCGAGAATTTGTGTTTTTACGGTGACGGTATCTCCCTTTTTGATTTTGACCTTTTTTGATGTTTTTTTAGACAGATATCTTTTTCCTCCCTTTTTTTGTATCGGGTTATCAACTGTTAGGACAGTTTGACCATTGATGAGAATTTGGTGTTGAGAGGCGCAATGTGATTCCGATAGGTAGTGTAAGGTGATGTAATATTCCCGTTTGAAATACGGAAAAGTGACACTGGTATCGGCAGAATAAGTCGATTTAGTATTGAGAGAAATAAATCGATAGTCCACCGTACGATACGCTTTGCCAACAGGGAAATTTTTTGAAAAAATCAAGTATGATCCATCATCTTCGACGGAATTGTGTCTCCCTTTAATGGCAGGGACAGAAATATGCCGATGCTTAGGAATGGAACTTTTTTTCTTAGCTGGAGGCTTGGCTTTTTTCTTTTTGGAGGTCTTCGCAACCTTTGTTGGAGTTTTCTTTTTCTCAACTGGAGGCTTGGTTGTTTTTTTTTGGGGAGTCTTTTTTACGATTTTAGGAGGGCGTTTCTCCAGAAAGGATGGGCGGAGTTCTCCTTCGGTGGGTTTGACTTGATGTAAAACAAATCGATCAAATTCGGAGCCCTCTTCTCGCATGGAGAATTGGATGGTGTGGATCCCGGGCTGATCAATCGTGATGTAAGCTAAGCTTTGTTTGAGCGGGTCACTGGAGTCAGATTGTTTGAAGTTCCATGACCAATTAATTTTACGCGTAGCCCAGTGGATGTCCTTGCCGGATTCAGGCCAGGTGCCATTGAGGCCAAGGTGGATCCCATTTGCAGTGCGATTGCTGTGATTGAATCCTCTCGCCCAGCAGTAGTAACGTCCAGTTTTTGTGAATTTTATACGATAGCTTAAGATCGCAGTTTCTCCGGGCGCTTTGATTTGCGCTTTTGCAGTGTTTGGTGATTGAGGTTGATGAGATAAGGCTTCGACATAAGCATCTCGCCCGGAGCCCTTAATGTGTGGTTGATCCTGATCACTTGCGACCTTTGGGGTGGATTTCGCGGTGGTGATATACCAAGCCTGTTTGGTTGTTTTTTCCTGTTTATGGAAATGCTCTGCTTCTACGAGAATTCCTCCGTTTTTTTCCTCAAAAAATTTCTCGGTCACGATCGGGGTAGTCGATCCATGAGCGATGGAGAAAAATAACAAGAGGGGCAGGTATTTCATATTCTTAAGACGAAAAATATGAGTTCAGTGAGCAAATTGAGGATGACACATGCAGGAGAAATTTAGGAGGCGAGAGGGGCATGCGGATTCGAAATTTGATCATTTTTCCTAGATCTGAGAGCGAGGAATCCTTTTTCTTGTTCACGATGGAGAAGTTGACTCGAAGCGAGAACGAAGAAGGGAAAGGTGGGGAGCGGCGATTGCATATTCTTTTACGATAGACAATATAAAGGGAAATAACAGAATGGGAAAATAAAACACTCTAAATCTGGGCAGACTAGAGTCGAGGTTTTTCCTCGCTGGATGACCCTGAGACTTGTGTCTATGTCATAAGGAGTGTAGCAATGCGTGATGCGGAAACGAGGTGGAGAGGCGAGAGAGAATCGTCATCGTGGGGGAGGCGAGAAAAAGCCTTATCATGAGGGAGATCTAGAAGCTTTGATCGCGCATCGAGAGGCGCCACTGCTCCTTATCTTGGATTGTGTGCAGGATCCTAATAATCTGGGAGCTATCTTACGGACCGCAGATGGTGCCGGAGTGGATGCCGTGATCGCGCCGAAAGATAAATCAGTGGGATTGACGGAAACGGTACGCCGGGTCGCGGTGGGAGCGGCAGAGACTGTTCCTTTTGTAAAAGTCACGAATCTCGCCCGAACGATGCGGGCTTTGAAGGAACGAGGAATCTGGATTGTCGGCACTTCTGATCGGGCAAAACAGTCGCTCTACGAAACTGATTTGAAAGGTCCAGTGGCCATTGTGATGGGGCGTGAGGGAGAAGGAATGCGACAGTTGACGGAAAAAGAATGTGATTTTCTAGTTCAATTCCCGATGAAAGGAAAAGTGGAATGTCTCAACGTGAGTGTTTCCGCAGGAGTGTGCCTTTATGAGGCGGTGAGGCAGCGTGAGAGCGCGAATGTGATTTGATCTCTTTTCGTGACCTTAAATGTTCGCGCGAATCACCTTCTTCTTGAGTCTGATCGAAGTTGCATTCTGGTGGCTTTCTTTTTCGCGATCGACTTTGCGAGCTTGTCAGCAGTTTCAATTCCGCGTTCTCCGATCTCAATCATGATGGGGTGATTGAAGTTTAAGCCTTGAGACATATTTGACAGATAGTGATCTTTTATTGCACGCCACTCGATATAGAGAGGGTCAAGAATCCCATTGTCCATGAAATCAGATGGAGAAAAAATCTCATCTTTGTCGAATCTTCGAGTGTTGGTTGCCATTGATCGGTCACTCGCTCGGTCAATTCTCTCTTCTCTATTTTTAGAGGAATGTGGTGGAGTTGATCGTTCGGAATGATGATTGGGGTGAAGGGGTGTCTCTCTCAGCTCTCCTTTTTCTCCTCTCGGAATCAGGATGGCCAATCCGGTGAAACATAGGAAAAGTCCAACCCAGGACATAAAAGACATTTTTAAATTCATCTCATCGAAATGAGACTCAGCGGAGTGATCGATGTTCAATATTTTAGAGTATGTCTTTCCGAGAACATGAAAAAATTAATCGATTGCTAAGAAAGTATGTAATCGTCACTACGCAAGCTGGTAAAGGAGGCATGAAACTCTCTGTTTTATCCACTTTCGTCCTTTCTGTTATTTCAAGTTCATTGGTTTATGGCCAAGCCGGAACTGCTGATTCTTGGATCTTCGATCTCCGAGCTGCAGGCCGTGAACACATCGCTCTCGAACATGTCGGAAAATTCATCTACGGAGGTGGATTTTTTGAAGTCGCCTCTAGTGGTGAGAATCTTCAACGCTTTAATCTTGCGACTGAAGCTTGGGAGCCTGTGCCAAACTACGGTACCAATAATACGGTCGCAGTACGTGCGCTTCATTACAGTGCGTCTGAGGGCTTGCTGTATGCTGGAGGGAATGGACGCTTTGGCGCGGCTAACGGGAATACCGCTGTCTTTAATCTGACGACAGAGACTTGGTCGACTCTTCGAGATGATTCTCTCACAGGAGAAGAAACTGGAACTCAAGCAGGTGGCTTCATTCGAGATATCATCATCTTTGAAGGGCAACCAGTCATCGCTGGTAGTCTTTTAGGAACCACTATCACGAACGGAAATAATATTCGACGCTATGATCGCAATGCTGGTCGCTGGCTTTCATTGGGTGATGGTCTGTCTTCCGATGCCACGATCGGAGATGAGGAAATTCTAGGTGCTCCAGGGACCATCTGGGATCTCGAAATCCTTCCAGATGGACGTCTTTATGCTGCGGGAGGTTTCACTCGAAATGGAGCTGGAACCCGACAAATCCCTAGTCTCGCTGTTCTTGAAAATGGATCCTGGCAAGCAGTTGCCGGGGGAGTAGATGGTGTTATTCGTAAAATGTTGGTCACTGAGGATGGGGTCTATGTGGTGGGAAATTTTAGCAGTGTAGGATCGGGTGCAACGCAAGTCGCCGCCCGAGATATTGCTCTCCTGCAAAATGATGGACTTTGGAACTCGCTGGGATCTGAAAATTTCATGCCTGTCTCGGGCGCGAATGAAAATGGAATTTTTGACATCTGCCAAACTGATGATGGAACGATCTACTTTGTGGGCGTGTTTGAAGTCGAATCTGGTGGAACGACCTTAAAACGTGTCGCCTCTTGGGATGGTACTCGCTTTGGGGAAGTTGGTGGCGGAGTCGGACGCACCACAAGTCAAATCGCCCAATCTTGCGTTGCAATTGGGCAAAACCTTTTTGTAGGAGGGAACTACACCATTCAAGGGAGGACCGGGAATGTGAGCTTCGCCCGTTGGAATGCCGATCAAGATTTTAGTGACTACGTTACGGGGTCAAATGATCCGCGAAACCTCTTCCAGTGGGTCCCCGAAATTACCGAGGTGAATGGAGATCAGATTTCCATTCGAATCCCCGGAGGAACCAGAATCGGAGATCGATATCAGCTACAGTTTTCTCCCAATTTAGAGACCGAGTTTACCAATGTTGGATTTTCTGAACCTGGCACTTTTGATTCAGAGCGAGATTTCCCCACCGTCACTAATAATAGCGGGCGTGGATTTTATCGCGTCCAGTTTGTTGATTGATGACTCCTTTTAGCGCGAGTCATGACTCCGTTCGTCAGTCTTTTTTCTGCAATCGAAATCCCTTGGGTCGCTGTCCATTTACTTTTTTGTCACTCTCGAGATCTTGTTAATTGTGATTCAGGCTCTCGGAGAGATTCAGTCCGCCTGGCATTTTCGGAGCGTGAACGCAGCGGAAAAAAAGATGGCGACTCAGGAGTTCAGAACACATCAGTATCGGTAGGGCAACCCAAGGAGAAATAAAGGCTGTGAGAAGAGCTGCGAAGAGGGTGAAAAATCGGTATTCTAAAATAGATCGCATCGGTCCGTAGCGTAGTTGAGCGCTATGGCGAGCTGGAGACCAGAGATCTTCACGAAGAGGCATTAAGTGAAAGCTTTCGATGATCGCCAGCGCGGTGATGCTGATCATGAAAAGGAATGGATGAACGAACAGAGTTGCGGCAGCGGTGAAGGTGAGGAAAAAATTTGGGGTCGTGATTTTTAAATCCCAAGGGATTCGTTTGGTGTCATGGTAGATCATGACGCTAGTAAAGATAGCTCCTAAAGCGGCTGGAATGAGTGAGAGTTTTGCGACGAAAACGAGGGGGGCTTTGAATGAAATTTCAGGCAAGAATGGTGCTGCGGCAATGATGAGAGGAAGGGGGGCGATGAGGGTGAAAGCGAGAATTTCACGTGAGAGCCAAGATCGTTTCAGTCCGAGAAAGAAGCGCCAAGCTTTCTGAGGTTTGCCGAGGTGAAACGTGGCGGCGGCCATTCCCATGTTAAAGATCACCGCGCCCACTATTGCTAAGGTGGTGTTTCCGGTGAGTGAGGCGGTCGTAAGACCAAGCCCAATTTGAGTCAAAACAAGCATCAGGGCCAATGGCCAGTGAGCGGGTTGGGGGCTCAAGCGAGATTGATGCGCGGGCTGAGCGTGGAGGGGAACTTCGCGGCCAATATATCGAGTAGTCGGCAGGGTGATCTTGGGAGAGGGCGCTCCAGGGAGAAAAGGATTGTCTTCTCGCAGTTCAGCTTGATTTACCTTGATGATGGAGATGGCACTTGTTGGGCAAGCTTGGACACATGCGGGAGCTTCACCAGCTTCAAGCCGCTGATGACACATATCGCATTTCCTTACGATGCCTCGATCGTGAGAATACTTCGGAACATCATAGGGACATTTGAGAACGCAGTATTCGCAGCCGATACATTGATCATCGAGGTGGCGGACGATGCCGGTGTCTGATTCTTTTTCGTAAGCTCCGACGGGACAGCCATGCATGCACTCTGGTTCGAGGCAGTGGTGACAGGCGGAGGTGACGGTTTGCTGGAAGCCATTACCTGCTTCGAGCAGGCCGACGTCACGCCATGCTTCCTCTTCATCGAGGCCGTTGAGAGTATGGCAAGCGACGACGCAGGCTTTACAGCCGGTGCATTTGTCCAATTCTACTTGAAAGGCGTATTGTTCTCCGGGGTTCGGTTTTTCCAGAGGAATGAGATGTTTGTAGAGATCGGTACGAAGTTCTTCGTTGTCGTGGGATTTGGAAAATCGGGCAACAGGCGTCTGGAGCTGTTTCTGTTCTTTGAGGAGCTTATCAACAAGAGTATCCATTTCGAATTTACGGCCTGTGCTTTCAGAGAGCGATTGCTGCAGCGGGTGTTATTGATGGACTCTTGTCACGCTGGTACGAGATCTTCTATTTTTTCTCGCTGCGTATACTGAGCGAAGGTTTCTCCTGGAGTGCGATTCTCCTTATAGGTAGTGAGGAGTTGCTCGATGAGGGGAGGGATCTCATCAAAGGCGATGCCTTTGTAGGCTTCTCGTGCGATGGCTTGAGTGTCATCAACCCCTCCACCAAGAACGATGTTATATCCTTCGACTTTGTCTCCATTATCAAGTTTGACGGGAGTGCCCATGAGTCCGATATCGCCGATGTAGTGTTGTGCGCATGAGTGGTGGCAACCTGTGAGGTGAATGTTGAGCGGTTGATCGAGTTCGATTTTTGAATCGAGGTAATCTCCTAGAATTTTTGAATGCCCTTTGGTGTCGGCTGCCGCGTATTTGCAGCCAGTGCTCCCGGTGCAAGCGACAAGTCCCCCGGAGATGGATGTCGAGGTATAGGAGAGGCCGGCGGCTTTTATGGCCTGCTGAGCATTTGCGAGTTTTTCGTCGGGAATGTGAGGAATGATGAGATTTTGCCATGCGGTGAGACGGATCTCACCATTGCCGTATTCCTCTGCAAGGTGCGCAATTTTTTCGACAGTATCGGCGGTCATGCGACCGACCGGAATGACGATCCCGAGATAGCTTTTTCCGTCCTTTTGTTTGTAGGTGCCGATGTGGCCATGCTTGATTTTGGGGCGAGGTTTGGTGCAGAGATCCGTGCTGAGGTAGCGAAGAGGGAAGGTGAGCTTCTTCTGGACTTCTTCGAGGAACTTGGGAGTCCCCCAATCATCGATGAGATATTTGAGACGCGCTTTTTTACGATTCGTGCGATCAGCATGCTCGATGAAGACCCGCAGAATGGCAGAGGCAACTGCGATGGATTCCTCTGGGGTGATGAGAAGGCCAGAGTCGGATGCAAATTGTTTGTGACCGGTAATGCCACAGAGTTGGACCCGGAAGTAGACGCCTGGCTCTAGGTCGGCAGCCTTTTCATTCAGGGTCACGGCATAGAAGGCGATGTCATTGGTATCTGCACAGACCGAGATGGCTCCTCCAGAGTCGTAGGAAATATTAAATTTACGAGGCATGCCATAGAGATCGCGATTGTTCATGATCGCGTGATGCATGGCCTTGGCATAAGGCATGACATCGATCAGCTCATTTTGATCGAACCCGGTGGTCGGAGTGGCTGTGATATTACGCACATTGTCGGCTCCTGAACCCCGAGAGGTGACCCCTAGATCGACGAGCGTATTGAGAATGTTCACGGTGTTCTCTGGTTGGATTTCGCGAATCTGAAGATTTCCTCGCGTGGTGATATCGACATAACCACCGCCCCAATCACGAGCCATTTGAGCGAAGCCACGGAATTGCCGCGCGTCGAGTGCGCAACCAGGAATGCGGGCTCGCATCATGTAGGCATCTTGTGCTGGCGTGACGTAAAAGAGGCCGAAAAATTTAAAACGAAAGATGTCTCCATCACTTGCAAACTCTCCCTTTTGCGCTCGGTCCATAATGGTGTCATAGCAATCGAGACCATTTTGCTCATATTTGATGACTTCTTCACGGCAAAGTTCATCCAAGGGAGTTCCAAAAACCGACTCTTCTTCTTGGTGGGTAAATTGTCCCTCTGCATTTTGCCCTAGATAGGGGATGGCTTGCTGCACCCCGGCCATGAAACCGTTGAGATATCCAGTCTGCTCTTCAGTAAACGGTGATGACGCTGCCATAAGTATTCTTAGATAGCGAAAAGCATGCCACGAGGATGAGAGTTTGTTTCTGGTGAAAATGAATGCGATTCATTTCAAGCGGCGTGCCCAAATCATACTGAGAATCACAAGCGGCCCTCCGATCACGAGTCCCCAGCCGGCAGCTTCTCCTGGGACAAAGAGAAGGGCTTCTAAAACTCCACAGATGGGGATGAGAAAACGATAAGAGGCCAGGAGAGTCACCGGGAAAATGGTGGAGAGATGATTCCAGATGCTAAATGCGATGGCTGAAACACTCGCGAGCCAGAGGGTGCTGATCATGACGGGAGAGGTGAACATCAGGGGGAGCGAAGGAATGGCGGTGGCACCGAAAAGAACGAGTCCAATTCCCCCAAGGAAAAGAGAAATCCCGGTGCCATTCATAGCGGACATAGTAGGCTTGATCTTTTGAAAAAGGATGATGGCAAAAGCGCCACTGCAAGTTGCTAAAAGCATGAACAGGGCGCCAAGGAGAGGGTTTCCTGCTCCAATTCCTGGTTTATAAATGGCGAGGCTTACCCCGATTCCTCCGATGATCAGGCCAAACCACTGCGTTCGACTGGGCCATGGAGTTTTTTGAATTAAAGGGGCTAGGAACATCCACCAAAAACTCCCGGTTGCGACGAGTAATGCCGTAAGGCTCGCGCTGGACGTGGCGACTGCTTGATAGAAAAACACATATTGGATCAAGGTCTGAGTGACGGTGAAGCCAAGAAGGTATTTCCAAGGAGTAGCTTTCAGTTCCGATGATAAATTGTTACTCGCGATGAGAAGTCCTCCCCCGGCGATGCAGAAGCGGACTCCGGCAAAAAGTAAAATGATGGCTAAGCTGCGTTCGAGTCCTTGTTCATCCCAATGAGTATAGACTTGTTTGATCGCGGGAAAAGCGCTTCCCCAGAGCAGGGCACAGACGAGTGCTGGAGGAAGGGGATGCCGGAAAAAAATCACGACCTCTTCATCATGGTAGAGAGCATCAATTGAAAGAAGATTCTAGGTTTTACAAAACGCATTCTTAATCTATTGATACGAACATGGAAGGCAATGAACCTACTCTCGCGATTTCACTCACCGTAAATAACGGAAGCGAAGCTCTTGATTTTTATGCCAAAGCATTTGGGGCAAAGGAAAGTTTTCGAATGCCAATGCCTGATGGCAGCGTGGCGCATGCGGAATTTACCATTGGAAATAGCACGATCTATCTTTCGGAAGATTCTCCCGAATGGCATGCCTTTTCTATGTCGGAGGGAGAAAAGGCCTCCTGTCTTTTTTCTCTGGGTGTCGAGAGCTGCGATGAAGCATTCGCGCAGGCAGTTGCCGCTGGAGCGAAGCCATTGATGGAGCCTATGGATCAGTTCTGGGGAATGAGGACTGGCATGGTGCAAGATCAATACGGATACCGTTGGACATTGCGCCAATTTTTAGAAGAGGTCTCGCCTGAAGAAATGATGAAGCGCGCGCAGGCAATGGCAGCATCATAAAATGCGGATACCGAATCACTCAGTTGCCTTTTCGCAGAGGCGGCTGAGTCTCCTTCGAGTGGTCTCATTTCGATAGAGGTTTTCGGTTTCTCTTTGCCATCAGGAAGCCGCCGATAGCACCACCAAGATGTGCTTCCCAGCTAATTTGGGCCGCATGGCTGGTGGTCGTGGGGAACATCGTAGCGATCCCACCACCGTAGAATATGAGCACTAATATGGCGAGTAGGATGGAAGTGGGAGTGCGCTGATAAATGCCCATTCCAATCAAATAGCCAAGGTAGCCGAAGACCACTGAGCTGGATCCAATGTGGACGGAATTTCTCGCTCCGATGAAGAAGATGAGGATGCCTGCACTGAGTGCAGAGACGATTGAGACATGCAGTAGTGTTCTCCAGCCTTGGACTAGAATCGTTGCTCCAAGTATGAGTAAGGAAATTGAGTTTCCAATGAGATGTCCCCAGTTCCCATGCAGAAAAGGGGAGAAGAGAATGCCTTCCCAGTGAGACCAATCGCGTGGATGAATGCCATGCCACTCGAGGCGATTTCCAAAAAGGAGCCGGTCAACGATTTCAACGATCCACAGACCTGCAATGACTCGGATGTATTGGAGTAGCCGTTGCGGATAGGTGCGGGTGGTCATGATTGCTCCTGCAGCCAAGTCTGAAATCGTTGATGACGCTCTTTTGGAGTCATGTGATCACATTCTGGATTTTCTCGATTAAATTTTTGAAACTGTTTTTTCTGCTCGATGAATTCATCGCGCCGTCCTTTTAAACCATCATTTACCTGAAGATCGTTGTGTCGTTTTGCTTCAACGGCGAGCGTTTCATGGGCACGCATCGCACGCCATGCAATGTTGAGAATGAAAATTGAATAAACGGCACTAATTAAGAGAATGATTTCTGCGAGCATGCCTTACAGACTAGCCGTATTTTCAAAAAAATACGACTACAAGTGGTGAGGCATTTTAGAATACCATCTCTAGGCGAGAGATTAAGGTCTCCGCCTTGAGCGCGTCTCAATTTTGACAGGTGCTGGTTTTGGGAATGATTTGTCGAGCCACGAGGTGAGCTTAGAGGAAAGGTGGAGGAGGGTTTCGCAGGCGGTGCAAATTCGTTTAATGAACATTTGTCTCATATTTGATTCAAGATAGAGCGGGAAATCGATCTCGGCTACTTGAAATCGTGTGAACTTTTATATCCATTGGCAGTTTGCCTTTAAGACAAGAGATAAAATCATTCTCCCTGATCTGACCTTGATCAGGTGGTCGACTTTTTTACGAACTCGTTACGGTTGAACGGAGATGTGTAAGCGGATGAAATTTTTTTATCATAAATCAGTCCTTGGACTGGGGAAGGCCGATTCGTGTACATTGAATCTCCCTCTTTTTGAGCGAGTGATTTCGCTAAATTCTTTGGATTAATTCCTTTTTTGAATTTGATTCATGTTGATTTGGCTCACTCCCTGCACCGCGCTTCGGGTAAGCGATGGCAAAAACGAAAGATAAGATTAAGTACGGGCTTCTCAGGTTAATCGACTTAAGCGGGTTTAAGATTTTTGACCCTCCAGTTCGACTGATCTTTGGTGAAGATCCTCAGAAGCAGATCCGTGATATTGCAAAATTCATGGTTCTTCCGATCATCTTTCTCACAATTTGCATTTGGATTTGGCATGTTGTCGCACCCACTCACAAGACAAAGTCAGGAGCAGTTCCCACTCCGAAAAAAGTTCTCGTAGCCTATTCTGAAAACTCTCGTTACGGCGAACGAGAGCAAGAGAAAGTCAAAGATTTTGAACTCACTGGTGAGCTTCGAATTGCTCGCATCGCGGAAGTGGAAGTGAAGCTGGTCGAGCTTGAAAAAGAGGCAGCCGAGAAACAGGAGGTTTCAGCAAAAGCGAGCAAAGAAGGGGCTGCAATTATTCAGAGTCAAATCGCCCCGCTTAAGATTCAACTATCACAATTGAAGGGTGAAGTCAAAATTGCCAAACAGGAGCGTAAGACAGCTCTGGAAACTCTCGCTGCGAAAGTCGCCGCTAAAGAGGAATCCGCAGATGCCATTCTGACGCTAGTGAAGCAGCAAGCGCTGACGACGGCAGCCGAGAAAGAGCGAAAGAAAACGCTCGAAGCGCAGATTAAAGGAATTCGCGACGATCCTCCCGAGTCAATTAAGGCCGCGCAACTGGCAGCGAATAAAGTCGAAGATGAAATACAGCATTACAAGAAACGACTCGACATCTTAAATGGGAATAAGGAAGTGAGGAAGGCTGCGCTGCTGGCCAAAGTTTCGGAGGCAAAGGCAGAGCTGGCTGCAACGGCGGACCCTGAGGTTGTTCTCGCGAAATCAAAAGCCGTGCTCACGAACAGTAAAAATGCTGATGGAATCGAGGCGCAAAAATTTGCTCCCAATGCCACCATCGCTTGGCAGACGAAGCGTTCTCTCGCCACCGTCTTTGTCGGTTTTTTTATTGCCGCAGCGGTTGCCATTCCGCTGGGGATCATGTGCGGCTTGAATCGTATTGTGATGGCTTGCCTAACTCCAATCATCTCAATCTTCCGTCCGGTCTCTCCCGTTGTCTGGCTTCTTATTTTTCAGATTATTGTCGGAGCATTTTTCCTTCCTGATCCCGCGAAGCACCCTCTGTTTGTCACCTTGAATTCTACATACTGGTTCGGGTGGATCAAGAATCCCATCGCATTTCTTAACACCAATCCAGCGATGATCTTTTCTGCCTGCACGGTTGCGATGTGTGCCCTCTGGCCTGCGCTGGTCAACACCGCCTTGGGGGTCTCTGCCATTGATAAAGATCACCTCAATGTTGCCCGCGTCTTGAAGCTCGGTTTCTGGTCTCGTCTTTTTAAGATCATCATTCCTTCGGCCCTTCCTCTGGTCTTTGCCGGACTACGGATTTCACTAGGGGTCGGGTGGATGGTTCTCATCGCCGCCGAGGCTCTTTCTTCATCAGATGGACTTGGGAAATTTGTCTGGGACGAATATCAAAATGGTTCGTCGCAATCATTCGCAAACATCTTCCTCGCCTGTTTCATCGTAGGAATCATCGGCTTCTTTCTTGATCGCATCATGATCATTTTACAGAAGCTTGTATCCTTCGATGATGGCTCGGCCACGGCGTAACACCAATCCTGCTATGAGCTATTTAGAAATTGATCACGTTGATGTATCCTTTGGGCCAATCTCTGATCGGACTCATGTCCTTTCTGATATTCATCTTTCGGTAGAAGAAAATGAATTTGTCGCGGTGATTGGCTTTTCTGGAGCTGGGAAATCTACTCTGATGTCACTTTTGTGTGGTCTTCAGAAACCGACGAAAGGGGAAGTTCGGATGGACGGAAATATCATTAAAGAACCGGGACCCGATTTGGGGATGATGTTTCAAAATTACTCTCTTCTCCCTTGGCTTACCGTGAATGAAAATATTCGTCTAGCGGTCAAAACGGTCTTCCCAAAGCTCTCCAAAAAAGAGATCACGGAAAAAATTGCTCACTATGTCGAGATGGTAAAACTTTCGCATGCTGGAGATAAATTACCTCACGAACTTTCAGGTGGAATGCGGCAACGAGCTTCTCTGGCCCGAACTCTTTCACTCGATCCCAAGGTGCTCCTGTTAGATGAACCTCTCTCTGCTCTGGATGCCCTGACGCGCTCAGAACTCCAGGAGCAGATCCTCAATATTTGGGAGAAAGAGAAACGCACCGTCGTGATGATTACCAACGATGTCGATGAAGCCGTCCTCATGGCTGATCGAATCGTTCCTCTTACCATGGGGCCTTCGGCGACTCTTGCAGATGCTTACCCGGTGAACATGGCACGTCCGCGTGACCATCATACTCTTAATGATCACCCAGAGTTCAAGCGCCTCAAAACAGAGATCACCAGCTATATGATGGGGCTGAATAAAGAAGCGCGAGCCATTTCCAAAGATGTCGTTCCCATGCCCAACGTGCGACCGAAAGATTTCTCTCCTCCCACTGCGGCTCCTCGCCTCAAGAACAAAGTCAGTCAACCCACTTCTGCAGCTTAATTTTTTATTACGATGAGCACTCTCGAACTCATGCCCGATCCAAAAATCCGACGTTCTGTTGAGATTTCTAATCTGATCAAAGAATATCCAAATCCCTACGGAGATGATTTCCGGGTGATCGAAAATTTTAATCTGAATATCCAGGAAGGAGAATTCATTTCCGTGATTGGGCATTCAGGTTGTGGTAAATCAACTGTACTGACGATGCTTGCTGGGCTCAATGAGATCTCCGGCGGAGGGATTATTGTCGGAAATAAAGAGATTAATGGGCCAGGTCCTGATCGGTCCGTTGTCTTTCAGGCTCCCTGTCTCATGCCTTGGTTGAATTCATTTCAAAATGTCATGCTCGGAGTAAAAAATGTTTACCCGCATGTGACCAAAGCAGAGCGGAAACAAATTGTAGAACACTCTCTTGAAGTGGTGGGACTCTCCGACGCGATGAAAAAGTATCCCAAAGAAATGTCTGGCGGGATGCAGCAACGAGTCGGCATTGCTCGCGCCATCGCACTTCAGCCAAAGGTTCTTCTTTTGGATGAACCATTCGGTCGGCTCGATTCTCTAACACGCATGGAACTCCAAGATGTGATCATTGATATTCTCGCTCGTGAAAAGATGACCGCGATGATTGTCACCCACGATGTCGATGAAGCGGTCTTCATGGCGGATCGTTGTGTCATGATGTCCAATGGTCCCAAAGCTGGTGTTGGTGAGATTCTTGAAATCGATTTTCCGCGTCCTCGAAATCGCGATGACATTTTCCATGATCCAAAATTCTTTGATTATCGTGAACACCTTCTGGCTTTCTTAGAACAACGGGCACCCATCAAAAGTGGAACCCGGACCTTTTCTAATGGAGATTTCATGGGGTTCGTAAATAAAGAAGGAGAGGATCTCGAAGATGCCGCGCGAGAGCAAGCCACGAGCGTGGCATAGGAATAATCATTCTCGCTTGATGAATCATTTTCATTCAATTCATCATTTTGAATATGCTAGGGTGGCACGTTCATCGCTTTAAGGAAAGCACATGAAGAACATCACTACGCTAGGTTTGGCTATGGTCGTCATGGGGATGCTCCCCAATGCAGAAGCTCAAGATGGAGACTTTCTCACAAAGATAAAATTCAGCGGCAATATTCGTACTCGTTACGAGTTCCGCGAGACCGACCCTCTGGACCCTTCGCATGCGCTCACGGTTCGTGCTCGATTAGGATTAACGATTGGAGAATTTAATGGATTTTCAGCTTTTGTTGAAGGGGAGGGGACGCAGGGAATTGTAGAAGATTTTCGAAGCAATCCCACGGGGAATCCAAACTTAACACGTCCGTTCAGAGTGGGTAATTCTGTCATTAGTGACCCGAACAATGCGGAGCTGAATCAAGCGTATCTCAAATATCAAAAGAATGGTTTGCTTCTCCAGGTGGGTCGTCAGCGAATCATTCGCAATAAGGCAGCCTTCATTGGAAACGTCGGTTGGCGTCAGAATGAACAGACCTTCGATGCAGCGCAGATTGGTTATAAAAAAGATGGATTCGCCATTCACTATGTCTACTCCGACACCGCAAAGCGAATCTTTGGAAAAGATGCTCCTGATGGCACGCCCCTACATTCTTTTACGGGTGATTTTCACTTCTTTGATGTCAGTTCAAAGCAAGACTTTGGCACGCTTGGCGGATATGCTTACCTCATTGATGTCGAAGGCGCTGCGGGACCACTTGCGAATGTCGGGAGAAGCAATACCTTTGGAGCTTTTATTGATAGTGAATCCGGAATCTATGCCGAAGTAGCCTATCAAGAAGGGAATAGTAACCTAGTGGGAGGAGACGGCGACTACTCCGCCCTCTATGGTCACTTGAAATATTCGGCAAAAGCAGCAGGGGGTAAAGGGACCATTGGAGTTGAATATCTGGGGGAACATTTTAAGACCCCGTTTGGAACGGTCCATGCCTATAACGGTTTTGCGGATGCTTTCATCCTCCAGCGGATCGGACTCAATAGTGGCCCTGGTGGAAACTATAATGGGATCACGGATTTCTACGCGAGCTATGTCAAAAAGGGACTCCCTGGGGGACTGGTCTTTAAGGGCTTCCTGCACCTCTTTATGAATGGCTCACTTGACGATACTTACGGCTATGAGGCAGATGCTGTTCTCGTGAAAAAATTCACTGATGATTTCACGGGACTGGCTAAGCTTTCTTATTTCTCGGGCGATGACTTCTACGATGATATCAAGCAAGTTTCTTTTCAGGTCGACTATAAGTTCTAAGGTTTTGCGAGATTGTTGGAATCAGCGTCTTTTCACTGATTGACCCATTTTTTTTGAACAAAGATCATTCTGAATGGTCTTTGTTCAAAATTGTTTTGTGAGAAATTATCCCTTCACCAAAAGGGGTTCTTTCTGCACTCTCTGGTCATGACGAAAGCCGAAAAATCTTTTCTATTTCAACTTTTAGAAACTCCGAGTCCCACAGGTTTTGAAATGCCGGGCCAGCGGGTGTGGGCGAGTTATCTTAAGAAGTTTGCCGATTCGGTAGAATGTGATGCCTATGGGTCTACTTGGGCGACTCTGAAGGGGAAGAGCAAAAAGGTGGTGATGCTGGAAGCACATGCGGACGAAATCGGCTACATGGTGAAGCACATTAGCAAGGAGGGGTTTCTCTATCTTGACCGCGTGGGAGGAAGTGATGCGGCGACGGGACGGGGACGCCGGTTACAAATTCTAGGAGATCAAGGGACCGTTGAGGGCATCATCGGAAATACTGCGATTCATCTCCGACGAGACGTTCTCGCGAATGAAAAGGCTCCAAAAATTCATGAGCTCTGGGTCGATGTGGGAGCTTCTTCTGAGGAAGAGGTTGCCGAGATGGGGCTCCGAGTTGGGCATCCAGCCGTTTATGCCGATGGCGCGATGGATCTTGGGAAAGACCGTCTGGTGAGTCGCGCTGTCGATAATCGCATTGGAGGGTTTATCATTGCCCAGGCCATGAAGAAGTTAGCGGCGGCGAAAACAAAACCATACTATACCATCATTTGTCTCAATGCCGTGCAGGAAGAGATTGGGGGCTACGGAGCTAAGATGGCGACTCATCGGCTTCAGCCTGACGTGTGCCTCTGCACGGATGTGACACATGCGACAGACACTCCGGGTTTGAGCCATCCGATGTATGGGAAGGTGACTCTGGGGGGAGGGCCCTCGATCACGCATGGCACGGCGAGCCATCCCATGGTTGTTGAGCGCCTGCTTGAAGTGGCGAAAAAAAGTAAAATCCCTCTTCAGCACGAAGCATCGAGTCGTTTCACTGGAACAGATACCGATAGTATTTATCACTCGCGCGATGGCGTGCCGAGTGCTCTCGTGTCATTGCCATTACGGTGTATGCACTCGGTGGTTGAAATGGCAGATTACCGTGACATTCAGCAGACTATTGATCTCATGGCTGGCTTTGTGGCTGATCTGGGAGCGAAGGACCGTTTTCATCAGTCACTTTAAGTGAGTGAGCTTAGACTTGTGGGATTGGAAGAACTCAGGCACAAATCACGACATGCTTAATCGCAAAAAACGTAAAGGATTTTGGTGGTACAGTTGGATTCTGATTCTGCTGGCGATTGGGGGCGTTGTTGGGGGCTACTACTATGGTAACCAAGAATGGGAAAAAGGGGCAAAAGAATATCGTGCCAAAGCCATCGTCCAGGCGGATATTCGGAAGCGTTTTTTACAAGGAAAAGCCATTGCCGGAGTGGAATCGAGTACCGATCCAAATCGAAGCGAGGCAAAAAAAATTCTCCAAGGAGTGGGAACCTTGCGTCCAGTGATGCAGGTTCTTAATCTAACAAATCGCTGGACTCTCAGCGATGCAGAAGCGCTCAAGCGTCTTTCAGGTGGGGTCGATGTGCAGATTTCAGATAAGGACGAGGTGGTAATCAGGGTGACTAGTAGTGCGCCGAAAGAAGCCGCTGAGATTGCAAATGCGGTAGCGGCTCAAGCGACGGAGTCACTCAACGTGTTAGACGAGAAAAAGAAAACGGAGGCGTTGAATTTACTCGAAGCTGAAATCGCAGAAGCTCGAAAGCCGGTCATACTGGCGCTTGAAGTGGTCAAGATCGCTCTCGACTCCAATGGATTGCCCATCATTCCCACTGAAGACACCGACTTGAGGCCTTATCTGGAAATTGAGGATGTCCTCACGGCTAGTGTGGATCTGGATCTTGCGAAAGAGAATTTGAAGCAAATTCAAAAAGAGCAAACGAGAGAGCGCCTGCATTGGTCGGCGAAAATGAGAGCGCCACAAGTCGTGCAGGAGGCGGTTCCTCCCGCCAGCTTTTCAGGTCCCGATAAGGCTCCGATTCAGAAAAAATTTGCTCTCTACGGTTTGAGTGCGGGGCTTTTGCTTGGCCTCACCTTGATGTTCCTACTCTGGAAGCTCTTTACTCCCAAAATGGGCTAATACTCGACGAGGCATGAGCGGACGTCCGACATGGTGGCTGATGTCAAAAGCCATCGCGCAAGTCACCCTAGGTGACCGGAAGCGTCGTCGTCAGTTCATCTCGGCTTTGTTAGCGGTTCTCGTCGGGCTTTTTGCGCTCGGGGTGTGGCCGCTCAGTGAGTGGTTGGGGCTTGGCCTGTGGCGCTTTCTCATATTCTGGGGTGGAGCGGCATGCTTATGCGGTTTCATCCTTCTGATGGCTGTCTATGATGCATTGTCTGTCATTGGAGAAGAGAAGAAGAAATTGGAATTCGATGAAGATTCAGACCAGTCTGAGCACTTGTGACTTGCGAGAAACGGTTCCTCACGGCATCCATGACTCATGACACCTGAGCTTGAGCGCCTTTTTGAACATCTTCGCTTCCCTAGCATCTCTACTGATTCGAATCATGCGGGAGATGTCCGTGCGAATGCGGAGTGGTTGGTGAAGCAGTTTGAGGGCATGGGATTGCAGACCGATCTTCATGAAACGGCCAAGCATCCCATCGTGACCGCGCGCAATGAGCAAGTTCCCGGGCGCAAAACGGTATTGATTTATGGTCATTATGATGTGCAGCCGGTAGATCCCGTAGCGCTTTGGGATTCACCACCTTTTGAACCGGAAATTCGTGAAGGAAAAATTTGGGGAAGAGGAGGAGCGGACAATAAAGGGCAGCATTTTGTTCATCTGCTCGGAGCGGAGAAGATGCTTCAGGAAGAAGGAGAGCTGCCGCTGAATGTCATCTTTTTGATCGAAGGGGAGGAGGAGATTGGCTCTCCCAATCTGGTGCCGTTTCTGGAACAACATCGAGAGGACTTCGCTTGCGATATTATCGCAGTGTCTGATACCGGGATGGTGGCACCGGGGGTGCCCACTTTGGGATATGGCTTGCGGGGAATCACGTGTTTGGAAGTCAAAGTTCAGGGTCCCTCGGGAGATCTCCACTCGGGAGTCTATGGCGGTGCGGTCGCCAATCCTGCCTCGGCTGCGGCCCGCATGGTCGCGAGCCTTCATGATGATGAGGGAAAAGTCGCGGTGGCCGGATTTTATGATGACGTGATTGCGTTGGAAGACTGGGAGCGCGAGATGTGGGCTCAGGTTCCGGGTGCTACGGATGGGGATTTTCTAAAAGTGACTGGATCTTCTGAGGTCTTCGGAGAGCCAGGGTATTCTGCGGCCGAGCTGATCTGGGCTCGCCCGACTGTCGAAGTGAATGGAATCGGAAGTGGCTATCAGGGTGAAGGTTCTAAGACTGTTCTCCCTGCGGAAGCGATGTTTAAGCTCTCGTGCCGTTTGGTGCCGGGGCAGGATCCGGAGAAGATTCAGGATGCGGTCATTGCTCATCTCAAGACTCACACGCCCAAAGGGGTCAGCGTCGAGATTGAGCGAGGCCACTCAGGGAAGGCTTATCACAATGATCCTCATTCATCGTTTGGCAAGGCGGCGCAAGTGGCGCTTGAGAAAAGCTTTGGAAAACCTCCGGTGCTCATTCGTGAGGGAGGAAGTATCCCGATTATTCAGGATATGAAGGAGATTCTGGGAGCGGATAGCCTGATGCTCGGCTTGGCTCTTCCGGATTGTCAGATTCATGCTCCTAATGAAAACTTTGCGGTGGAAAATTTTGAAGCCGGGATCGAAATGAGCCGCGCTCTTCTGATCGAACTCTCCAAATCCTAATCCCTATGAGTGACGAAAAAAAAGACTTCATCCGCGAGATCGTCGCGGCCGATTTAGCGAGCGGAAAGCACGCCGCCCCCGTAACCCGTTTTCCGCCTGAACCCAATGGCTACCTCCACATCGGACACGCGAAGGCACTTGGCCTGAGCTTCAGCATTGCTGAAGAATATGGGGGGCGTTGCCATCTGCGCTTTGATGATACCAATCCTGTCAAAGAAGATCTGGCATACGTTGAGAGTATCAAAAAGGATATCCAATGGCTGGGCTACGACTGGGGAGAGCACCTCTACTTTGCGAGTGATTACTTTGAATTTTTCTACGAATGCGCTGTGGCTTTGATCGAAAAAGGTCTGGCTTATGTTGATGAAGATTCGCCGGAGGAGATTCGCCGGAAGCGTGGTTCTGTAACCGAGCCTGGAGAGGCTTCGATTTTCCGCGAGCGGCCGATTGCGGAGAGTCTGGCAGCCTTCCAGAAGATGCGTGAGGGAGGCTTTCAAGAGGGAGAAGCAGTCCTGCGAGCTAAGATTGATCTCACGTCAGGAAATATGAATTTGCGTGACCCTCTTCTGTATCGCGTGATCCATGTGTCCCACCATAACACAGGCGACGAGTGGTGTATTTACCCGATGTATGATTTTGCGCATTCGCTGGAAGATGCGAAGGAGCATATCACGCATTCACTCTGCTCCTTGGAATTTGAAAACCACCGCCCTCTGTATGACTGGGTGGTCGATCATTGCCCGGTTCCCTCCAAGCCGCGTCAGATTGAATTTGCCCGTCTCAATATTGGTTACACCGTGATGAGTAAGCGTAAGTTCATCCAGCTCGTGGAAGAGGGGCATGTGAATGGCTGGGATGATCCTCGCATGTCCACTCTGTCAGGGATGCGCCGCCGGGGGTATCCTCCAGAAGCCATTCGCAATTTTGTCAAAACAATCGGAATCACTAAGCAGAACTCGCTCACGGATCTTTCGCTTCTGGAGTTTGAGATTCGGAGTTATTTAAATAAGGTGGCGCTCCGAAAGATGGCTGTGCTTGATCCAGTCAAAGTCGTAGTGACCAACTATCCGGAAGGGCAATCGGAGCAGGTCGAGGTGCCAAACAATCCTGAGAATGAAGAGGATGGATCACGCCTGCTTCACTTTACGCGAGAGTTCTGGATCGAACGGGAAGACTTCATGCTCGATGCGCCGAAGAAATTTTTCCGCCTCAAGCCGGGAGGCGCAGTGAGACTGCGTGGGGCCTACATTATTCAGCATACTGGGCATGAGCTTGATGGGGAGGGGAAGGTCACGGAAATTCACTGTGAATTCATTCCAGATACCATCGGGAAAAGTGCCCCGGAAGGGGTGAAGTGCCGGACTGCGATCCATTGGGTCAATGTGGAGGATGCCATCGATGCGGAAGTGCGGCTCTATGATCGTCTTTTCACCGAAGAGCTTCCTGATTCCGTAGAAGGAGGCTATCTCAAATGCTTAAATCCTGAGAGTCTGAAGGTGCTGTCTGGGGTAAAGATCGAGCCAAGTCTTGCGATGATGAAACCCGGAGAGCGTTGTCAGTTTGAGCGCGTAGGGTATTTTACCGCTGACGATGATCATACTGAGAGTCAGCCAGTGTTTAACCGGATTGTGACTCTGAAAGATTCTTGGGCAAAGAAGGGTTAGCACCCCGTTTTTCGGAGCTGCCCTTAAGTCAGACAGCCAGGGCAGTTTTGAACGAAGTGACCTGATTCGAGTTCTTCCAGTGGGGGTGCTTCTGCAGTGAGGCAGAGATCGGCGTCGCCAAGGGTATTTCGTGGCTGGAAGGAGCAAGAAGCAGGCGGGCTGGTGAGATTCGGTGGTAACCCAGGGATAGTATAGAGCTTTTCACCTTTACGGTGAGTCGCGGGAATGCTCTTGAGAAGGGCGCGGGTGTAAGCATGTTTGGGAGATGCAAAGAGAGTGTCGGCAGGGGCGGATTCCACGATGCGCCCAGCATACATGACATTCACCTGATCACAGGCGAGAGAAACTACTCCGAGATCATGGGTGATGAGGACCACGGCGGTGCCAAGCTCCTGCTGGCGGCTCTTGATGAGATCAAGAACTTGCTTTTGCACCGTGACATCAAGGGCGGTGGTAGGCTCATCGGCAATGAGGATCTCCGGCCGGGTGATGAGGGCCATGGCAATCATGACGCGCTGGCGCATCCCACCAGAAAATTCATGTGGATAGGACTGAATGCGCTGTTCCGGATTTGGGATTCCGACTTCTTCGAGAGCTTCAATGGCACGGTGAAGAGCCGCCTTCCCTTTGATTCCTTCATGAATCTCCAGAGGTTCGGTGAGCTGGGTGGAAATTTTCAGATAGGGATTGAGCGAGGTCATGGGGTCCTGGAAAATCATGGAGATTTTCTTTCCCCGAATCCCAAGCATGTCTTTCTCAGGCGCGGAGAGAAGATCAGTGCCTTGGAACATGGCCGTGCCAGAGTGAATTTTCCCTGGGGGTTGGGGGATGAGCCCCATCATGGAGTAGCAGGTGACGGATTTTCCGGAGCCAGATTCTCCGACAATTCCCAAGGTTTGCCCTTTTTCTAGGCTGAAGGAAACATCTTCCACGGCATGGACAATGCCATTGCGAGTGTGAAAGCGAGTGGTGAGATTACGGACGTCGAGGAGTGCCATGAGTTCTTACTGGATCTTGTCCTTTTGTGAGCGAGAGCGAAAGGACAAAGGGATGGGAAGTCCCAAGGTGGGGTGATTTGCCAAGATGGTATTGACGAGATAATTGGAAAACGATTCAACCACAAATTTTTTATCATTCACGAAAAGGACATATTCCGGAACGGGAATATTCTGATAGCGGTCATTGACGGCGGTGGTGGCGTAAAAGAGTTTGAGACGCTTCTTGTGACGTTTGTGCTCGGGAGGAGGCGTTTTGATGAAGGCATCCTGCAGGAGGCGATTGAGCTGCCCCGTATTGATGATGTTCTGAGAGGCTTCCCGGATTTTTGCGACATTTTTAAAGATGTGCTGAATTGCTTCCCCCCGTTGGGCGGAGACGCAAATGAAGGGGGCGTAGGAGAGGAAGAAAAATTCGGTGCGAATGTGCTCTTCGGCCGCTTCCAGACGAGCCTTTTTGTTCGCGTCAGGATGGTAGAGGTCATATTTATTCGCGATGATGAGACAGGGTTTCTGTTCCTTCTGAATCAGCTTTGCGATCTTCCGATCTTGAGCGGAAATACCGGCTGCTAGATCGACGACCAGTAGGCAGAGGTCGGCACGGCGGATCGAGCGTTCCGTCCGCATGGCGGAAAACACTTCGACGGAGTCATCCATGCGCGAGCGCTGGCGAAGACCTGCGGTGTCGATGAGAACATGGCGTTCGCCCTGCCAGATGTATGGGATATCGACGGCGTCTCTGGTGGTGCCGGCAACGTCGGAGACGATGGTGCGATCATCACGCAAGATGGCATTGATCAGAGAGGATTTTCCCGCATTGGGTTTTCCGACAACGGCGATTTTAAGTCCTTCGGAAAGATCTTCGCTCTCTTCTAGCTCTCGCGCTTCTTGCTCGGACAGCTTGGAGTCCATTTCGTCGACAAGCGCGGAGATGCCACGGCCATGTTCTGCGGAGGTGGGAAAGCCGGAGCCAAATCCTAGGCGAGCAAAGTCTCCAGAGGCGAGGTCTTGTTCATCATGGTCTGCTTTGTTGAGGACGAAGATGACTTTATTATTCGCTTTCCGCAGCAGGGCGGCTACGGATTCATCGACGGGATTGAGCCCTTCGCGGGCATCGACGACGAAGAGAATGAGGTCGGACGTTTCCATCGCTATGCGAGCTTCCACGGTGACAGCATCAGAAAAGGGGTCCTCCTTAGAGGCCATGATGCCCCCCGTATCGATGAGTTCACAATCGGTTTCGGTAAGAGAGCTGGGGGCTCCGATGCGGTCTCTCGTGACTCCGGGGCGATCATGGACGATGGCGATGCGGCGCCCTGCCAGCCGATTAAATAAGGCAGATTTCCCGACGTTGGGACGTCCGACGATGGCGACTTTGAAAGGGGCTTTTGGCATGGTGTCTGTCCAGTGTCCTAGGGACGTCGGAGGTGAATGGCAACAGAAAGCGAAAGGTCACAAAAAGTGAGCTTCCTAGTGATTGAGGAAATTTTTTAGAAGCTGGAGTCCCGCGTGTTGGCTTTTTTCTGGATGAAACTGAGTCGCCAGCAGGTTTTCGCGCTGAATAGCGGCGCAAAAGGGGCCTTCTCCGTAAGAGCACGTTGCTGCAATGCGTTCCGCCTCTGAGGTGACAGGGTAGTATGAGTGGACAAAGTAGAAGTAAGGCTCTGAGTCGAGCTCTGCCCAGTACGGGTGGTTGGGAAAGTTGAGTTTGAGGCGGTTCCATCCCATGTGTGGGATTTTAACGTCTGTTGCGGTGAAGCGTTGCACCTTTCCTTCGATCACTCCGATTCCGGCGATTCCGGGTGATTCTTCGCTCTCCGAGAAGAGGAGCTGATATCCGACACAAATCCCAAAATAGGGTTTTCCGGCTTCGATCCAGTCCCGCAGTGGCTGGGTCAGTTTGAGGCGGTTCAGACTCTCCATGCAGTCTCCAAAGGCTCCTTGCCCAGGAAAAATGAGGTGAGTGAGATTTGCGAGTTGCTCCGCTTGGGTGACGAGCACGGGGTCATGCCCTAGAGCACGGCAGGCATTGATGACGCTGCGAAGATTTCCTCGCCCGTAATCGATCATTCCCAGTTTCATCACAGGACCTCTTTCGTAGAGGGGATGCCGATCATGCGAGGATCGTTTTCAAGGGCGGCACGCAATGCACGAGCCGTTGATTTGAAGATGGCTTCGGCAATGTGGTGCCCATCACGTCCGTAGAGAAGTTCGATGTGGAGATTACAGCGTAAATTAGCGGTGAGCGCTCGGCAAAATTCTTCTACCAAGGTGAGTGGGAAATTCTGGGCATCAGGGGTGCCAGAAGGAGTGCGGAACTCAAGGTGCGGGCGATTACTCAAATCAATGACTGCTCGAGAGAGAGTTTCATCCATCGGAATGTAGGCCTGTCCATAACGTCGAATTCCAGACTTGTCTCCTAGGGCTTCTCGAATGCACTCACCGAGGACGATTCCGGTATCTTCGACGGTGTGGTGGTAATCGACTTCGATATCTCCATCGACCACGACATTGAGGTCAATGAGCGAGTGGCGGGAAAAGAGCGTGAGCATGTGATCAAAGAAGGGGATACCGGTATTGATGTTCGAGGTTCCCTCGCCGTCGAGATTCAGTTTGAGGCTGATTTTTGTTTCCGCGGTTTGACGGTCTTGTGATGCGGTGCGTGCGCTCATAATGAGGTGGGGGTAAGGATGATGCTTACTTCTTTTTCTTTTTCTGGGATATGCCGACAAAGAGCCCGACTAATGAGAGGACGGCAATGATTCCGATTATTGGAATCACGGAGCTCTTTTCTACTTCTTCTTCCGGTTCAGCCGGTCGGTCTTTTTTTGGTTTTTGGTCCTTCTCTTTTTTCTTCCGGTCCTTTTTGTCTTTCTTGGGCTGCTCTTTCGGGGGATTTTCTATTTTTGGCTCCGGCTTGGTTTCGACCATCTTGGGAGCAGGGTTTTCTTCAAGTTGGGTCTGAAGGAGGGCGAAATATTTTTCATCAGCGCCTGCGGATTTGAGTTTGCCGAGGGCTCGTTTGAGCTTCTTTTCATCGCCTACGCTGGCAAGTGCCCAAGCTTGGCGATACAATTCTCCCACATTTTTTCTACTTTTGGAACCGCGTTCCAGCTTGCGAAGGGTGGAGGTGATGTGAGATCCAAGGCGTCTGAGATTCTTATGATCAAAGTCGTTCATCGGAATCCATTTGTTCCGAGCTTCCCGCTCTGATTCGATCCGTTTTTCGTGAGCCGCCATCCGTTCTTCAAAGGCTGCTTTCGCCCGTCTGGTATTTCGCGGGTTGCCGAGCTTTTCAAAAGCTTCTAGCTGTTGTTCGAGTTTGTCTTTTGCCGCGAGAGTCTTGCTGGTGACGATGCGTTGGTAGGTGGGGAGGATTTTGGCTGCGACTTCATTGGCGCTGATGGCAGCGCGAGTTCCGGGGTATTGCGTTTGGATCTTGTCGAACTGGATCATTGCTCCTCGGAAGCTTTTCGCGTTTGCTCGTCTCTCCATTTCTTTGAGTGCGAGCAGAGCGTCATTCTCAATGGCATCTGCATTCCACTCGGCAGCGGCAATCCATTTGTTCTCGATTTTTTTGTCCCCCGCTTTGATTTTTTCTAGCTCTTCCGTGTATTGAGCGAGGATTTTTTTGACTTCGTCAAGGTGACGAGATTTGGGGAATTTTGTGATGAAAGGTTTGAGGTCCGTTTGAATAGCATCCTCATATTTCTCTTGCGGAAGTAGGTCAGGGATAGGAAGGGGGTATTTTTTTTGTATTTCAGAGAAGGGTTTTTGATCGGGCAATTCTTTCTCGATTTTTTTAATCTCAATCTTCTTAAAAGTCTTCATCTGCCGAATACCGCCTTTTTTAACGCGGATCTCGTATTCGTCTGAAGTTTCCTTTTCGATTGTTCCTTCAATTATTTCTCCACTGGCAAGAGTGATCTTGTCAGCGCTTGCAAGACTCGTTCCCAAAAGAAGAAACAAAGTAAAATTCCGTAAGACAGATAATTGCATGAGCGCAGGATGCTACGCATCGGGACCAGCTAGCCAATCATTCTTTTTTGCCCAGGGATTTTTTTAGGATTTTTTTAAATTTTGAAAGATCCGTGGATTGGGCCAGGATGTTGTTTTTTCGCACCAAATTGAAGCGAATTTGGCTTTTAAGCGACGGGAGATCGACCTTATTGCTCAGAAGGGGGAGTTCGGCTGGTCGGATGATGGTATAATTGATGATTTCAGGCGTGTTGAGTTCCGCGAGGGCTTTCTGAAAGAGAGGAGATTGGTGATCACCTTCTAAAATAATTTGGAGGGGGGCGTCTCCCAGGAGAAATCCTCTCAGAGCATCTGTGTGTAAGACTGGATTGGATTGGATTTTCTCTTTAAAGCTCTTAGTGAGGAGAGAGCGTTGGGTGTGGTAGCGTTCTTGGTCCGTGAGAGTAGCGAGTGAAGCAAAAATAAGATCAAAAATCCCAAGGGTGGATTCGGAAAAGATCATTTCGGAATGATGGAGTTTTGTCGCAATAATGCTGTCTTTAGGAGCGACTTCTAGGAGGGGGAATCCTTCGCGGTCAAGGCGTGAAATGGCTTCATCGGTCAGATTGATGGCGGTCTGGAGCCATTTTGGGTTGAAGGTTACCTGATACAGATTGAGGAAGAGATTGATCGAGTGCGCATAGTCGATGCCTCGGGCGGCCACTTTCTCTTTAAGACGAAAAAGAGAGCGCCCCTGCGAAGTGTAGTTTTTAAGAATTCGTTCTCCCGTCGCCGTCGCTTTCTCTAAATCTTTCGCTTGTTTACTGGAGCGGTAGCGATTGGTTTGGGCGATTCCGACAAGGGCTAATTCGCTGGCCGCGATGGTCGATTCAAGGTGGAAATTGCCGTTCTCATTGCGGATCTTCGCGATGGTATTCTGAATTTTAGAAATTGAGGCGCGGATGCTTTCAACCGGACGGTTGAGCCGTTGGGCGATTTGTTTTGGAGTGCGGGTGGGAGCGAGGGTGTTCAGATTGGGGTATTGTTTTTCGAAATCGGTTTCTGAAGAGATATTTCCTTCAGGTTTGAGTTGATAGAATGCTTCGGCGATAGGGAAATGTTCGGCCCCTAAGAGGGTTTGGAGGGTTTTATATTCGAAGAGGAAGACATCCTTTGAATTGAGTGCACTCCCTTCCGAAAGAGACGAACGAGGGGTGGCTTCCGCAATCCAGTGCGTTTCGAGACGAGAGAGAAGGTTCTCCGCATTTTGGATCATGTCCTGTTCGTTCAGAAGGGTGCCCGCGACAAAAAAAGCGTTCGCCAGCTGTGCTTGAGAAGATAAGTCGCGGGCAAAAATAGGGAGAGCCCATGCTCTATCTCGCCGAGCATAGAAAAATTCACCTTCGACTCCGTCATGGATTGCTCCATTTGTCAGGGATTCCTGCATGCCTAAAATGGCACTTTGTGAGCGTTCCCGTATTTCTGGGTATGTTGCAGGGTGAGCGGCTTGGAGAGCGAGAAGATGAATCACGCTGGAGGGAATCAAGCCTCCGATATTGTCGACGACTTTTGAATGCTTGTTATAAAGAGAGAGGACGCGTCTGGCCGATTCGAGAAAGAGTGCTTGTCGTGTAGTTTCACGAGGAAGCATACCAGAAGGGTGATCAAGAGGTAGGCCTTGAATGTGTCGATCAATTGTTTTTTGTCGCAAACTTTCGACCTCCCGACTGTTGTTGATGATGTAATTTTGATCAAGGTTCCAAATGTCCTTAACGATGGCATGGTAATTCGTGATTTGAGCCTCGAGTTTTTCGGGTTTGGTGTTTCCGATTGGGAGGGTGCTGATCGGGAAGCCTTCATGCGTGAGGTAGAGAATCAGGGGGAATGAAATTTGGGTATTCGCTGCTTGGCAGAACTGAAATGCAATGAGTCCCAACTCGGGAGATACATGGGTATCACCAAGGGCGCAGACAAAATCCTGAGAGAGGAGGTCTTTGTAGAGAGCTTCAGTTGAGAGGGTGTTTGTGAAAGTGAGTGATTTTTGAGCGAGGGGGTTGGTGATGAGGAGAAAGATCGGTTTTTGAGTCTTGCGGGCTTTTGTCAGGATCTCAGCATCCCAGTGCTGCCAGGGGAAATCGTAGTTCTGGAAGGATCGGAGCAGATCGCTCTCCCCTTGATTCATCTCATTTTTAAGGCTGGAAAGCGGAATTTCAGGAAGGGTTTT
Organism: uncultured Verrucomicrobiales bacterium; assembly: GCA_937930235.1. Lineage (GTDB taxonomy): Bacteria > Verrucomicrobiota > Verrucomicrobiia > Verrucomicrobiales > Akkermansiaceae > SW10. Next base: position 5,633 of record CALGLJ010000112.1, on the reverse strand, counting down.
GAAAAATTGATCAGCGGCAATGCGTTCGGCTTGTTTATTGATCTTTTCACTCTTCTCTCGGCATGAGGAGATAAGAAAACAGCACAATATAAGAGCAAGAAATGGGATAGAGGGCATCTTCGAAGTGGGGCGATTTAGCTGTGAGAGAGTGAAAGTTATGAAATTTCTTGAAAATAACCAGACAAACGAGGCCGGAAATGCTTCTTTCTGTTGTCGGCATTCACTGCCGCTTAACTCATCGATTTCAATTCCTCGTGATAATACTCGCTGTGACCAGTCAAAAGGGCGGCGTCGGTAAGACGACCGTCGCTATCAACCTCGCTTATGCTCTTGCGAAGAGTGGTAAGAAAACTCTGCTTGTAGATTCAGATCCTCAAGGTTCTGTCGGGCTCTCTCTGACACGCGAGTCTCGCACTCTCGATGGATTTTATGACAGCCTCTCCTCGCCTTCGATACAAGCTCGTCACGTGATTGTGCCCACTCGGATGGAAACTTTTAGTCTCGTCCCAGCGGGGCAGACCGAGGCTTATGAGCTTGGGGGGAGTCCTGATGTGACGGCGCAGAGCGTGACGGCATTTTTTAATGAGATCGGCTCTGAAGGCTACGATGTCTGCATTGTGGATACTGCAGCCGGACTGTTCGGAACCACTGCGATGATCTTGCGAGAAGCTGATGCCGTGCTGGTGCCTCAACAAGCGGAGCCTCTCGGAGTGCGCTCCGTGCCGACCTTGCTAGATGCTCTTGTAAAAATGAGGGCTGATAATCCCAAGCTGAAGGTGCTCGGAGTCGTCATGACCATGACCATGCCTCACCTCTCGGAAAGTAAGGAAGCAGTAGCGGCCCTACGAAAAATCCTCCCAGAGGAAATGGTCACCAAAGCTGAAATTCGCAGGGATGACATTTTCATTAAAGCGAGCGCCAAAGGTCTTCCGGTAGGAGTCATGCCTGAAGGCTCACATGCGCAAAAGAGTTTCGACGAACTTCTCACGGAAGTGCGCAGTAAACTCGCAATCTAAATCTCCACTTACCCAACTTCAATATTATGTCTGACGAAAATATCGTTCACGATTGGATCGATGCCGATAAACTCCGCAAAACAGCTGAAGGTCTCCTGAAGCCTGCGCCAGAACTGTCTCAAAAAGAGAAAGACGCGGCGGCATACGGCAAAAACTTCGTGGGGTTTGCTGAAGTTAAAAAATCAGAGACAAGCTCAGCGGCAGGAAATGCTCAGAATTTGGAAAAAGCGCGCGAGAATTTATCGAAAGCACAAGACACCGCTGCCGGTGCTGGCATCATCTCCTCTTCCTCAGCCTCTCCGGAGAAGCCCAAGGCGGTCGCCACGACACCTCCCCAGGCCAAGGCGGTTTCAAATGTTTCTCTCCCTCCCGTTACTCCTAAAACTGAAGCTGGGGGCGCTCAACCCGTTCTTCCGGTGGTGAAACCTGCTTCCGTGAGTCCGAGTCCAGAGCCGGTTAAAACGGCCGCCACTCCTGCTCAACCTGTTTCGGTCAAGCCAACCTCTATTCAGACACCTTTTAAAATCGTGACCGAATCCATTTCGAAAGAAGAATTAGCAAAACTTCCACGTTCTGTGTGAGGAGTGCAGAGAGTGTTTTTAGCATTCTCTCCATTATGCCTCGTTCATTTTCAGTAATTTATTGATTTCCGTTTTTTTGCTTTGGGCTTTCCGTAAGTGGGCTGGTGATTATCGATCAAAAGATAGGTTGATTCAGTCGCCAAAGCCTTGTATGAAGAGCCGAATTATTGTGGTAGACTTCCAAACAAGCTCAAAAGAATCAAAGGGGTTATACGACTTGATTCTGGCCTCTTTTTTCAGCAAGCCTCAGAGTCTGATTGACCAAGAGCTTGTTCGTTATGGAAAGCGCTTACATCACTTTTTACTCCCTCGTTATTCGGACTTGGTGATGGGAGACATGGATTTTGAGCTCAATGTGGAGGACATCGCGGCATCGTTTCACAAGAGGATGCTGGAAGGAGCCAAAATTTGGAAAAATGGCTGGTTGCATGAAGATTTATCTTTGGTGGCAGCGTCATTACCAGCGCAGCAAATCGCGGAGATGGCTTGTTCTGCGGCCACACGCAAAGGCAAACTGGCTCGCCTTTATCGCGAAATGACTGCAATTCATGAGGAGCATGGTCTCGATGAAGATAGCGCCTTACAACCGAAGTATCGCCCACGTTCCTATGGCCTTCTGATCGAATCGAGCGAGAAGCTCTTTCGGGATGTGTTCTCTACCGTTTTTGTGCAAGTTCTGGACCGTTATAGCTTGTCAAAAATTTCACAACTTTTTGAGCAAAAGCCATCCGTATTTGAGGTGCGTTTTGAAGTGGGGCGCCGCCTTCTTGATCCAAATTCTCTCGATGATATCGAGGGGAATAAAATGGTAGAGCAGAGTTTGCGAGATCGCTTTGGAGAGAACTCGGTAGCGGATTTACACTCACGCCTTGCTGCTTGTCGGCTACGCTGATGGTTCTTTTGGTTCGCCCTCCATGCGCACAATTTTCCAGCCCTGATCGAGTTTTTCGAAATGTAGGGTCACTTTCCAAAGCTGAGTTTGTTTGAAATTTGGGCCACTGGCGACTTTGACTTTGAGGTTCAGGGTGACCACGGCGGAATCATCGATGAGCGAAATGAGTCGTTCCTTTTCCGTCAATTCACACAATGTGATCATGCCATGAAATTCGTCCATCCGCGAAAGAATCTCCGCGAGCGAGAGCCTTTGATTTGGAAAGTAGCTTTTCCCGGTAAATGAGACTTCTTCGGGAAAGATTTTGCGGAGAGCCTGATGGCGGTTCTCCGTTTTTTTGAGGGAGAGTTTTTGATAACTGATCGCCTCCAAGAGATGGTCTACCTGTCGTCCAATCTGCTGAGTTGGTTGCCGGTTCCACCAAAAGTAGACGCCTCCACCGAGGAGGATGAGGACCAATAAGATGCTAAAAAAGTGGCGTGACATTACCGATTGGGTGCGAGTTGAAAGGTGAAGCCTTTGAGATATTCAGTTTCCGGAAGAGTGGCAATGATGGGGTGATCGAGCCGCTGAGAGTGGGACTCAAGTTGGCGTAAGGTCTTACGAGCATCGACCGCCGCATCGCGCACGCTGGAGAGGAAGATCTCGCGCGTTGCATGATGAGAGCAGCAGAAGGTCGCTAGAATGCCATTATGATTGAGCAGTCGGAGGGCTCGTAGGTGAATTTCTTTGTAACCGCGCATGGCATCATTGAGCGTTTTCTTATTTCGGGTAAATGAAGGAGGGTCCAGAATGATGAGGTCGTAAGTCTCCTCGTGATGACGGAGAAAGGTGAACGCATTCTCTGCCTGAGCCTCGATGGTGAGATCAGAAAGCGCTGCATTTCGTTTCACCGCTTCGATGGCATCTTCCGAGATATCGATGGAGAGGACTGACTCTGCGCCTTCTTTGGCACAGTTCAGCCCAAAGCCTCCTTGATTACAAAAGACATCGAGCACTTTTTTCCCCTTCGCATGACGAGCGACCTTGGCGTAGGCATCCATGATATCGAGGTAGAGGCCTGTTTTTTGACCGTTTGCAGGGTCGATCTCATAAGTGATTCCTTGATGCGTCACCGTGAAAGGAGCGGGTTGCTTCCCCGTCATCATACGGATTTCTGGCTCTAACCCTTCGGCTTTCCGCATGGGGGAATCATTTCGTAAAATGATCGATTGAGGAGAGAGGATCTCTTGCAGAACTTTCGCGATGAGTTCCTTATTGAGATCCATCGCCATCGTTGTCGTCTGCATGACGAGGTGTTCATGGTAGCGATCGACAATGAGCCCGGGGACTCCATCAGATTCACTCCAGACGAGACGAGCGAGCGCGTCATCACCCCGCAGCGCGATCGCTTGTGAGATCCGACGGGTAAAAAATTCTTCATCAAGCTTTTGCTTTCTGCGAGAGATCCTGCGCGCCACGATTTGCGAGTTTGGATTATAAATCGCCGTCCCCAAGGGGCGGTCTTTAAAATCTTTTAATGAAATCACATCGCCAGGCTCCGGATTTCCGTAAGTTTTCTGGATTTCAGACGAATAGACCCAGTCGTGACCGTGGAAAATACGCGAACGTGGTTTGATAATCACCCCTGCCATGGCAGAGAGAGAAGGCTAGTCGAGAGAGAAGATCAAGACATGGAGCGCTTTTCCGCTTGATCCGCAGAGATTGGGAGAATAACAACCCCTCACCAGAATTATGGGCCAGAATCTCAAAACACGAATCAAACGCCGCCGGAGAAAGGATTATCTCAAGCGGAAACAAACTCAATTACGCGCAAATGCCGCCGCGAAAAAATCTTCTCCTAAGCCGGAGAAAGAAAAAGCACCTGCGAAAAAGGCGGCAAAAAAAGTAGCGAAAAAGGCTGCGGCTAAGAAAGTCGCCAAGAAAGCTACCAAAAAAGCTGCGGCTAAGCCCAAAGATCCTGAAGTCAAAGCCGAGGATACCGGTGCGGCGGAAGAAGAGGAGTAAATCACTCACTCCACTCCTGAGCGGCAGATCGAGAATCTCTCAAAAGTGAGATTTTTCTTCGCACGGATGTGACTCTCAATGATTTTGTGATGCCTCGGAAATTATTCCGGGGCATTTTTTGTGTGCCTGGTAAGGAGTACCAAAAAGAGGCCTCTGGCATAGGCGCAGAGGCTTCGAAAGACAAGGAACTGGGCTTAAGGATTACTCATCTAAGTTGAGGGAGAGTTCCGGTGGTTCTCACTGTGCCGAGAGACTGCCTTTGAGCGAAGAAGTTGATTGTATCGCACATTTGCTTGAGGCCGATGATCATAAGAATCATACCGACAGGGGCAAGAATACCGGTAAGCATGCAGATAATGCCGCCAAGAAAGATGCCGCTTGATGCTGCCGGAGCGGCTTGTAAATCGGCGTAAGAGCTACGAATGCGATTCCAGTCAGTGACCCATCCGACATAGGCCTGGAACATCCAATAGATGTTGAAAATTGGAATGAACATGAAGCCGACAGCTTTGCCTGGTGTCGTGCGAGGGGCACCGGGTTGAAGGACATGCCATGCACGGTAAATGATAATGTAACCGTAGACGATTGCGAAGATTGCTAAAGCGAGGGCGACAAGGACTCCAAGTAAGGCAAAACCAACGAAAAGTCCGGAGGTGCCTTTGATCTCATCTGAAAATTCAGCCTCCTTCTTATCTAAGGCTTCACGAGCTGCTACCATTTCTTCTTGAGTTTCAGCTTGGGCGATGCGGCTCATTTCCTCGGAATAATCGGGAGGGCTAGGAGATGATACGGCAAGGGGGCCAAAAGTAATACCGATCACGATAAATGAGAGAATAAAAGCTCCCAAGTAGATCATGAGGGAGGTCTTTTTGACAAAGGGAGCAGGGTAAGCTCCTGCGCCACCTCCTTGAGGTGCGACCTGAGTTCCGGGAGCCGCGTATGGGCTTGTTACTGCTCCTGCGCCTGTAGCGCCCGCTGCAGGAGTGGCTGCTTGTTGGAAGAGATTGGGGATTTGACTTGCGGGAAGCCAGTTGGCCATTCCTTCAGTCCAGACGAGTTGGGTCGCTTGAACTTGCCCGCTCGCGGTAAGTTGCTGAAGTTGGGCGAGAGAAACAGGTCCAAGCTGTTGCTGCTGAG
>CALGLJ010000111.1 GCA_937930235.1 uncultured Verrucomicrobiales bacterium | reverse complement strand
AGCCCCGAGCCATCAAACGAAGGCCCAAGAGCTACCCGCTTCTCACAAAGCCCCGTCACCTTTTTCAGGAAAAAGACACCCGAACCAGTGCCTACCGGAAACGACGAAAAGCCGCTTAAGCTCGCGCCATTCATGCCTGGCATAAAAATGCAGACAATTAAATGCTGCATGTAAAAGTGACATACTCAGACCAAGGACTTGCGCCTTTTTCAGAAAGAGACCTGACCTTCCACCTTCCTTTGTTTGCACCAGTGTGATTATGAATAATTATATTATTTTTAGTGTAATAATTCAGTTGATCGCTCCAACCTTTTCCCTCATGTAAAATTTGAACATTTATCATATATCCAATTTTTGATTCACCCAACCAACTAATTGGAACCTTCCTCGGCCAAGCCACTCTCAGCCCTGATTTTATTTTAGTGATAGGTTTTGGTATTGTATTATCAATTTTTAAACCATCATACCATGAAGAAAATCTAAGATAACCATTTTTATCAAAACTCAATTTATGGCATGTATTTAAAATCTCATTATTATACCCGATTGTATATAGTGATCCTTCTATGTTAATCCTAGGCCCCTTAAAATCAGGTTCACCTTTCAATAATTTAATATGTGAAATATGGATGCCGTCTCTACACCACCGCCAATCATCTGGGGCACCCACAAAAATGCCATTATTAAGACGGGGCCTAGAAAAATCACTAGACTTTAATTCAACTATAGATAAACTAAACAGAGTTAGTATTAACACAAAACTATTTCCAATCATACTTTTTTCTTTCTGGTCTAATATCACAATCACTGTTAACATCAAATTCATCATCCCAAATCACAAACACTTCATAGCAATCTTCGCTATCTCCTGGGGCTTCACCACACTCTACGGCACTACATTCACTGCGATTTTTTAGATATGCCGGTTGAACCGCAATCCACCTATAGCGGCCTGAAGAATTTAGTTCACAATTTAAACTCAGATACCCAAATCCTTCACCTTTATGGCCTGACGCACACCCCAGTTTACCTCCTAGTTTACACGAACACGAGCGCTCACAAGGAAGAATAATCTTGTGTTTAATGGGTCCCTGTCCAGGCGAGCAATTGCCACTAGGATCAAATTTAGGAGGAGAAGCAGGTGGAATTATAGTGGGCGTATTGGAATTAGGATCATCTTCCTCCGCCAGAGCATCATATGCTGCGTTTCCCGCAACACCTGCACCGACAGCGTTAATAGACTCTTTCCAAAAATTTGGACTCTTAAGTATATTCAATAAAAAATGCCACCAATTGCCTAAAACGTCACATCCATTAATCGGGCTATTCGGACCAAAATTATACAAATTGCTGCCCCCACTTTCCTCGATCGGATCTCTGCTTGGCCATCTCCCCGTCACCGGATCGTAGTAGCGATAGCCGTAGTAGTAGAGGCCGGTTTCCGCATCACGTTTTTTCGTGCTGAAGCGGATGTCAAAGCACTCGATGGCGCCGCTACTCTCGGTGATATTCCCAAAGGCATCATATTCGAAATGCGCGGTGACATCTCTATCGCTATCAAGGGATTCACTGACGTTGCCGTTCCCATCATAGGTGGGGTAGTAAGCTGGGTCTCCCGCAGCAAATTCATCACGCTGGGATAGCAGACCGCCGACTCCTCCGGTTCCTTGCATGCTGCCACTGAGGTCTTTGCCCCAAGTGTAGGTGTGCTGGAGAACGTTTTCTTGATGCTCCGCAAGGCAGTTCCAACCATCGTAGAGGTGGGTGAAGAATTGCGCGGCGGTGGCTTTGGTGAGGCGACGGCTGAGGGAGTCATAGCGATATTCGATGACGCCGCCGTTGTTTGGTCTGATGAGGCGGTTTTCGCGGTCCCAGACTAAGGTAGCATTGGTGCTCTGGTCTTCGAGCAGAGGGTAGGCGATGGCATTTCCCTCGTCGTGATAGTTCGAAGCGATGCCGAAGGCGGTGTCTGCGGTGCTCAAATTGGTGCGCTGACGAATGTCATTCACACGATAGTGATAGCTGGAAATGAGGATGTTGTCAGTTTCATTTCTCAGGTATTGGTGACTGAATTCAGGCGACCGATGCTCTCGTAGCGAGAGGTGATGGTATGTTCGGGGTTTGAGGTATTCGCGGCGGCCGCGATGATATCACCCCCCTGTTCTAGGACCGCGCGGCTTCTTCGATTTTTGTTCTTGCGATGCTTGAGATTGCGGACGTTTCCCTTGTTTTTGCATCTTTTGTGCTTCTTCTGCCTTTTCGGCGAGTTTCTGCATCCAGCTCTTTTTGCCAGCCTTCTTGTTCTTTTTCAGGGTAGGTTCTGGCATTTTTTGCATGAGCCAGGTTTGCCCGATGGAGAAGATGTTTTGGGTTGTCCAGTAGAGTGCAAGTGCGGAGGCAAAGTTGTAACAGAAGAAGAAAAAGATCACCGGCATGAACATGAAAATGCGGCGCTGCATTTTATCTCCCGTTTGAGGGGTCATGCGCATTTGGAGCACCATCGTGATGGCCATTAAAATCGGGAGGACATTGATTGGAAGACCAGCAATGTGCGCAACGGTATCTGGCTGCGAGAGATCCTTCACCCATCCCAAAAAGGGCTGATTGCGAAGTTCAACCGCATATTGGAGCATGGTGAAAAATCCAAAGAATACAGGAATCTGAAACAGCATGGGGACGCATCCACCCATGGGATTGACTCCAAACTCTTTGTAGAGCTTCATCATCTCCTGATTCATTTTATTCGGATTATCAGGATACTTCTCTTTCAGGGCGGCCATCTTAGGCTGAAGTTGAGACATCCGCTTCATGGTGCGAGTCGATTTGGCGTGAAGGGGCCACATGAGCGCACGAATAATGATGGTAAGGGCAACCACAGCCCAACCCCAAGCCCAGTTATTTCCAGGGGTGCCAAAGGTTTTCGCTAAAAAATTCAGGGTGGTATTGAGCATTCGGCTAATGAGGCTAAACGGCCAGATGCCATAGTTCATGACTTCGCCTTTTCCTCCTTCGAGGGAGCGGAGAAGGGCATTTTCTTTTGGACCCACAAAAACATCGAAAATCATTTCCCGGCTTTTACCCGGTTCGAGGATTTCATCCGGCAGGGTCAAGTATGTGTTGATGACTTGAGTTCTGAAGTTTCCTCGTGAGGCTGGTAACTCGACCAGCTTAGGAACAGATCGCATGGTCGCGATGTAGCTCTCAGCAGGGTCAATGATGGTCGCGAAAAATTGGTTTTCCACTCCAGAAAAATCAATTCCTTCAGGCTTTGCTTCTCGGTACTCCGTCTTTGCTTTACTAAAGAAGCCATCCTTAAAGTATGAGGCGTCCTCGGAGTCATACTCTCCGGCTTCCTGCCAGAAGAAGTTCTGGTAATTTGAGCGCTCATCTTCGTAGAGCGGTGCTGAGGATCCAGTCGCGAGAGCCATTTGGCCTAGTGAGATTGCGCCTTGAGTCGAATTCTTAACCTTGAGCGTGAGGCGTAGCCGATAGTCCGCCCCTTTCTCATCCAGGGGGGCTTTGGACCAAATTTTAAGGACATCGAGACCGTTTCTCGTGCCACCGAAGTAGGTCGCGGAATTCTCAGTCGATTCATTCAGATCGTAATAAAATTCATCTAAGGTCTCTCCAGAGAGAGTGGTCAAAGCACCGATGCGGTGAAGACCTTGATCGTTCATTCTGACATTCAGCTCCGGATCATAAACGGAGAGTTCTTCTTTAAATTCAGTATAAGCGATCCCTCCGCTGATGTTTGAGAGATTAAATACGGCCTTACTGGTCTCGATGTTTGTGCTTTCCTCAGTGCCTTTGTCTTTCTCTGAAGGAGCATCTGAAGCATCGGGATCGGCGCCATTCCCAGATTGCGGGGAAGCATCTAGTCCGGGGGTTTGCTTAGCAGCAGCTTCTTGCTTGGCTTTCTCGGCCTGCGCTTTTTGATATTCGGCATTATTTTTCCCACTGATCCAGAGATTCAGAATGAGCAAAATACTACAGGTGGTAACGACGATCCATGCTTTACGATCCATGATCTTTTTTTAGGTATGAGGAGTGGGTGAGCTTTTACCCGCTTTCGGTGGGACGGGGTCATAACCGCAGCCACCCCAAGGATGACAGCGTAAAATCCGACAAATCCCAAACCAGCTCCCTTTGAGAGCGCCATGGGCGTCTACGGCCTCCAGAAAATAGTGCGAGCAGCTAGGAGAATATCGGCATCCTGAATAAGGTCCTGCCAGAGAATGGAGAACCGGGCGAATCAAGATCTGATACATCCGGATGATCAGGCGAATGAGCCACTTCATGCTTCCTCCTTCCAGATTTTGAGGCGCTTCACGATTTTGAGCCAATCATTCTCTAGTTCTGAGTATGTCGCATCCTTCGCCTTCCAGCGCGCGATGCTGACAATCATTTGATTCTCAATCAGGGAGTCACCATGTTGTCGCACGATTTGGCGAAGCCGACGCCGGAGGATATTCCGAGTCACGGCTTTCTTGGCTGCCTTTTTCGAAGTGACGAAGCCGAATTTTCGCTCTCCAGCAAGGTCATCATTCGTATAAGAGCCAATCACAAGGTATTTCCCAGCGGCCGACTGGCCGACTGTTCGCACAAGATGGAACTCCGCCCATTGGCGCAAACGCCGCTGACGTGATAGCTCCATCGATAAGGAGAACGTTATTTTTTCCAAGTGGAAGGCCCAAAATCAGGCCAACCGGATTATTTGGTGTTGTTCTGCACCGTGTGGCGCTTGAAGTGTAGCTCGGCACCTTTCGGGAGAAGGCGCTTGCGACCTTTGCGACGGCGGTTTTTGAGAATTCCGCGGCCTGCCTTGGTAGCCATGCGTGCACGGAAACCGTGCTGTTTCTTACGAGTGCGCTTGGAGGGCTGGTAAGTCATCTTCATGGCCTAAAAAAAAGTAAAAAGGTTGGTAAAATTGGTTAAAAATTCCTGCCCGTCTGGGAAGGGGCGCGAAGACTAGCTGGAGCGAGCCACTTGTCAACTCTACGTGAAAAAAAATCTCCTGAGCGAGCTGCTCGTTAAGCCAGAGAAGGGGGCAGTCTTCGCCTGAAGGGTCAAATTTTATGAAAAAGCAGATCATCCCTCGCTTGACCTGACGCCTCCCCTTCCCTACTCCCTGTGCATCATGGCCATCGTTGCAACTAATCTCAAACGCGGACAGTGTATCAAATATGAAGGTGAACGCGGAGTCGTGCTCGGCCTAGAGCATCGCACCCCTGGTAAGGGAAACGCCCTCATCGCGGCAACCATTCGCTCTTTTAATACCGGCAAGACCAAGACCATCCGCTTTTCTTCAAGTGAGAAAGTCGACATTGTCGAAACTGATCGCCAAAAACTTGAATACTCCTACTCCGAGCCGGGCACGTATCACTTCATGGATACGCAGACTTACGATACCATCGGTCTCGCTGAGGAATTCGTCGGAGACGCAAAGAACTATCTTAAGGAAGGACAGGAGGTTGAGATTCTTTTCATCGAAGATAATCCGGTTTCTCTTGATCTGCCTTCGAGTGTTGAGCTCAAGGTCACCGAGTCATCTGAAGGAATTAAAGGAGACACCGCGAATAATCCCACCAAACCAGCAACCCTCGAAACTGGCCTAGTGGTGCAAGTCCCGCTTTTCGTGAAGGAAGGCGATATTCTCAAAATCAGCACGGCTGACGCGAGCTATACTGGGCGAGCTTAAGCTGGTTTTTCCCATCTTCCTCTGAATTGCTCCGCTCTTATAAGAGTGGGGCTTTTTTATGCTCTCCTGAGACCATCTCACGGATGCCCTCGGGAGAGGAAATACGTCTCGCTGTGGTAGCGCTCCCAGTTTCTAAAATTGACCGAAAGATTGGCTGGGGGCAGGAGGTATCTGTGCCTGCGTTCTTAATGTTTCAGAAGATCTACGGTCGATATGCTCCAAAAATCTTCCACACAAAAAATCTCTGATGATACGCTCTCATTCTGAGAAAATCACTCGACAATCGCCTTCGCCGAACGAACTTACTCTCTTACAACCTAAAAAATGAAAACCAATTCCATTATTGCAAGCCTCACAATCGCTTTCACCTCTCTTTCCTTGACCGCTCATGGCAAGTGGATGACAGATTTCGAAGCCGCAAAAAAGAAAGCGGCTGAAGAAAAGAAAGATATCCTCGTAGATTTCACAGGCTCGGACTGGTGCCACTGGTGCATCAAACTGAAGGAGGAAGTTTTTGATAAAGAAGAATTTACCAAAGGAGTCGCGGACAAATATGTCCTCTTGGAACTCGACTACCCGAATGACAAATCCAAACAATCTGAAGAACTCCAAAAACAAAACAAGGAGCTTCAGCAACGTTTTGCCATCAAAGGATTCCCCACGATTCTCATCCTCGACGATCAGGGCCGACCATTTGCCAGCACCGGCTACGCGCAGGGCGGACCAACTCCCTATCTTGCGAATCTTGAGAAAATGCGCCAGCAGCGAGTGCAGCGCGATGATCAATTCGCCGCCGCTAAGGGATTGGAAGGCTTAGAGAAAGCAGAAACCCTCCATAAGGGACTTTCTGGTATCCCAGTCAATTTACACCAAAATTTCTACCCCGACACCGTCGCTGAGATCATCAAGCTCGATCCAGAGAACAAAACCGGATACGCCACCGTAGTCGCCAAACAAAAGATGGAGCAATCATATACAGAAGCTCTGTATGGCGGAAAAATGGAAGAAGCATTGAAAATTGCGGACAAGTTCATCGAAACCAACAAGCTCACTGGGGAAAGCCTTCAGGAAGTGCTCGCAATGAAAATGGACCCTCTCCTGAGAAGTGGACGCTTTGAAGATTCCGAAAAAATTCTCAGTCAGATCATTGAAGCCGACGCGGAAACCGAGCTTGGAAAATTCGCCACCGGGTTCAAACCTCGCTTAGCCGAAATGAAAAAAAGAGCGGCCGAATCCAAGAAAGCACCAAAGGAAAAAACTGAAGAAGCGCCCAAAGAAGCTGAAAAAAAATAAGATTTTCCACTCATCTTTGTAACCTTGGCGGAGCCCTGACAGACAGCTCTTCGCCAAGGTTTTTTCTTGCCCGTGATTCACTCCTCTTACTGGGAGGAGCTAAACAGTTCTCCGTAAAAACTAAGATCCACTTCTGGCTCAAGGTTCTGCCAAGGTGTCGCGACATCCTGCGGAGCACAGCACAGCTCTAGCGAGCTCTCGCCCACCTTATCTCGCACCGCTTTTTCTGCGACCTGAGGACAATTGCAGTCACTGCTCAGATGCCCTAAGACCACTCGCTTCAACCCAGCCGGGATCAGCTCGACCACGAGGTCTGCGGCCTGCTCGTTCGAAAGATGACCATGCTGGGATGAAATACGCTGCTTCGTGCCAAAAGGCCGTTTCGTATCCGCCTCCAGCATGCGCCATTCATAATTCGCCTCTAGCACTAAGCCTTCAACGCCCATCAAAGTGCGTAGCACTGCAGCATCCACATGCCCGAGGTCAGTCGCGATTCCCACGCTCCGATCTCCCTTGGAAATCACATATCCCACCGGCTCTACCGCATCATGAGGGAGTGCAAATGTTTTCACCTCAAAGCCCTTCCAGGTGAAACTTTGTCCTCCTTCAAACGCGATCCACTCAGCCTGACTTTTCATCTTCTCCTGAACCACCCGCCCCGTCATGAGACTGGCGACGACTGGAACCTGCCACTTGCGTAAAAACACATCTAATCCCCTCACATGATCTCCATGCTCATGAGTGAGAAAAATACCTGTCAGCTTCCCCGGGTTCACCCCCAATGCCTCCAGCCTCAGCCCCAACTGCTTCGCGCTCAACCCAGCATCGATCAAGAGATACTTCCCCTCGCACTCAATCACGGTCGCATTTCCCCCACTTCCACTACCGAGCACCGCAAATCGCATGAGCATTCAGTAAACAATTCTCCCCGTACACTCCCGTCAAAAATTCTCCTTCCCTAAAAAAATCATCCTGACAAATTTTTCCCCATCATGCTGCAGGAAGGAATCCTCAATCCCCAAATCAACCATCTGCTCTCCCGCATCCGCCATACGAACACCCTCGTGATTGCAGACTGGGCCTTTCCCTACTGGACTGAGATTGAAGTCATCGACATCTCGCTCACCCCCGGCATCCCCCTGATTACTGACCTCCTCAAACTCCTCCAGCCCAACTTCAAGGTCGGTCACATCTGGCAAGCAGAAGAATTCCTTAACAATAACTCTGATGAGGTGATTCAACAATACGAAGCATCGTTCAATGGCTTCAAAACTCACTATCCCGACCTCCAAATTTCCCGTCTTCCACATCTCGACTTTAAGAAAAAAGTCCCGGAGGCCATCGGACTCATTCGCACCGGAGATCCGACCGCCTACGGAAATTTGATTCTCGAATCGGTCTGAAAACTAAGGAACACCGCAAAACGAGAGAATTTAATCCATCCTCCTACTCTTCTCTGAGGGCTGATTTTATAAATTAATCACGTTCGTTTCTTGCAGACACTTTCAGACTGTGCATTTTCGCGCTGATGGACTATCGGATCTTGCCACATACTGGTCACAAAGTCTCTACCCTCTCTTTCGGAGCCTCCTCGCTCGGGGGAGTGTTTTACGAAACAGACGACTCTCGCTCTAAGCAGGCCGTCTTCACTGCCATTGACCAAGGCTTTAACTACATCGACGTCTCTCCCTACTACGGCGTCACTCGCGCCGAAAGCGTCCTTGGCACCGCGCTCAAAGACATCTCGCGGGACGACTACCTCCTCTCCACCAAGTGCGGCCGCTACGAGAATGATGCGTTCGATTTTTCCGCAGCTCGGGTCACGAAATCCATCGACGAATCACTTCAACGCCTGCAAGTCGACCATGTCGATTTTCTCTTCTGCCACGATATCGAGTTCGTCGAACTCTCGCAAATCTGGGAAGAAACCCTCCCGGCACTGCAAAAAATCAAAGAAGCTGGCAAAACCCGCCATATCGGAATTTCAGGTCTCCCCCTCCAGATCTTCAAACGCGTCATTAGCGAAGCCCCTGAAATGGTCGATATCATCCTGAGCTACTGCCGCTACAGCATCAATGACACCGGACTGACCGACCTCCTCCCTTTTCTCAACGAACACCAAGTCGATATCGTCAACGCCTCACCCACCGGAATGGGCCTTCTCACAGATCGAGGCGCTCCTGATTGGCATCCAGCTCCCAAAGAAATACAAGAAGCCTGTGCCAAAGCAGTCGCCCACTGCCAAGCCAAAGGAGCCGATATCTCAAAGCTCGCGATGCAATTCTCCTGCGCCCACGAGCAGATTCCCACCACCCTCTTCAGCTCGGCAAATCCAGAACGGATCAAACAAAATGCCAGCTTCCTAGACAGCCCAATCGATGAAGAGCTTCTCTCGGAAGTTCAGGAAATTCTCGCACCCATCCAAAACCAGACATGGGTCTCCGGTCTTTCTCAGAATAACGACTAAACTGTTCCCACCATCATGAACGCCATCGCATTCACGGCCAAAGATACCGCAGAAATCATCGACCTCCCCTCTGACCCCGCTCCCGGTCCCGGCCAAGCACTCGTCCGCACGCACCGCATGGGGATCTGCGGAACGGACACCTCAGCCTTTATGGGGAAATTTCCCTTTTTCCAATTTCCCCGTACTCCCGGTCATGAACTCGGGCTAGAGGTCATCGCCGTCGGCGAAAATGTCACCGAAGTAAAAGCCGGTGATAAATGCTCACTCGAGCCCTACCTCAACGATCCTGAAACCGTCGCCTCCCAGCGTGGACACTCGAACGCCTGCCCCAAGGTCTCCGTCATTGGCGTTCATCAAAACGGTGGACTACGCCAGTCGGACTGGCTCGTCCCCGCGCACAAACTACACCCGGGTAACGAGCTCTCCTATGATGAACTCGCCCTCGTAGAAACCCTCGCCATCGGATACCACGCCGTGAAACGCGGCAACCCCCAAGCTGGAGAAACCGCCATCGTCATCGGAGCCGGCCCCATCGGACTCGCCGCCCTGGAGTTCCTCAAACTCATGGACCTCACCGTGATCGTCGTAGACTTTGCTCAAAATCGTCTCGATTTCTGCCAAGAAAAACTCGGCATCGAACACGCCATTCAAGCCAAGCCAGACGGCTCTCATCTCGCAGAAATCGAAACCATCACCCAAGGAGCCTTCGCCGATGTCATCATTGATGCCACCGGTCACGCTGGCTCCATGGTCGGATGCTTTGAATTTGCGGCCGTCGGAGGCCGGGTCGTCTACGTTGGCATCACCGCGCAAGACATCCAGTTCCCCCAAGCCCCCTTCTTCCATCGCCGTGAACTCTCCGTCATGGCCAGCCGAAATGCCCACCCAAAAGACTTCCCAGAAATCATCCAGATCATCAAAGATGGTAAAATTAATCTCCAGAACTGGATCACACACCGACTCAATCTTGATGAAGTCCCCACCGAATTTGCAAAATTTTGCGACCCCAAAACTGGCGCTATCAAAGCCGTCATTACCGTGAACGACTCACCCAACTAACTCATCGCTCAAACATCATCTCCTATGAAAACCTGCCCTAAATTCACCTTCGGCGTCGGTGACCGCTTCGCCCACGGCGCTCACGCTCAACTCCAAGCCTTCATCGCCGCCAAAGAACTCGGCGTCGAGATCTGCCCGACCTGGAATAAATCCAACCGCGAGCATAGCATCATCGGCTCCGAACCTCAAAGCACCCGCGACGCCGCCGACCAAGCCGTCGCCGACCTCGGCTGGGAAGGTGAATACCTTCTTGATGCCGATCACATCAACCTCAGCACCGTCGACCGCTTCATCGCCCCATGCAACTTCTTCACCCTTGATGTTGCTGACGATATCGGCGAAGCCGCCGCCCCAGAAGACATTGCCGCCTTCATCGAGAACCATCCCGAACTCATCGGTAGCATCAGCATCGAGGGGATCGCCACTCCACTCGAAATCTCGAAAGAACTCGTCGAAAAAACCGCCAAACAATTTCTCAAAGCCACCCAAAAAGCAAAAGCCATCTACAACCACATCCTGGCGGGAAAGGGTGGCGTTGATGACTTCGTCACAGAAGTCTCCATGGATGAAACCGACGCCCCTCAGACTCCGCCGGAAATGCTCATCATCCTCGCCGCCATCGCCGACCAAGGCATTCCCATTCAGACCATCGCTCCAAAATTCACCGGCCGTTTTAATAAAGGCGTCGATTACGTCGGAGACGTCGCGCAATTTGAACAAGAATTCAATGATGACCTCGCCGTCATCGCGCATGCCGTAAAAGCCTACCACCTTCCTCAAACTCTGAAGCTTTCCGTACACTCCGGCTCTGATAAATTTTCAATTTACGAACCGATCAAAAAAGCCATCGCGCGCACCGGTGCTGGTCTTCACATTAAAACCGCAGGGACCAACTGGCTCGAAGAAGTCATCGGCCTCGCGACCGCCGGAGGCAAAGCCCTCAACTTGGCAAAAGAAATTTACACCAAAGCCCTTGAGAAAAAAGAAGCTCTCTGCGAGCCCTACGCCACCGTCATCGACATCGACCACTCCCAGCTCCCCAGCGCGGAAGAAGTCAACAACTGGACCAGCGAACAATACGTCAGCGCCCTCACTCACGATCAGAGTAACCCCGGCTACAACCCCAACGTCCGTCAGCTCCTCCACGTCGGCTTCAAGATCGCCGCTCAGATGGGTGACACCTACCTCGACGCTCTCAAAGCCAATGACGCCGTCATTGCTCAATGCGTCACGGGCAATCTTCTCGAGCGCCATATGAAGCCATTGTTCACCTAATGCTTTCTACCTTCTCCGGCGGCTTGCAACGGCCATCAGCCCAAGCGCCGTCAGGAGAACACTGGAAGGCTCTGGGACCGCAAGAGTAGCAGAAAAGCTATCAATGCTAGCCGCATAAGGCGGATTAGACGCAGGCCCTGGAAGGTTCACCTCGATGGCCGCAATGTTAATCGAGCCAGAAGCAAAGAACTCAATCACCTCAGCAGGATCATCTCCCCCCAAAGTATCCACCTGAGTGAGCGCAGTGCCTAATACCGAGCCGTCCGTTCCGATTGCCGTAAAGGAAGTCGCGGGACCGTTCCCAAGATCTGCGGCGTGGAAAGAGACCTGAGTGGCGCCATTGCCAAGAATACCAATGAGCCCAGTATCTCCGGTTGAAAGAATCCCATTAAATCCGCCATTATTAAAAATGTAAGCCGCTGGCCCCTGATTATACGCAGGGCCGAAAAACCCTTGCTGTTGCTGCCCCCCACCAAAGACGACCGCTGGCATCCCAGAGGAATCAGATAAGATCGAAGGTCCGAGAAACCCCGTCACAAAACCATCTTGAGTGTTAAATTCGGTAAAGATAGTCGTAGCTCCACTAGGAGAAGCTGCTAGAGTCAAAGTAAGAAGAATGATTTTTTTCATAAACGTAGGAAGTCACTTGTTTCCAACATTCATTCCGAAAAAAGAGAGAACCGGTTTCAACTTTTCGAATTTTTTACCCCTTCGGAAAATTTAGGTCACGATTTCGGAACTCAGGGTCAGCTTGCCTCAGAAAAAAGGATTCAAGTTCGATCGTTCACAAAGTGACGTAAGCCGCGGGGACTAGAATTCTCTTCAGATCACGCACTCATCCTGGGCACCCAAAACGGAGAAGGCCACGCATGCAGGACACACCGATTGCACGTGGAAAATTTACGGTGACTCTTGGGCTTTGATGTAGCAGAAATGAGCGCAAGACACAGTCCCATATCCTGCGGGATTAGTCACCTAATCTCAAACGTTGCTATGAAAATGCGCATGCTCCTCTTTTTTCTGCTCAGCTGTGCAGCCTTGTCCGCTTCAGCTCTAAGACTGACTTCGGTTTATCTTCCTGTATATTTTCACGCAGATACAGATGCTAAAATCTTAATTACGAAGGTCCCCTTCGCGACATCTTATGCGGCTCCAGAGGCAAGACTTTCTATGCTCACATCAGAATATGTTCCACACCACGACTCGTCTTGGACCAAGACACAGAACGTCAACTTGATTACTCTTTATGGATTGCAGATAACTTACTCGGAAGCTTCCGAGCACAAGGGCTACAAGATGGTTGTCGATGCTTCCAAAGCAAGCATTCCGGATGGTTATCCCTTTTCTATTGAACAGGTTATTGAGGCTACCAGAATATGCGCAACAAAGACCTACGGTCACTATCCAGATCATAAGTTGACCATCGAGCTGAAACCTTTCCCCGACAAAGGCTCTTTAGATCATGCTCGTGCTGGACAGACACAAGAGTGAACTGGCAACCCTATACCTTACGCAAAATTTTCAGATAATTCGAACCCTTAACCTCGAGTCAAAGTGCAACTTCCTTCGGGCGGTCGATTTGCTATGACGTAGAAAGAAAAAGATGGCGAACTACTTCGGTATTATATCAGCTCCAGACTCACACATCGAATTTCTTGTCGGTGCACCAGAGACTCTTTTGCCATATTTGGAAGGGCAAGAGGTAGAGCCACCTGAGCCAAAGAAGGTGGGTCTTTTGAAAAAGTTATTTGGAGGAGCGAATGACAATCAGCAGAAAGCTGAGGTGCCGAGTGATTGGCCAACAGAAGAGCCAGAGATGATTGGCCCAGAAATCAATCATCGGAATGTTGATTTATATCATCGATTTCTTAATGGTAGTGAAAATTTTGTATCGGGATCTGGGTCGATTTTTCAGACTTGGTTAACACCTCGAGAGCATGATGCTATTGAGATTGGTCCAGATAGGGAGAGCTTTGCATTTCGAAGTGATCTTGTTCCCGATCTTCAGAGACTGGTATCGAACGTCGATCTAATTCGTGTAACTGAACAGTATTCGACTTGGCTCAAAAAGGAGGGGAAGGACTACGAGCCAGATTCGGAAGAATGCGGGTTGATTCTGGATGAGTTTGCACAGTTCTCGCAGTCTCTTCAGGAGGTTGTAGAAGCTGGGCATGGTATTATCTGGATAAGCTGCTAACGAGGTTCTTCGGATCATGCTCATGCTGGGTACCCAAAACGAAGAAACCGACGCGCGCAGAACACCAAATACACCTCTCGCCATTTGGCTCAGAATGAGCTAAGGAAAAGCCATGAGTTCCCCTTTCCCAATCAGGCGCTTTTTCCTGTTCACCGTCCTCCCCCTTTTCACGACTCAGACTCAAGCTCGCGATTACTATCTCCGCTCATCAGACGGAATTGGCATCTACGATGGCCCCAATGCCGGCGATGGACTCAGTGTGATTTCTGGCACGACGATTGGCATAGCGGATTCCCCTGTCGTCATTATCAATGGGAATTTCGGAGAAGACCTGAACGACTACGTGCGCTTCACCTTCAATTCAGACTTCTCTTTCGCCTCGGGCGACAATGTCTTTTTCGTCGGAGATAAGCCGATTGAAATCCTCGTCAATGATGACCTCACCATCCCAAGTGGTGTGACCTTCCAAGCTCTTACTGGCGAAGCGGGTGGTGGAAAAGGCGGACAACTCAATTTCAGCAATATCCCCGACGGAGGTGCCGGCGGAGCAGGTGGAGCAGGTGGCGAAGGTGGAGCGGCAAACGGCTTTGCCGTGGTCGGAGATGCCGGTGAACCGGGAGAAGATGGAGGAGCAGGAGCCCCCGGAGAGAACGGCAGTTCTGCAGCAGGAACAGATGCCTTTGGCTCACCTAATACAGGTGGATCGACGATTGCCACCGCAACGGGCGGCGCTCCAACAGCCCTTTCTGATGAAGGCGGAGAGGGTGGCTCCGGCGAGGTGGTGGTGGCGTCCCTCGCGTCCAATGGTGGCGATGGTGGAAATGCGGCAGATGGTTCAAACGGCAACCCGGGAGCCAGAGGGGCTCCCGGAAAATACAACAACTCTGCCAATGAGCTCCTCGCTGGCGGCGGTGGTTCCAGTGGCGTAAGTGGCGGCGGCGGCGCGGGCGGACAAGGCGGCCCGGGCGGAGGAGGTGGAGGGAGTATCTTAGTCGATTTTGGCATCGCTCCTGAAGACACCTTTGGAGGAGACGGCGGAAACGGCGGAACGGGTGGCCAAGGAGGCGATGGCGGGCTCGGTGGAGACGGAGGCGACGGAGCGGGAGCTTTTCGACTCAGAGCCACGGGACAAATTACAATCGGCGGACAATTGATTGCTGAAGGCGAAGACGGTCAATCCGGTAATAACGGAGGAGGGGTGGTTCTTGCTCCCGTTTCCCCGCTTCCTGGCGCCCCGACGGCTGGAGAAGATCCTCCCATTGCTCGACAGAAAAAGGGCGGTGACGGAGCCCCTGGAGGAAACGGTGGCGCCGGTGGAACGGGCGGAGCTGGGGCTGGTGGTGCCGGTGGCACTATTATCCTCGAAGCCCCCCAGATTGATTTTGCAGGAGGTTCAGCAAGCAGCCGGATCTCTGTGACTGGCGGAGATTCTGGAGACGGAAACGCTTTGGCCAAAGGTGAAAACGGCGCATTTTTCCTCAATATTATCGACGACTATGGAGACAGTGCCGCCACTGGTGAAGTGGTCGATCTCAGCTCAGGCTCTGCCACTCTCGAAGGCATCATTGGTGAGACGGGCGATGAAGATTGGTTCACCTTCACTCTCTCCGAGGCGGCTACCGTCGACCTCTTCACCACAGGCTCGCTGGACTCCTTTGGCGAACTCTCTCGCGCCGGGGAAAGCGCTCCCTTTTTCAGCAATGATGACAGCGGAATTGGTCTCAATTTCCAAATCAACGCACCTTTAGCTGCGGGAACTTACCATTTACGCATCTTCGAATTAGGCAATAACAACACCGGCAGCTACACGCTGAACTTGGAGCTCAGCTCCATTGGACAACTCATCGTCACGACTCGTTCCGACCAAGACTCCACCCCTCCCGGCAGCCTAACATCTCTCCGCGAAGCCCTCAGCGTCGCCCTTCCCGGCCAAACCATCACCTTCGATCCCTCCGTCTTCGATGGCACCAATGACAACACCATCACCTTGACCCGAGGACAACTGAAAATCAGCCAACCTGTGCTCGTCGATGCCTCAGCCTTGAGTGCCAATGTCACCATCGATGCCAATGGAGCGACCACCAATCACCGCGTTCTCCAGATCGCTAATGTCACCAACCAGCTCGACCTCTCAAGTCTAGGCGCGACTGCCACTCAGTCCTCCGATATTGATGGCCCAGGGACCACCCGCTTTCTGGCAAACAATGCCATTGATGGCAACCTCACCAACTTCACCCACACCCAAGCAGGAGACTTGCAACCGTGGCTCGAGATTGAATTCCCAAGCCCACAAGTTGTCAGTTCTTTGCGCCTCCACAATCGCGACAACGTTGCCCAAGAGCGCCTCGCAGACCTATTGGTCGAAGTCCTAAGCCCCTCCCCTTTCACCCTCCCACTAATCAACCCCGGCAACGTCCTCAATAGCCCTGACTTCATCGATGTCGCCTTTCCCCAGCCCATCGAAGCTCAGCGAATCCGCATCACGCGGCAATCTCCTGCCGGTACACCCAACCCCTTCCTTTCGCTTGGTGAAGTGGAAGTCTTCTCTAGTGTTCTTTTGAAAAACCTCAACCTCACTGGCGGAAATCTGACCGGAGGCTTTCCTGAAGCTGCAGGCGGAGCGATCTATCTCGACCAAACGGTTCTCTCTCTGAGCAGTTGCCAGATTAACTCTAACACCGCCGCTCTTGGAGGTGGAATTTTCAACAACGGTCAAACCAGTAGTAGCTCATTACACCTCTCAAATTGCTCTGTCACCAACAACACG
>CALGLJ010000110.1 GCA_937930235.1 uncultured Verrucomicrobiales bacterium | reverse complement strand
TTTGATGTTCCAAGATCGATAGTGACATCTGCCTCCCCTTCGTCATTGAGAATGACGACGTTACCGTCAAGGGTGCCAGTTGTAACTTGAATCACCGTAAGAGGATTGGTATCTGGATCTGAGAAATTCAGGTCTGCAGCTTCGACAAGCTGACATCGTGCTCCTGCTGGACCGCTGATCCTCAACTCGGCACGGCCATCAGTTGCAGTATAGATAAATTCTCTGATAACGAAATCGAGATTCGATACGATGGGGCCTGATGTAAAACTGACATCAGCAAGGCTACCTTGATCTAGCGAAGTATTGCCTCCAGCTAGAAATCCAAATGCAGTGAAGGTGAATAGATCTGTTGGATGATTCTCTAATAAAAGCTCCTGAGAATAAGCTCCATCTCCGCCAGAGATTCTCGAAAGAATATCAACTGTTGTACTGCTATCTCGCGAGATCCTCATACTCAACAAATAAGGCTCAGTCGAGTCAGGGTTAAAAGTTCCTTCTATATCGCCTACAGCAGAGAGCGCTGTCGCATTTCCGCCAGTACTGACAAATGCACCGTCAGTCCGAGCTTGGAAAATAACATTGCCAATAGAGTGCAAGAATCCACCTGTCCAATTGTTACGATCATCCGCTAGGAATTGCCCCCCATCATTAAAGATGCCAAAGCGATATTGATTGATCCCATCGACTCCTCCGGACAGCGTGAGCATCGCGGTAACCGTGAGGCTTTCTCCAATGTTCAAACTAACTGCCACCGGGGAGGTGACTGTTCCAAAGAGCGAGGTGATGGTAGCTTGCTGGGCACTGCTGTCATTACCATCTCCGAAAATCGGATTTACCGTATTAGCTCCAGTGAGCGCAACGGGTGTCGCATCTAAGGATTTCCAATTGGCAATATCTTGCGCAATTAAAATCGAAGGAATCATTACGAATCCAAATAAGATGAGACGTAAGATTCCAAGATCCCGTAGGATTGGTGTCAGCATATGGATAAAGACCCGTGCCTATCGGAATGTGACAAAAAACTGAAAAAATAAACAGGTTTTCAAAATACAGGCCTTAGAACAACTCCAGAAATATTACCTCGGTATGGTAGTTTTCTTACTGGTGTGGTGAGAGTCAAGGTATTGGCCGTCAAATTTTGGTCGAACTGTTGAATCAAGCGATAGCCCGCTCCGACGTCGCCATCAGGATGATCAGCTGGAAGGTAATTGTCTTTAGGACTATCAAGTTTTCCTAACAAGGTACTCGTGGCCGGATGTCCGTTGAAGAGAGACACCGGATAAAAGAATGAACTGCCGCCCTGTAGCCCTGAATTGCGATAAAGTTCTAAGGTGTAGCTTGGAGCGCCAATTTGCTCGAGCCACTTATCAATGTTGGTGAATTGAATGATCAGCCCATTTCCGTTATTTTTCAAACCTACTTTGCGTGCGGCCTGTTGCGTTTCAAGGGGCGAAGTAAATCCACATAAATGTGTATGTAAAATCGTAGCTTCTAAAGAATGGCTAGCCCCGGTGCTGTAAATTCGTGCGCCGGCCCATGTCATTTCTACCGGACTTTCTTTGCTTTTCATGCTACCTGCCATTGTGAAAGTTGCATTCCACTGCAAGCCGAATGCTAGTCCTGACTCTATGCGCTCGACCTCATTCTGATCGGCTGCAAATGTGAATGCCAAAGGGCTGCGAAGCCCCACAGTATAGAGCGAAGCATCAGCTTCTCCCTTTTCGGGAGTCCAAGTCGCTCCAGTCGAAGTGAGGGATTCGCCCTTGATCGCTTGAACCGCGAGATGAGAATCTCCTCCTTCACTAAATCGTACTTCTCCATCGAAGATATCAACTCGTGTCGTAGACGGGGATGATTGATCGATCCCGAAGGTTGTTCCAAGGTCCGTAATCTCACCACGGGGAACCTTGATGAGAATCGGATCACCTTTCAGATCTGCCCAGAGTCGACCAGAATTTAAAACAAGATGCCTCTGGTTCAGAATTTTAACGTCTCCGGGTCCTTGAAAAGTAAGAGAATTCCCATCAGGAGAGCGGACTTCGATCACTCCGCTTGCTAGCTTCAGGGTATCGCCTTGGCGAATCCATTCTCCATTGGCTAGCCTCGAAGAAGAGTCAGAACCATAACAAGCCACCACCTCAAAGGCGGGACGGTGTAGGATACGATCGGTGGCGATAAATATGAGACTCAGAATAATAAGAGCGGCAGCAATGGAGAGTGGGAAACGGAGGCGCTGTTTGAGAGGTTCGCTCGCGTTATCCATGTGTAATCCACTCAGCGTAGTGGACCTATAGTTCCCTGGAAATTCAATGAGTCGATCTTCGAGTGAACTCAAATCTTCGGTAGAAATAACACTGCCCAATTCATTTTCTAATGCTCCGTGTAGCATTCGCATCTCTACAAAATATTGAAGTGCTATTGGATCGATGGGGAGTCGGGTATTGAGATGTGCAATGTCATCAAGACTAGCCTCTTGATTCAAGACGCGTTGAACAAGCTCAACAAACTCGCGATCAGGCTGTGTTTTTTCTAGCATCTCGATTATAAAAGAACGGAATCGATCATATTGTGACCGTAAAATTTAAATTTCGGGATTTGTTTCGATACAAATTTTTAAAGCTTGGCGAATCCTGGAAATAGCTTTTCTAAGAGCAGCATGACTACATTTTCTAAGCCGAGCGAGATTTTTGATAGAATGGCCGTGCCGATAAACATCCTCCAAGAGTTTTCGCTGATCGTCTGATAACTTCGTAAGACAATAGGATAATCCTTGTAAGCGTGTGTTATTGTCCTCAAAACGAATTGCCATTTCCCCGGCAATGAGATCCAGAGCTTCTTCGGAAAGGTTTACCATCGGTCGACGCTTTTTACTCCGAAAGTAATTGAGGCTACGATACCTGACGACTTGTGCTGCCCATGCGCGGAAGTTAGTCTCGAGAATATATTTCTCCTGATTTTCAATGAGATAAAGGTTGGCATCCTGAAGGACGTCAAGGACATCCGATGCGGGAACTCCGATAGTCCGGATGAGAACACGAAGAAATTCCTGCTCTTGAGTCAGCAGTTCTCTAAAGTCAAGTGGCCTCTGTTTTGGGTCGAGCATCGCAGTCTGCTTTATCGTTAGTCATCGTTTATTTCTTTTAATGGAAAAAAAGAATGTCCGAATGATGCAACTACATAATTCTTGAATCCGCAAGATCAACACGTGTGAAGAATGGCAATCCGCCCCGTTACAAGGCAACAATTTTACGCCAGCATATTTGGTTCTTCCGGCATCCATGAGAAAAAGGATTTCATCAGCTCCAGGATAATCGTAACGGCCCCGGTAATTCCACCACCGGCGCAAACATTGCGCCACAAAAGCAGGAGTCTCTGCGCTGGTCCCCACTGTGATAAAACTGCTATTACGACTTTTATCGTAGATGCCTTGGGGGACGACTTTCCCTTCACTCAGATGAGGGTCGATTTCACCTGCGGAGGCTTGGCATCAATGGTGAGAGAATTCCCCACATAGTAGATCCTGAGATCATCTGCGTTCAGAAATCCACTCAGGAGAAAGATGAAATAATAAGGTAGAAAGAAAAAGGTGCGTTGACTCACTTAATGGGAGGCTAGTGAGTCAACGCAATCTATGCCAATTCTATTTATAAATAGATCGGCTAGTTGTGTTTAGGGAAAATTCAGAAAGAGTCGCCCGAAGAAGGCATCCTCAGTCGATGGAAGCGTCACGGTCACCCTTTCTATTCCGGGTGCTCCCGGCACCGCGACTCGGTCAGGCATGGTGACGGTGGTCCAAGTCTGTAAATCCGGTGAGGTTTCAATGCCATCTGAGCCAGATTTCCGATCAATGACGAAGTTGTAACTCAGAGTTAAATCCCCATTGTCATTCAAATTCGCAATCACGGGAGCGGGATCATTTCCATCTTCAGGATTAGTGCCAGTGAGGTATTCAATCCCATTACGAATACCATCACCATCAGGATCAGCCGTGGGGATACGCTGCTGCAGCGAGGTCGTGAGGTCAAACGCGTCGATGGCCCAATCATCAAAGGTTGTCACCATAATTTCCACTGCCCCCATATCCGGAAGCCCGGCATAAATGCGAGAAAACCCAGCACCGCGCTGATCAAAATCCAAGTCGGCTGCGTGAACATCCAGCCCAGCATTCCGAGCAGGGCTTTCACAGGAGATGAGATGAGTGAGAGTTGCACCACCATTATCTGCTAAAGGCTCCAAAAGAGGATTCATACCCACAATATTTCCATCGACTCCATCGGTGATACCCATTGCTCCAAGCCCATTTCCTAGGAGGGTATGTGAAGCGGTGGTAACCATCCCAGCGAGATCAGTCGGTGAGTTCTCCCCAATGATGGAGTTGAGTAAGCTCAACCCCCCTCCTAAAATACGAATCCCATTGGCCGCACTGAGAGTGACAGGGCCATTCGGTCTGAGTCCATTTGAAGCGATTGTCACGTGCTGGAACGTTGACCTAGAACCCGCGCACAATACACCAGCACCATTGTCTGCCTGATTCCCCGAGATGGTAGAATTGATCACCCTCATCATTCCCAGTCTTCCATTGTCTTGATAAATGCCCCCGCCCAGCGAAGCTGAACAACGAGTGAAGGTAGAATTCCGCACTGTCAGCATCGCGTCTCCAGAATTCCAAACTCCCCCACCTGATTCGTCAGCAACATTGCCGCTAAAGGTGCAAGTATCAATCGTGACTTCACTGACCCTAAAAGTACGCAAACCACCTCCGAGGCCTGCATCCTCCATCCCAATAACGATCACTCCTCCATTAGGTTCGACGCGATTTCCTTCCAGTAAACATCCCGTGATCATCACAGATCTTCCTTCGAAATTTTCAATCGCGCCTCCGGCAATGCTCGCGCTATTTCTCAGCAAATCACATCCGGCCAAACGAAGAGTCCCTCCTGTATTGTTGAAAATCGCCCCCCCACTACCATTGTCACCCTGCGCTTCGTTCAAGCTCAGGGTTGCTTCGGTGATCGTCAGTTCTCCTGCCATATTGAAAACCCCTCCTCCTCCAAGCGTCACGCTATCTCCTAGCGCGATATTTTCGGTAATCATCCCCCCTTCAATGATCATGTTTCCGAGGTCGTTCCAATAAGCGCCTCCTGAATTACTAGCATTATTTCCCTCCGCATCACACTGAATCAGACTGACATTTCCCCTTTCGGTCACATGGAGCGCTCCTCCATCTCCCGGAGTCTGAGTCACTCCAACGCGATTTCTGGTAAAGTTTGTATTCTCAATCTGCACGATATCTTCCGTCAACGAAGCCTCTTCAATGGCACCGCCTGAGCGACTGGCCCGATTCTCCCTGAAATTGGAATTCGTCACGTTGAGACCGGCATTCGTCGAATTATAGATAGCCCCCCCACTCCCAGTTATGGACCGGGTGCTATTATTCTCAAAAATCGTGCCATTCACAACCAGCCTTCCTTCATTGTAAATCCCCCCTCCATTCGCAGCCACACAAGCTTGAATCACCACCCGATTTCGTAAAACCACTTCGCTTGTGGAAGAGATCAAAATCCCTCCTCCATTACCATCTGTTCGTCCTTCATTCAAAATCACATTGGCAAAAACCACTTGCTGGTTCGGATCGTCGGCAGAGATATCCACACTAAAGATTCGATCATCCAGTAATCCTTCATTCTGAATGATCACCCGATTTCCGTCTCCCAAATCTCCATCGATTCCAAGATCATCTGTAATCTCCATACTGCTGCTGATCGCCAGCGTGGGACCGTCTGCAAAGGCGGCAGGAGAAAAAATAATGAGATCTCCACCTGGAACGTTCGCATTCGCGAGAACGATCGCTTCGCGTAAAGAAAGACCTCCCCCATCCGCAGTCTCATCTGCCAGAGTTCCTCCACTGTAGGGCTCATCCTGCGCCGTTGAGACCTCATAAGTAATCGCTGAAGCCAGAACACTGGTCAGGGTAAACATTCCAAAAATATATTTTTTCATAGTTGCTTGTGATTGAGTCAGACTGCCGTCTTCCTCTCTGATCGCGATCCATCGGCCCAAATGTCATTTTTAGAAAAAATTTTGGGCGATTTATCTATCGATAGATAAATTTTTTATTTGACGACCCATCGATCCGAGCCTAATTATCCGCATCAAACCAATCTATCGATAGGTTGGCTTTGAAATTTAAAAATCAATCAAAGATAAATTATGAGTAAATCAGCTATTATCGTCGGAGGTTCCACAGGAATAGGCCTCGACACCGCAAAACGTCTCGGATCTCGCGGCGTCTCGGTCACCATCATTGGCCGCAGCCAAGACAAACTGGATGCCGCCGCCGCCGAAATCAGAGCCGCCGGTTCCGCTGAGGTTACGACCAAGTCACTCGATCTCTATAATCGTGCCGCAGTCGATGCCTATATTTCTGAACTAGATCAATGCACCCAGTGCGGTCCGGACTATCTCGTCAATGCGGCAGGATACTTCTCCCCCACTCCTTTCCTTGAGCACACTCGCGAGAATTACGCTCAGTATCATGACATCAATGAGTCCTTCTTCTTCATTACCCAAGCCATTGCCAAAAAGATGGCCGCTAAGAAATCCGGAAGCATCGTCAACATCGGCTCCATGTGGGCTAAGCAAGCGATCAAAGCGACTCCTTCATCAGCATATTCCATGGCAAAGGCTGGTCTTCATGCCATGACCCAACACCTTGCGATGGAACTCGCAGACAGTGGAGTGAGAGTGAATGCAGTCTCTCCTGCCGTGGTAGAAACTCCGATCTACGGAGCCTTCATTGATCCCGCAGAAGTACACACTGCCTTGCAGGGCTTCAATGCCTTCCACCCGATTGGTCGGATTGGTCAACCGGCAGATGTCGGTTCCGCGATTGACTTCCTCCTGAGCGATGACGCCAGTTGGGTCACCGGAGCAGTCTGGGATGTAGACGGCGGAGTCATCGCCGGGCGCAACTAATCATTTTCTCATTTCTCTCAGGTCCCACTTTAATCGGTGGGACCTGCTTCCATCGATCCTTCACTTTTTCAAACATGACAATCAATCATCCACAAACAGTTCCGGCGAATTCGGCGGCTGCCCTAGAAGATCTCACGAAAGCCTTTGGCTGGACACCCAACGTCCTCAACGTCTTTGCCGGATCACCAGCTCTCATTCAGAGCTATCAATCGCTCTCCAACATTCTCAGCGCGGAGTCAGCTTTTTCGGAAACCGAGCAGGAAATCATTCAGGTAACGAATAATATTGAGAACGACTGCACCTACTGCATGGCCGCTCACAGCACGGTCATTTCCATGAAAAATCTTCTCCCCGACGATCAGCTAGAAGCACTACGGAGTGGAGCTCCGCTGGCGGAAAATAAATATAATACTCTTCGTACTTTTGCACTCTCCGTACTCCAACAACAAGGTCGAGTCACTCCGGCACAAATTGAGACCTTCAAAGCCGCCGGATACACCGACGAACACGCTCTCGAAATCATCGTTCACACCGCATTCAAAGTCATTACGAACTTCACCAACAATATGGTCGAACCTGAACTCGATGAACCCTTCCAGGCTCAAACTTGGAGTAAACACGGGGAACCTCACTCGGCAGGCACAGCGGGCATGGGATGAGGCGTCTAATTGATTCTTCGCATGGTGCGGGGGTGAGTTCACCCCCTCCCTATGCACTAGGAGTTCACGACCCTTGACTCTTGCGCGAGAGCGTTGAAGATCCTTAGAGATCAAGTCCAAGATTTCATCAACGATCAATTTTTACTTAAATTACAAGCATCCAACATTCAAAAAACAAGATTATGACAATACCAATGGAAGATAATTTTGAAGACATTCTGGGAAAAGCCATGCGTGGAAACGGAATCCCCGATGGGATCCTCGAGTTTCTCACCGGCGTTCCCGAAGCTACCATTCAAAACCTCAAAGACGGGGCCCTCGATGAAGCATCACTTCGAAAATTAGCCGCCCCTCTCGGTCTCGACTCCAACACCCTCATCGAACGCGCTCTGGGGACCTGGACTCCCGAGGCGGTCTCGATTAACGGCCTTGGCCAATTTAATACTCCCTTCGATGACATGACGGTCAACTTCTACCTCATCTGGGACCCCGCTTCCAAGGAGGCGGCCATCTTCGATACCGGAACAGATGCCAGTGAAGGCTTAAAAGTCGTCGACGAACTTGGGCTGACCCTCACTCACATGTTCATCTCCCACTCTCACCTCGATCACATTGAAGACCGCGAGACGGTGGAGAAGCACAGCCCCGGAATTAAGACCTTTGTCAATGCTCTCGAAGCGGTTGAAGGAGCCGAGCGCTTCCTCGCCGGAAAGACCTTCCAACTCGGTGGCCTCACTATCGAAACCCGTCTCACCAAAGGACACTCTCCCGGAGGGACCACCTATGTCGTTCAGGGACTTGAAAAACCGGTCGCGATCGTCGGGGATGCCCTCTTTGCCCAATCTATGGGTGGAGGAATGATTTCTCACGGAGATGCCCTCGCTACGAATCGGAGTGAAATCTTCACCCTCTCCGATGACACCGTGATCTGCCCCGGCCATGGCCCCATGACCACAGTGGGAGAAGAAAAAGCGCACAATCCATTCTTCCCCGAATTCAAATAAAACTCGTAATCTAAACAATGAGAATGCGGAGTGAGTCAGGCGAAATCCCAACTCCTCCGCGGTTCATTTTTTTTGATCCCCTTCCAGAGCCATGACCGCAGAGACACTCATCATTGGCGGAGGGGTCAGTGGCCTCTACGCCGCTCACCTACTTCATCAACGAGGCCAGTCCTTCCGCATTCTGGAAAGTCGGGATCGACACGGCGGTAGGGTCCGTAGCGAAATCCATTCCGGAATCCCCCTCGAACTTGGCCCCTCCTGGATCTGGCCTGAAACGAATCCCAGGATCGCCTCCTTAATTGAAGAGCTGTCGCTCCCGACATTCTCCCACTACAACGAAGGTGACATCCTCATCGACACTGGCTACGGCTTTCAACGTCAATCTCATCAAGCCATCGACCCTCGCCGTTCCATGCGCCTGAGCAGAGGGACACGCTCTCTCCCCGACGCCCTCTCCGACTCTCTCCCGGAAGACACTCTCCTGACTGGTCACTGCGTGCAAAAAATCACCCATGGCGATCATGGCATCACCGTGACAGCTCAAACTGATGGAGGGGAAAAAGAATTCCTCGCTCACTCAGTCATCGTCGCCCTCCCTCTCCGCCTGATCGAGAAGACTCTCGAATTCACTCCGCCACTTCCTGCATCCTTAACCTCACACTTCCAATCCACTCCCACCTGGATGGCAGGTGAAGCCAAGTTTTTCGCACTTTATGAGACCCCTTTCTGGCGGGAGGACGGACTATCCGGCACCTCCTTCAGCCGAACCGGTCCCTTGGCCGAAACCCATGATGCCTCACATCCCGACGGCCCCGGCGCACTCTTCGGATTTTTTAATTTAAACCGCCATCAACGCCAAGCCAGCCAAGACCAAATCGAAGCGACTTGCCTCCAACAACTCACGCAATTTTTTGGCCCCCAAGCCGCTTCTCCGATCACGACAACATTCCACGACTGGGCCACCGAACCCTTTACCGCCACCGACTTGGACGGTGACCAATCCGCCCTCACTTCATACGCCTTACCCCCGGAATCCTCCTCCCTCTGGCATGGAGCACTCCAATTCGCAGGAACGGAGGCCGCGCCCCTCTTTGGAGGATATCTTGAAGGAGCACTCGAATCTGCTGAACATGCCGTTGCCGCAATCGCAAGGATAGCCTAAGCTCCCTCAAGCCGAAATGAACGAAACTGCACAACGAATTATCACATCCGCCGAAGCCATGATCCGAGAAGGTGGTTACTATGGCTTTAGTTTCCGTCAGATCGCCGATGAGCTTTCCATTAAAAGTGCCAGCGTTCATTATCACTTCCCCACCAAAGAGGCGCTGGGATCTGCCGTGGCCGAAAATTACACCGAACGCTTCGTCCAACAGCTCGGAGACTTCAGCGATCAAGGCGCAATCCAACACTACCTCGGACTCTTCACCGCTTCGCTTAAAAACGATGGCCGGGCCTGCCTCTGTGGCATTCTCGCTGGAGAAGCAGGAAAAATCCCAGAGAGCCTCCGAATCGCCTTACAGGAATTTAGCCAAAAAAATGTCACGTGGCTTCAGGGCGCGTTCGCACAACTTCACCCACAATGGACTGCTGAGGAATGCCGTAAGGCCGCCATGATTTTCTTCTCTAGTCTCGAAGGAGCAATGGTCTTCGCCGCCCTCAACAATCGCCCCGAACACCTGACCGAAATTGGAGAATCACTCCTGCAATTTTTATCAAAAAAGTAGCTCCAACAGCACCGCCAGATTTCAGAAAGACAAACGACTCTCCATTTCACCCCCCAACGGATTCAAAAATACCGCCCCCTAATAATTTTCCGCCTTCATAAAAGGCGCAAATCTGACCCGGAGTCAACGCGCGCTGAGGGCGTAAAAATTCCACTTCCACCCGCTCATCTCCCACTCGCTTCACCGTGACAGCCTCCGATTTTGCCCGATAGCGCGGTTGCACTTCCACCTTCCCCTCAGGGATTTTTCCATTCACTCCTGAGAGCGACCCCACGGTACAGCGCGTAGCATAGAGACCTGCCGTTTCACCCTCATCATATCCTACGACGAGTTGGTTCGCTTCCGCATTTTTACCCACCACAACATAAGCCATCCCATCTCGCGGAGAGGCCACACCGTGCCCTTTACGTTGACCAAGGGTATAAAGATGCAGGCCATCATGCCGCCCTCTCACTCGCCCCTCCAGATCGACAATTTCCCCCGGAGAATCCGGCACGTAATGCCGGAGAAAGTCGCTCATTTTAATATTCCCGATAAAGCAAATCCCTTGACTGTCTTTCTTCTCTGCATTCGGGAGAGCGAAGCGGCGGGCCACCTCTCTCACTTCAGGTTTCAACATCTCCCCAGTTGGGAAAAGAGCATGCTGGACCTGATGCTGCGTCATCATGGAGAGAAAGTACGATTGATCCTTATTCGGATCCGCTCCTCGGAGAAGATCTGCCGAACCATCTTGACGCTCCCGGCGGCGCACATAGTGCCCGGTCCCGACTGCTTCAAATCCTTGCTCTAACGCATAATCGAGAAAGACTCCGAATTTCATTTCCCGATTGCACATCACATCTGGATTGGGGGTCACGCCACTCCGATAACCTTCCAACAAATAGTCGACGATTCGTTCACGATATTGATCGATGAGATCGACGACTCGAAATTCGATATTCAGAGACTGAGCCACCGCATGCGCATCGTCTAAATCTGCCTCCCAAGGACATTCGCCAGGAAGCCCCTCCTCGTTAATCCAGTTCTTCATGTAGCCCCCCACCACCTCATGCCCTTGCTCCAAAAGCAGAGCAGCAGCAGCAGCGGAGTCTACTCCGCCGGAGAGTCCGACTAAAATTCGTGCCACGGCCAGACGCTATCGTTGACTCATTCACTTCTCAACCCCCGAATGATCCGCCCTGCCCCACACCGGACCAAAGCGATCGAGGATGAGAGAACAGAAGCTTGCACTGCCACTTCGTGTAGCTCAACTTTCAGCATCTTCCATGGTTCTATGATTTGTGGTGGCTTTGAGCAGCTCTCAAAAAATCTCCTCATGGAAGACCTCCCGATCAAGGAAACTCTGATAGGCTCCGCAGCGAAACTGAAGGCTCCTATTGGATGAACCACCCTGCAAAAAATAACCACTCATTCTCTCTAAACGTATGATTAAAACCTTCTTCTTAATAACTACGGCAGGACTCCTCTTATTATCACCTCCCGCCTCGGTAGCGGCAGAACCCTCGGCAGCTACAAATGCAGAGCAATCCACCGGTCGCTGGACGATGTGGTCCGAAACTCCCGCAAAACGCTGGCAAGATGCCTTCGTGACTGGGAATGGTCGCCACGGCACGATGGTCATGGGCCGCGCAAGTAAGGAGGCGATCACTTTTGTTCACGAAGAACTTTTCCTCGCCGCATGGGATCGAAGCAAAGACCCGATGCCAGAAATTGCTCACCTCTTGCCAGAGGTCCGGCGCTTGATTCGTGAGAACAAATCGGGGGAAGCCGTGAAACTCGCTCACGAAAAAGCTCGTGAGTATCTTGACCCCAAGAACATTCAAGAAGGTTGGCCCATTATTCCGCATCCAGCCTTCGAACTCCAAATTCATCACAAAGGGCAGGGAGAGGTTACCGACTACGCGCGCCATCTGGACCTTGAAACGGGCGAAGCCATTTCCACTTGGTCTGACGAAGCAAACTCTATTTCTCAGCGAGTCTTCTCCTCCCAAGAACACAACATCAACGTCATCCAACTGGAGGCGAAAGATGGAAAGACCATCAACGCGACCCTCTCCCTGAGAGAAAGCCCCGGCCGCCCAGGCAAGAAACGCATCTACCGTAACGTGCCCGTGGGCGAAGCCTTTGAGTTCGTCAATATCACGGCAGAACCAGGTTGGCTTCACTATCATGCGAATTATCAAGTCGATCGGGGCGGATATCAGTCCGCCTCACGGGTTACTCACGATGGCGGAGAAATTACGGTAAAAGATGGTGCTCTCATCGTGAAAGGTGCTCAGCGCGTTCTTGTCGTTTCTCAAATTCAACCACTCAAGATCGGAGGAGTTTCTCAGCAAGATCAAATCAAAGCTGAATTGGCCGATCTTCCAAAGAGCTATGACGCGCTTCTCAAACCACATGCCCAGATTCACGGCGAAAGATTCCACCGTGTGACGTTCGAGTTGGGTGCTAAAGACAAATGGAAAACAGAATCTAACGAGAAGCTTATTGCGCGGATTGAGACTGATGGAGTGAACCCACATTTCCTCGAAAAAACACACGCCATGGGGCGCTATCTTTTAATTTCAACCTGTGGTCGCTACCCAGCGCCTCTCCAAGGGATTTGGGGAGCAAGTTGGACCCCGGTTTGGGGAGGAAGTTGGACCACAGACTCGAACGTCAACTTAGCCATTTCTGCGGCCTCGATGGGGAATCTCCCAGAATGTGCTGAATCTTATTTCGGCTTTGTCGAACGCCAGCTCCCAGGTTGGAGGAAAAATGCGGAAAAGTTTTATGGCTGTGGCGGCATCGTCTGTTCACTGAATACTGACCCTGAAACCGGTTATCAAACTCACTACACTCAAAGGCACTTTTTCGTATACTGGCCAGGCGGAACCGGGTGGAACATCCGTCCGTTCTATGATTACGGCCTACTCACCAATGATGAGACCTTCATGAAGGAACGCGTCTTCCCCCTCTACTTCGAGCTTGGGGAGTTTTATGAAGATTTTCTTCATGAGAATGAGGATGGATCTCTCCACGTCATTCCGAGCCTCTCCCCAGAAAATGTCCCGCGTGGACAGAAAGGAGTGCGTCACGCCATGGTGGTGGAGGATAGCACCTTTGACATCGCGGTCGCCCGCGAGACCTTCACCGTCTTGATCGAACTTGGAAAAAAATTCGGCCACCGTCCGGCTGATATTCAAAAATGGGAACAAATACTCAAAAAACTACCTGCTTATCGAATCAATAGCGATGGCGCACTGGCGGAGTGGATCCCCGAGCAATATCGAGACAGCTACGGCCATCGTCACAACTCACACTTGTATCCAATCTTCCCTGGCCACGAATTTTTAATGCCAGATGCCGATCCAAAGCTTGTCGAAGCTTCCCGAGTGGCACTTGCGAAACGCTATGAAACGGAGACGGATAAAGCACACGGACTCATCCACATCGCCTTCATGAGTGCTCGTCTCAATGACTCGGAAAAGGTGAAAGAAAACCTTCAACGTTTAAGCCAAGATAAGTATTTCTATAATAGCTTTGTGACTTCTCACAATCCGAATCACCGGATTTATAATCTTGATGCATCCTTGAGTCTGCCTCGCCTCCTTATGGAGATGTTAGTCTACTCTCGAGTAGGATTCGTCGAACTGCTTCCTGCATGGCCGAAGTCTTATGCCGATGGATCGATCACGAAAGTCCTCGTGCGGGGAGGCCACAAAATTGACATCTCTTGGAAAGATGGAGTACTCGCAAACGCTACTCTTCACGCTGGAGCTGACGGCCCCTGTGAAATTAAATATGGTGATCAAACAAAGACTCTGACTTTGAAAGCGGGCGAATCCTATCCGCTCACATTTTAAAACGCCCCTCGCATGGACCCAGCTCATTCGTATCGACGAATGAGCTGGATCAAAGCCACCGCAGGAGAAATCCGATCTTTGCCAAGATCCGTTTGCGCATAGCGGCGATCAGCTTTTTAAAAAAGCATCCCTTGATCTCCCTGCCCCCTGCCCAACTCGAAATTTTGATATAGGCACATCGGCCATGTATCCAAAGGCCAGTTTGATGACTAATTCTTTCTACGAAGACATTCTTTGATATACTGACGCTTGAATCATATCTTCTGTAGAAACCGCTTTATGAATCCCCACTTTGATCAAAGCAAGCTCGCGAGCCAAGCGAGCCCTCCTCTCGACTTTAACAAACTCTCCCCCCTTGCCGTCACTCTGGACAAACTCCTCCGACAGAATCTGAACAGCGAGCGTCCAGAGGGAGAAGGCCCCGGCCTCACGGAGGAAATACTACGCGACCTCAGCTCTTCAGATCATGAAATCAAGACCGCCCGCTTAAAGCAGCTCAATGAGAGACTCGGCGGCCTAAATTCAACTCTCGCCACCAGCTTTCAGCTCCTGGCTGATGAAGCATCTCTCATCAAAGAGCCCCTGACCCTTCCTCATTTCCGGCAGGCCGGGTAGCACCGAAAAGCACGACATTTCTCGATTTTGTGTTTCCAATTTTAAGCTCGGCGGCATTCAACTGCCTCCGTGTCCAAGAACGTTCCCGAAGAGAATCCTCAACCTGTCCGCTCCCCGGTCGCAGGATGTTTCATTCTCATCGCCATCGTCATCGTCCCCCTCTTTGTGGTGAGCTTTGCCGCTTACTCTTTTAAAAAGCAGACGGAAGGATTTGCCTCATTTTCTGAAGAAGAGGAAGTGCATGCCCCCATCGCCCCCATCACGGACGCAGGGCCGATCACACAAAAATTAACCACCTTCGAAGAGGCCATTCTCGCCCAGCAGGAGACACACATTTCCCTGAATAAGGAAGAGCTCAATCTCGCCATCGCTCATTTTCCCGAGTTGGAACACCTACGTGGCCTTCTTTTCATCACCGAAATCTCCAACGGAACTCTTAAAGCACAGTATCATCGCCCTTTCGCCTCCACCAAAAATCTCCCCGAGATTCTTTGCCGCACGCTCAATATCGAACCACGCGATCACTTTTTGCATGCAGAAATTACGGCGACCCCTCTTCTGAGCGATGGACAGCTTTTTCTCAAAATCAAGACCCTCATTCCCAGTCGCGGCGAAGTCCCAGAGCAACTCATTCAGGGAATCTCCCCTCATCTCATGGCTCCAGATTCTACTGAGCACCTCAGAATCCAAAAGGCCCTCAGCGCCCTCACTTCGATCTCCATTGAGTCCAATACGGTCGTATTTCGACACTCTCCGGGAATCACTCCTCCGAGCGGGCAAGCAGAATCCGAAAAACTGGCAGGAAAGGCTCGCCACCTTGTCGCCCTCGGAGCACTCATTTTCCTTCTCACCGTGATTCTTTTTTTGCTTATTTTAGCAAAACGGAAGAGATTCCGAAAGTAAACCGCCTGACTCAATTTCTAAAAATCGATCGTGATAAATCTGAGATTACGTATCGTATAATAGTAGAAATAAGGCTAAAATCTCCCACACCTCATTTGAGGTATCTCACCCATCAAATCGTGAAAACTTACCGACACATTGCCGTTGCCCTGCTTGGAGCTTCCATAAGCAACACTGCCGCTCAAGAAACTGTTGGGTATAATACCGATATCCGCCCGATCCTTTCTGATAAGTGCTTCTTGTGTCATGGACCAGATGCAGGCACCCGCGAGCCTAAAAATCACCCTCTCCGGCTCGATGTCGCCGAGGATGCTTACGCGGAACTCAAAAGCTCACCTGGTAAGTTCGCGATCGTCCCAGGATCCCCTGAAAAATCAGAAATCTGGCGACACATCAACCTGCCCCCCGATCATGATGACATCATGCCTCCGGCTAAGTTCAATCTGACGCTCAGCGTGCATGAAAAAGAACTCATTGGAGAGTGGATCAAACAAGGGGCGCAATACGAACCACACTGGTCCTTTGTCAATCTTCCCGAAACCATTGAGATCCCGAAAATCAAAAATCCTCAGTGGGCTAAAAACCCGATTGATCATTTCGTCGCGGCAAAACATGAAAGCGAAAAGCTCACTCATTCTCCGGAAGCCGAACCAGTCCGCTGGCTCCGTCGAGTCACCTTTGACCTCATCGGCCTCCCTCCGACCCTTGCGCAGATCGATGCCTTTGAAAAAGACCTTCAAACAAACGGGGAAGATGCTTACCGGAAAGTCGTCGAACAACTCCTCGAAACACCAGAATACGCCGAAAACATGGCCATTCCGTGGCTCGATGCCGCGCGTTACGCTGACACTTGGGGCTACAATGCCGATAATACCTTCACCTCATGGCCTTACCGAGACTGGGTCATCAAAGCCTTTCAGCAGGACATGCCCTACAACCGCTTCGTCACCGAAAACATTGCTGGCGATCTCATCCCAAATGCCACTCAGGACCAAAAGCTCGCAACTGCTTTCAATCGCCTAAACCGGATGACGAATGAAGGAGGCTCTAGCTTCCTCGAATTCCGGGTCGATGGCGTCTCTGACCGGGTCAACACCGTCGGCACCGCATTTCTAGGACTCACCATGGAGTGCGCCAAATGCCATGACCACAAGTACGATCCCATCACCGCTAAAGACTACTTCCAACTCTACGCCTTCTTCAATTCGATCAACGAATCGGGCCTCTACAACCATCAGAACATCTCCCCTCCCCCAAGCCTTCTGATTCCCACCGAAGAACAGGAACAAAAACTCGCTGAACTCCAGGCTCAGGCAAAGCAATTGGCGGATAAGCTCGACACCCTGCATCAAACTCAACGTCCACAATTCATCACTTGGAAGAAAAACACCCTCCATCCTTCCAAGCCCACTCCTGAAAAAAAGGCTCCCGCAGGACAGGAGCAGCCGAAGAAGAAGACCGCGCAAGCTCAGCCAAAATCAGACCACCCCGGAAACACATTCCTCATCCGAGAGCCGCTCAAACCTGAAGCTCCCGCCCCAAAACCTCTCATTCAAAAAGCACTTCAACCTCTTAAAATTTCTCTCGCAGATCAGACCGGATTTTTTGACTTCAATAAATCTTCCAAAAGACCCTTGGATTCTCGAATTGAACTCAATGGTAAAAAAGTCAAAGGATCACATCGCAAAACAACATTTAGCGAAGGCCCCAAAGGATATGGCACTGCCCTCGCCCTCGATGGAGACTACGGGTTCGCCGTGGGAAATTTTTTCAAAATTAATCGTGACACTCCGTTCTCGATTGGCCTCTGGATCAAGGACACTATTCGAAACGAAAAACACTCCGTGGTCCTGCAACGTGCCTTCGGCACCGAGGTCGGCTACAATGGCGTCGAACTCGCCTTA
Organism: uncultured Verrucomicrobiales bacterium; assembly: GCA_937930235.1. Lineage (GTDB taxonomy): Bacteria > Verrucomicrobiota > Verrucomicrobiia > Verrucomicrobiales > Akkermansiaceae > SW10. Next base: position 3,925 of record CALGLJ010000110.1, on the reverse strand, counting down.
GAAAATGGTTACCTCATCGCACGCATCTATCGTCACTGGCCTGATAACGGAATTGGCATTCGTAGCATCAAACAACTCCCGAAGAACCAGTGGAAGCACCTGACTTGGACCTACGACGCATCGAGCACCGCAGCTGGACTCAGGCTCTACCTCAATGGTCTGCCCATCGAAACCACCATCATTGGTGATCAAATATACAAGAGCACAGACGTTCGGACTTATCAATCAGGGAACTTTACCGTTGGCGTCATCTTTCGTGGCCGAGGCTTTAAGGGAGGCCATGTCGATGAATTGACCACGTTCCAACGCGCCCTGACTCCCATCGAGGTCAAACACCTTGCAGGAACGCAGGATATCAACAAAAGCCTCAAAAACGCTCCTGATGACGAACTTTATCCCTACTACCTCGGGAATCATCACGCCGAATATCGCAAGACGCTGCAGCAATATGCCGAGGCCCGGAAAGCCATCACCAAAGCTGAGGATAAATTGATCGAAGTTCCCGTAATGGAAGAACTCGAAACCCCACGCCCCGCTCACTTGCTCGATCGAGGAGAATATAATGCTCCCCGCAACGAAAAAACTCTCGTTCAACGAGACTCTCTCTCGTTCTTACTTCCCTTCCCCGAGGACGCACCTCGAGACCGCCTTGGTCTCGCCCAGTGGCTCACCCTTCCAAACCACCCTCTGACGAGCCGGGTCTACGTCAATCGCATCTGGCAACAACTCTGGGGAGAAGGACTCGTCAGAACTTCGGAAAACTTTGGCCTCCAAGGAGACCTCCCCACTCACCCCGAACTACTCGACTGGCTCGCACGTGACTTCGTCAAACATGGATGGAGCACAAAACGCCTCATCACTCAAATCGTCCTCTCGGCGACCTACCGCCAAAAATCTGCCCTCACCCCCACCTTGGAATCCATGGACATTGAGAACAAACTCCTCGCACGGGGACCGTCTCATCGACTGAGTGGAGAACAGATCCGCGACGCAGCCCTCGCCTCATCTGGCCTCCTTATCAGGAAGCAAGGTGGGCCACCCGTTGCCCCCTTTGATCCCGTGAATCGGAGAAATTCCAGACATCCTCGAAACAATCACCGTCGCTCCCTATACACTTACTGGAAGCGCACCAAACCGCAAAACAACATCCTCATCTTCGACAAACCTCCTCTCGAAGTTTGCAGTGTCAAACGCACCCTAACTAATAGCCCTGCGCAAGCACTTGTGACCCTCAATGACCCTCAATTTGTCGAAGCCGCACGTCATCTCGCCACCACCATTCTGAAAGAACAAGCAGATGATCAAGCTCGTATCAAAATCGCGTGGAGAAAGGTGACCAGCCGGGAACCAAACCCCAAGGAACTCGAAATCCTCACCGAGATCTTAAACGAATCCCGTACTTACTTCAGTGACAAAGCAGAAAACGCCGCAAAATTCATCAAAACCGGATTCACCAGGCCCCCCAAAGGGATCGATGCCCGAGAAGCTGCCGCTCTCACCATCATGTGTCAGGCCGTTTACAATTCAGATGCCGCGATCTGGAAACGCTAACAAGATCTCACTCACCTAAAAATTCACCTTTTGCCCCACAAGCTTATGTCAACACTTCCTCCTCTTGATCCATTTGCCATCAACCGTCGCCACTTCTTCGAGAAGTCTGCTACCGGAATTGGAGGGATGGCATTAGCGTCCATGCTCGCGGAAGGCTCCTCTGACAATTCTGGTGTCTATGGCCTCCCAAAGGAGATGCCCAAGGCCAAGCGTGTCATTTACCTTTTCCAATCGGGTGGCCCAGCCCAACACGAACTTTTTGACCACAAACCCTACCTCCGGGAACACCATGGCAAGGAGCTACCCAGCGATGTCCGAATCGATGCCACAGGAATGTCATCCAACCAATCATCCCTTCCCATGGCGGGATCTTTTGTCGATTTTGCTAAGCATGGCAAAAGCGGTCAGGAAATGAGCGAACTCATTCCCTACCATCATAAAATTGCCGATGACATCTGCATCATGCGTAATGTCTATAGTGATGCCATTAATCACGACCCCGCGATCACCTTCATCCAGACTGGGGCGCAAATCGCCGGACGCCCATGCATCGGCTCTTGGTTCTCCTATGGATTAGGAAGCGATAACCGGGATCTCCCCAACTTCATCGTCATGGTGAGTAAGAATGGCAAAGGACAGCCTCTCTACTCCCGCCTCTGGGGCTCGGGCTTCCTCGACTCACATCATGCCGGTGTCAGCTTCTTACCCGGTAAAGACCCCGTCCTCTACCTCTCCAATCCGGATGGCATCTGCGGCTCAGGCCGACGAGCCATGCTCGATAAACTCAAAGACCTCAATCGGGAACAGTTCAAAAGTGAACTCGATCCTGAAATCGAATCACGCATTGCGCAGTATGAAATGGCCTACCGCATGCAAACCAGCGTCCCCGAAGTTACGGACTTCTCCAGTGAACCTCAGCACATCAAGGATCTCTACGGCGTCGAAGAAGCCGATGGCACCTATGCCGCAAACTGCCTCATGGCTCGACGACTCGCTGAACGCGGAGTGCAATTCATTCAGCTCTATCACCAAGGCTGGGATGCCCATGGGGGACTTCCTAATAAAATGAAAGGGCTAGCCCAAAAAACTGACCAAGCATCCGCCGCGCTCGTAATGGATCTCAAACAAAGAGGCCTCTTGGATGACACCCTCGTCATTTGGGGGGGAGAGTTTGGCCGCACCGCCTTCTGCCAGGGACGGATGACTAAGACCTCATACGGCCGAGACCACCACAAAGCGAGCTTCAGCATGTGGATGGCTGGCGGAGGAATTAAAGGCGGAATCACGGTGGGACACACCAATAAATATGGCTCCGGCATCGTCGATGCCGACGGAGCTCCGGTCCATGCAGACAAGCATCACTACCATAAAGACGCCATTCATGTTCATGACCTCCAAGCCACCATCTTGCATCAACTAGGTATCGACCACACCAAACTCAGCTACAAATTCCAAGGACGCCGCTTCCGACTCACAGACGTCCACGGTCAGGTCGTAAAAGAACTCTTGGCTTAAGGGCACCTCCGGACACCTGCTTTCATCACTCCCGCATCACGAACACCCGGCCCCCTCCGCTCATCAACTTCTTCCCCGGCTTCACTCGCATCCGACCCATCTCCTCGCAGTAACGCTCGGACACCTCCCGCACAAATCCTTCGCTCCCCAGCACCACCCCTCGACTCATCGCCCGAATCCGAGTCTCCCGCAATTTGAGTCCTTCCTTCAGCTTCACCTTCGTCATCTCCTCAACGCTCACTCCTTTCTTCTTCGCCTCTCGTTTCTCTCCCGTTTTCGGGTCTTTTTCTCTTACTGAAACGCCCTCTTCATAGAGCCAACAACGGTAGATCGCACTCGCTTTCGCCTCCCACGCATCTTGCGGAGCTTCCACCACCTTACAAAGCCCTCGCCGAGCGCGCCGACTCCCACTCATCGCCTCCCCATACCCCGTCCACCGGGTCTTCGCCGGATCATCCACCAAACCTGCCCGCACCGGATTGAGATCGATATACGCCGCCATCATCCGTAGCGCGTCCCCATTTTCCACCAAGACCGAGTGAAATCGATCCATCCACAAGGTCCCTCGCCGTCCGTGCAGCTTATTATACCACCGAGAAAACCGCTCCTTCAGCTCTTTGACAAAGAGACTGACATCACAAAAACGCCGTTTAAAACGGTCCAAAAGCACCTCGATCTCCTTCTCCCGTCCCTGATCCCGCAATTTTTCCAACTCCCCCTCTAACTGCTTCAAAAAAGCCTTCGAGTAAACCTTCCCGAGATGCGCAAGCAAGCGGCTCTCACCCTCCTCTCCTTCAAATCGTCGCAGCCACCGCTCTCGATCTGGCACCCTCACCAACAAATGAAAATGGTTATCCAT
>CALGLJ010000109.1 GCA_937930235.1 uncultured Verrucomicrobiales bacterium | reverse complement strand
GCTTGATGCCTCACTGAATGAAGAACCATGAGAATACCTGTAATGACGAGCCTTGCCATTAGTTTACTTCTTACCGCATGTGCAGAGATTGATTCCACTACTGCGAAGGTAGATGGAATTCACAATGGTTCTGCAAATGTGGCGGCGAAGAAAAATCTTCAAAAATCGTCCCAAAAGAAAGGAAAGAAGGTCACTCTTCCGAGTGGGAAAAGTCCGAATGGGTTCCATCCTGCTCCTTATTCGAAAGCTGCTTTAGCCAAGGCCAAGGCGAGTCACCGCCGTGATAAGCACGGAATGCCAACCTATGGTGATAAAAAGCGGCACCGCATCGTGAGAACAACCGCTTATTCACACGAAGAGAACGAAGTGGGCGCACCTTGGCGCAAGAATGCGATCGGAACTTATCTAAAATATGGCCAAGTGCGTAGCGCGGCGGCAGATTGGTCAGTGCTTCCCGTGGGTACAAAATTTAAGATTAAGGGCCTTCCTCATACCTATATCGTCGATGATTACGGTTCTGCTCTCGTGGGGACAAATACGGTGGACATCTACCATCCGAACTTGCGCAGCATGCGCCGCTGGGGGACTCAGACCGCAGAGATCACCATTACGCAGTGGGGAGATTGGAACCGAACACTCAATATCTTAAAGGGCCGGAAGAAATACAAGCACACTCGACGCATGTATTACGCGGCGAAAAAGAAAGTCGATTCAGGCCAAGTGGTAGTGCGTTAATTCTGGCGATTTTTCAATTTTTCAGAAGCGGTTTTGCGAGAGTGCAAAACCGCTTTTTTAGTATGCGCAGTCGCCATTGATTGTAGAGTGCCCTCATCATGCGAAAGGCAGAGCGGGCTACCTACATCGATCGGCGATTAGAAGAACTGTATCCGGAGACTCCGATCCCACTAGATCATACTAATGCCTATACGCTCTTAGTGGCTGTCTTGCTCTCGGCCCAGTGCACGGATGCGAGGGTCAATCTACAGACTCCGGCTCTTTTTAAAAAGGCAGACTCGGCGGAAAAAATGCTGAGACTCACCGTGGAAGAAATTGATGCCATCGTGAGACCGTGCGGCCTGGCTCCTCGCAAGGCTCAAGCGATCCGCGGACTTTCTGAAATTCTCATCGAACAACATGGAGGAGAGGTCCCAGCGGATTTTGACGCCCTAGAAGCGCTACCTGGAGTTGGACACAAGACGGCCTCCGTTGTGATGTCTCAGGGCTTTGGAGTGGCGGCATTTCCCGTGGATACCCACATCCACCGTCTGGCTCAACGTTGGAAACTGACGGATGGATCCAGTGTCGTAAAAACGGAAACTGACCTCAAAAAGCTCTTTCCGCGTGACCGATGGAACAAGCTCCACCTGCAAATTATTTTTTATGGGAGAGAATTTTGCTCTGCCCGGGGGTGTGATGGGACCGTGTGCGAGATCTGTCGAACCTGCTTTCCGCGACGAAAAACGCCTGTTGAAACCCGTAAGTCGTAGGTATTGACGCATTTTTCTTAATTTTTGCTAACGGAAATCATTTTGATCCGTTTCTTTCCTCACCCTAGACAAAAGGCGGCAATGCTAGATTTTTTGGAAAAGTTCCTTTACTCAAGCGACTCACTTTCGAGAATGCATTACTGATCTCACACCAACCGAAAACGTAAATGATGAATCTTACTCTCACATCCCGCTCCCCTAGAAGATGGACCTTAGGCACTGCCATGACATTACTCGCCACTGCTCCTGCAATGGCTCAAGAATCAGCTGCCAGCAGTAAACCTGCCCTAGAAACCTTCCTGCTGGATGGCGGACCTCTGACAATCTTTATCGTTACGGTAGGATTACTCTCTTTGATCAGTCTTTCGGTCTTTAATTTTATGAACTTAACGAAGGCCAAATTTGCTCCAGATGATCTGAAAGGAGCTCTTTTGGACCACATGGTGAACTGCCGAGTGCGTTCTGCGATTGAGCTTTCGGCTTCTCATCCAAGTTACCTCGGCCGCATGTTGGCTTATTCTCTTCCTAATATTGATGCGACACGCCCTGAAGATCTGGGCCGTGACCATGTGGAAGATGCCATCGCGGATTTCTCAATTAATGAGTCCCGCAAGCAGATGACATTCATCTCTCTACTCTCACTCTTAGCTCAGGCGGCTCCGATGATGGGTCTCTTCGGAACTGTTTTCGGGATGATTAAAGCATTCGGAACATTGTCAGATAACAATGGTGCTGATCCGAGTGCACTTGCGGGTGATATCTCCATTGCGCTCTTGACCACGATGTGGGGTCTTGTCGTGGCCCTCCTTTCTCTCTTCGCATACTTCTTCTTCAAAAACCGTTTCAATTCTCTCGTTGCCGAGGCTCACAATACCGCTGAAGGTCTTGTCAATGCATCGATTCAGACTGTGAATGCAGACGCACATCTTGCTAAGATTCCTGAAGGTATCGCCGTTTAATCCATAGAAGGGAAGGGTCTCTCCTTCCCTTTCTCTTTTGAACTCGATCCACCTACAGAAATAATCCCATGGCCTCCAATAGACTCCGCAGCGCAAATAAAAATCAAGGCGAAGACGCCGAAATGGACATGTCTCCTATGATTGACATGGTGTTCCTGCTTCTGCTCTTTTTCCTCGTGGTGTCAAATCCACGCACCATCAAGATTGATACCAAGGTCAAACCCCCCATCGCAAGTCACGCCAAGACGCCTAAAGTCAAACATGGAAAGATCGTCTTGAACATTCGGGACGATGGCACGTTCTACGATGAAAGTATCACCATCAACTTCCCCGATGAGGAAGCGATGGAGGAATACTTCAAGAAGGAGAAAGAGAAAATGGACGCCAAAGGTTACACCGCGCGACTTCATGTGCGGGGTGATCAGAATGCGGTCTTTAAACATTGTCGCAAAGGGATTCGCGCCGCCGCTCGAGTTGGAATCAATGAGGTGATTTTCGGCTCATATACCACCTCGAATTAACCCTGCGATAACCTCAATCATATAGAAAATGGCCCGTCATAAAAAACAATTAGCAGCCGAAGAGGACGAACCAGGAGTAGACATCTCATCTCTCATTGATGTGTGCTTCCTCCTTCTCATTTACTTTCTTGTCACGAGTACCATCGTCAAGAAAGAGCAGGATCTGGATATGACCCTGCCATCGGTCGCTCCATCTGACACTCCGCCAGAAATTCGCCCTCTGTTCATTAAGTTGGAAGCAAACGGGTATATTTATCTCAAGTCCGATGGCGCTCAAGAGGAGCTCATGGAATCTGATGCAGATTCTCGTGATCTCCCAAATTTGACACCCCGTCTCGAAAATTATGCCAGTGCTGCTCGGAATTCTTCTTCGGAGCCGCTGGTGCAGGTCTACGTGGAATCAGAAGCGCGCCAACAGCGCGTGATCGACATCCTGAATGCCCTTGCAGGCACTGGGATTACCAAGGTTACCTTTACCGATTTAGTGGATCCTGAGTAAAAAGAACGCTCGCTTGAACCAAAAAGTTCTAAGGCAATGAACTCTTAAATCGTTCCAATCTTTAGCTGAAGAGGAGTGAGTCCAGTGGCTCACTCTTCTCGTTTACCTTACAAACAACACCGTCCACCGATGAATCATCTTCGCCCAAATCTCATAAAAAGAAATCTCTGCCACGCCATAGGAATGGCTTGCCTCGCATTCGGAGCAATGATCGCTCCTCTCAAAGCTCAAGGACTTGATGGCTATGCCCAGCGCGCCCAACTGGCGATGAAAAAGAACAACTGGCCGGAAGCGTATGCGGAACTCAAGAAAGCGACTGATACCTTTGATGGTCGAGCACTTCGCATTTTTGGGCCTCGTTTCGGTTGGTTCTGGTACCGCCGAGGAATCTGTGAAATTCGCATCGGAAAATATGAGGATGCGATGAAGTCCTTTAAAAAGTGCAACGTAGATTACGCCAACAAAAAAGAGCTCAATAAGCCAAAGGAAAACCAATCTCTGAACTTATACGAAAACATTGCCCTCCTGCATTGGGGGCATGCTGCAAAAGCGGCCAAGCAGTGGAAAGTTGCCATTGAGAAGTATGAGGAATTCTTGAGAAAGCGCGACAAAACGCGTGATAAGATGCAGCCAGGGGTGTTTTTCATTAACAACGCCTTCTGCAACTTCAAGCTGAACAACTTTAAAAAAGGAAGCGATCAGCTCGAAACTGCGATTAAAAATAAGCTCACTTTCCCGACCCCAAATAAAGGAATCATCCAAGCGTTCACCGCGATGGTCGATTCTGTCATTCAAGAAGAAAAGGAACCCGTGCTGCTCGATTTCTTGGCGAAAAACCGAGGCCATGTCAAATTAAGCCCAGTGGAAGCCTACGAGTATGCTCCCATTTTTATGCAGCTTGCGGGTAAGGCAAAGGAAGCTGGAATGATGCGCTCCACCTTTGAACTCTATTCACTTGTCCCGAGCACCACGTCTGCGATTCATGACGCCAAAGCGGGTCTCTCTCTCTTAGATCAGTATGAGGTTTCAATTACTGATGGAACAAGGGCAGTGAGTAAGAAGGGCCTCGAAACAGATCTGGAGAATCTGAGATCTGCTGAAAGTAAAGGCACCGTGAACGAAATTTATGCCTTCCTCAACACTGCCATAATGCACGAAGAAGATGGCAACGTCCGCGGCGCTTTTGCCGTGTATCAACAACTGGAGCACTACTTCCCCAAGGCCAAAGTATTCCGAGATGGTGCGCTCTTCCCGATGCGCGAGAATAATCTCTACAATCTTGTGCGCACATCCTCCTCGATCGGTGAGGTATTCACTACCGAAAAGTACGGGAGCCGTTTCCTGAAAGCATTTCCTGATAGCAAATATGTCCCGGATGTTCGCAGAATGATGCTCACCAGCCTCTTCTGGAACGGTGAGTATGCCACTTGTATTAAGGTCGCGAGTCGGATGATTCCTGAATTGAAGAATCCGTCTAAGGAACACGATATCTGTCTCTTCGTGCTCGGAGGGAGCCGCTATTATAATGGAGAGTTTATTGAGGCCATGCCGCTTCTCAATGGCCACGTCAAAACATACCCTGAGACAGAGGAGCTTCGTCGTATGGCAGCCCTTTACTTCCAAGCTTCCAATCATACAAAGATTTCGGAATGGGAAAAAGCAGCCGCCCTTCTGGATAGCTTTCTCAAGGCATACCCTGATCCGAAAAAGAATATCTACATGCCATTCGCTCTCTTTGATCGGGCCCAGACTCATTTCACTCTCGAAGAACTCGAGCCTGCATTGACGCTCTGTAACCGGATCGAGAAGGAATTCCCGGGAGCTGCCGTCATGGAGCTGAACTACAATCTCAAAGGAAATATTCTAGAACTCCTTGATCGCGAATCGGACTCCGAGAAGTATCACAAAAAAGCGCTCCAACTGGCAGAGACGAAAGAGAACAAAGATGTTGCTGGAGAAAGTCTCTACTACCTTGTTCGCCTGATCGGGAAAGAGCGCGGGAAAGATAAGAAAGCCAATCCACGCATGTTGGAAGCACTGCCATTCTACGATAAATTCTGGGCAGAACATAACAATGAATCAGCCTTTCAAGCCAAGATGGCAGTTGTTGGCCTGCCAGCCATGAAAAAAGCTGGTCGCGAGAAAGAAGGTCTCGAGAGAATGCAAGGTGTGATCAGTAATATCACCAAGGCAGGTGGTAACTCCACGGAACTTGAGGAGGTGATCAATAGCTACACTGAGGCTTACCTAGAAAGTCACACTCCCGAGCAGCTGAAGGAACATTACTACAATTTCCCTCTCATCGATTCCAAAGACTTTGCGACTCTTGCCTTCCTCAGAATCTCAGTCATCAACACGTATGAGAAGGTAGTCGATAAAGCAAATAAAGAGGGTGATGACAGTGCCAAGAGTGCGGCGCAGGCACAGGTCCAAGTGCTGTTTGAAGATCTACGTGGAGCATTCAATACCGACGATCTTTCTCCATACATTCTTGTGCGAGTCGGTGATTTCTTGAGAGAGAAAACAACCGCTCCAATCCAAGCGAAGCCTTACTACGAAGCAGCTCTCAAGCATCAAGGTCATGAATACAAATTCCATGCCCTTTTTGGAATGGCTGACATCTTAGCTCAAGGAAGTGAAAAAGGACTGGCTGCAGAATATCTGCAACGAGTCATCGACTCTCCCGATGCGAAGGGGCAAAAAGAAAAAGCCCTCGCTCGCATGGTTGACATCCTCTTTAACCAAGGAAACTACACTCGTGCCATTGAGAGTGCGAATGCCTATCTCTCCAATCCTAAATATCGTAAAAATAGCCTTCTCGTTCGGCTGACCCTTGCGCGTGCACGTGATGCCAATGGTCAAAGCGAAGACGCGATGGCGGTATTCGCCCAAGTTTGGGCAACTGCGACCGGAACGATTCGCTACTCAGCACCAGCGATCCATCGTTGGATGGAATTGACTTGGGAGCGTAATGGTGAGGATAAAAGCGGAAAATCTGATCGCCAACATGCCTATGAAGGCGGCTGGAGATACGTGGATCAGACCAAGCACATTGCGGTGAAGCTTAAAAAAGATGGCCCCCAAGAAGAGCTTGATCTTTGGAATAAGGTGAAAGAACTCGTGCTGCAATATGAGGCGAGTGCTGAAACGAAAACCATGAAGGAAATTCTCGAGGAAAAGGGAAAATAAAACGCACCAAAAACCTAGTATTGAATTCACAATTATGAAACGCCTTTTAACTGCCTCATTCACTTTCCTCGCCTTGGGTGAGGCCGCCTTTGCCCAAAATGAACCCGTTGAACCACCTATTCTTGTGATTCGTGGTGATGCCGCGGTCAAAGCTTTCGCGGTCAATGCCACCACCAAAAGCATTCGCTTCAAAGAGAAGAAAAATTCGGTGAATTACATCGACAAATCACTCTCGCAAGTTTCCGTTTATTTTAAAGAACCTAAAGAATTTGCGGAAGCGCTTCTTCTTTATAAAAGCCGGAACTATGGTGAAGCTCGCGCTCAATTTGCTGCTTGCTCGAAGCGTTATAAAAAGTTCGACGAAGTGCCGGGGAACTACAGCACATTGGCTAAGTTTTACGAAATGGAATGTGCGCGTAAGATGAATGACCTCGTGGCCCTTGGCAATATGATGGAGAAATTCATCGCGACCCCTTTGTTGAATAAAGATCATCAGTTGCAACTCGAAGTGAACGGAATCTTTTGGGAAGCCGTTCAGAATAAATCTTGGGAACGCCTTCTCAGTGTTGCGAATGACCCCAAGTGGTTTGAAAGAAAGCTTCCGGGAGGAATCCGCACTCAGGTGGCATATTGCACGGGCCTGAGCTACGAAGGAACCCAAGATCCGGTCAAAGCCTTGACGGCATACAATACCGCATTTACGGCAGACTTTGCCGCCTCTGAGATCATTGCGAAAAAAGCCGCCCTCGCATGTTTTCGTATTTTGAAAAATCATGAAGACACCAAGTTGGCGATTAGCCTGCAGGGGTCAGATGACTACAACGAACAACTTCCAGGAGTCTTCTTTCTCAAGGAAGGCGGAGCGCTCTTAACACTCTGGGAGAAATCTCTCGGAGGGGGAGAGAAAGTCCCCACCGAATATCTCCAGACGTTTAAGAAATACTCAAAATAGCGCCTTTTTCGGAGGGGCCTGTAAAAAAATCTCGAACCTTGAGCCAGCTCGGCTTCATTCAGGGTCATGCTGCCCCTGCTTGATCCGCTGTCGGATGCTCGTCGATGTAGAAGAGTCGGATTTCTTGCTCAGGACTCAACTTGCTTCGTGACAACTGTTATTTAGAACAGTTATTCTGAATTCAGTGATTTCACGATTGTATAGTGCCAGCCTACTCGGAGTGGAAGCGGTAGAAGTCGAGGTCGAGGTGAACTCTACCGAAACGGAAACTCCACGAATGGTCATCGTTGGCCTGCCAGATGCGGCCGTTCGTGAAAGTGCTGAGCGGGTGCGATCCGCTCTTTCCGCTTCGGCCTTGCCCTATCTCTTTGGGACACACGTCATCAACTTAGCTCCTGCAGATTTAAAAAAGGAAGGGCCATCTTTTGATCTCCCCATTGCTCTCGCCCTGACTGCTGCAGGACAAGATCATGACCTCACGCATGCGGAAGATTGCTTATGTGTGGGTGAATTGGCATTGGATGGGACCTTGCGCCCGATCAAAGGAGCCTTGTCCATCGCCCTCGGTGCGAAAAATGCCGGTAAACGTCGCTTGATCGTGCCCGCCGCGAATGCGAGAGAAGCGGCCGTAGTCAGTGGCATTGAAGTCTATGGATTGGAGAATCTCGCGGAAACTTGGGCCTTTCTCAGTGGAGAAAAAGCCCTCACCCCTGAGCCACGTCGGGCGCGCGTGGTGGGTGGGAAATCTCGGAGATATGCGGTGGACCTGGACGAAGTCAAAGGCCAACATCATGTCAAACGAGCTCTCGAAGTGGCCGCTGCCGGTGGGCATAATCTTCTCATGGTTGGCCCTCCTGGGACTGGTAAATCCATGCTGGCAAAACGTCTCCCCACGATCATGCCCGATCTCACTGAGGAGGAAGCGATCGAAGCGAGCTGCATCCACTCGGTAGCTGGTTTATTGGATGCAAAACATGGGCTCATCTCAGGACGCCCGTTCCGGGCTCCTCACCACACCATATCCGATGTGGGGTTGCTCGGTGGCGGAACGAACCCTAGTCCGGGTGAAATTTCCTTAGCCCATAATGGGGTCCTCTTTCTCGATGAGCTTCCAGAATTCCGGCGCACGACTTTGGAAGTATTGAGACAACCGCTAGAAGATGGTACCGTAACCATTTCGCGGGCCGCCGGTACCTTGTCCTTTCGCTGCGACGTCTTAATGATTTCTGCGCTCAACCCATGGGGTTGCGGAGCCCTTTTGCTTTTCGTTTACTGTTGTTACTGAAAAGCCTGTAATAGAAGGCTACCGCTTTGAGGCAAAGGGGTTTGCGAGCGGTAAAGTTTATGAACCCAAGGCTGATCCTGTTACTTTTGGAGAACATTTATTGCGGTATCGCTATGAAGCTAAACTCAGACAAAGGGACATGGCTCAGTTGCTTGATTGCAGCCCGATGACCTATGGAAAATGGGAACGAGATATTGTGATTCCTGCTGCTCAGTATTGCCCCAAGATTGTTGAAATTCTGGGATGTCTTCCTGGAGAGAACACCTCAACATATTCTGGATCTTTGCAGGCGCAGAGATTGCGACTGGGAATGGACAGGACAGCACTTGGCAAGGAAATCGGGATTGCGCCTGGCATCATTTCTTATTGGGAGAAAGGCGTTTATCCCCCTGATATTCAGTATAGGGAGGCTCTAAACAGGCTGGGTATTGATCTTTCGAGCTTCAACCTTTCCAGGGATGGTATTCCGACAAGTTTGGCGCAAAGATTACTGGATGCTCGAAGACACAAAAAGCTATCACAACATGACGTCGCGAAGGCAGTAGGTCTGTCAGGGGCACCTGCTTGGCTTCGCTATGAGCTTCATTCCATTGTGCCTCCAAAAAGGCTTTGGCTGAGGATTGAAAAAGTCCTGGGTGTTGACGTTTCAGATCTTGTCCCTCCTGAACTCTCAGAGCTAACACAATAATTGTTAGATTATCTTTGAGGTTTTCCCCAGATGAGTATCCTAGCGAGACGATATTCTGCTCGGTGAACCTGCTCTTTATGCGGGAAACACCCTAAAAGATGAATGAACTACCTAAACTCCCTGACGGGATGATCCTCCATTGTGGAGGCAATATTGCAGATCGTAAAGAAATTCACGCAGTAAAGTAGGGCACCTACATTTCAGATGCTAGATAAATAGCACTTGTACTTTATTCACATTGCTTCTATGGCGATGGGATGTCGCCCCGTAAGCAAACCCCAAACGATAAGCTCGATCTCAGCCGTGGTTTTCCCGAAGGTCTGGA
>CALGLJ010000108.1 GCA_937930235.1 uncultured Verrucomicrobiales bacterium | reverse complement strand
CACAAACTTCTTTGGAAATTTCTCCTGAATTACCGAAGGGTACGAGTACTCCGTGTCCATCGGCAAGTAGCTCCTGAGCGTGCCAGTAAGGCGTAGAGATCACCGCCTTTCCCGCGCCGAAGACGTATGCCAAAGTTCCGGAAGTGATTTGGGCTTCGTTAAGGTACGGCGTGAGATAGATATCTGTGGCCCCGATGAATTCCTTCAAATCATCGAGAGAAACGAAGCGATTGTGGAAAATAACATGTTCCTTCATCCCTTGTTCTTCGACCAGTCGTTTGAGGCCGAGACGATAATGCTCTCCCTCGTTTTTTAAAAGATTCGGATGGGTGGCTCCCAGAATGAGATAGATGACGTTGGGGTGCGCCTTGACGATCTCTGGTAGCGCCTTGATGACATGCTCAATTCCTTTTCCCGGACTGATGAGGCCGAAGGTGAGAAGGACAAACTTTCCTTCTAGACCAAACTGTTCCTTATACTGACTGGAATTTGCGAACTTTAGATCGGGGATGCCATGTGGGATGAGGTCGATTTTCGCTTCCGGTACATCGTAAACTTCTCGGAGAATCTCCACTCCCTTTTTCGCCATTACCACGAGTCGGTCACTGAGCTTTGCCAGCCCTTTCATCACTTTAAGTTGCTCTGAACTGGGATTCTGCAAAACGGTATGCAGTGTTGTTACCACAGGCATGCGGATCTCCTTAAGTAAGGCTAGTATATGACTGCCAGACGGCCCTCCATAGATCCCAAACTCATGTTGCAGTGATAAAACATCAGTGTTGTTGAAGTTTAAGAAATCTGCCGCCCTCAGGTAGGAATCTAATTCCTTCTCTTGCAATTCAAAGCGCACGCAGTCCGGGTAATTATATCCTTCTGAGCGGTCATTGACCGCACCAACGAAGCAATCCGAGTCAAGAGAGACATCCGCAATCGATTCACGCAGGTCCTTTGTAAATGTCGCGATCCCACACAAACGAGGGTGGTAGTCGCCTAAAAAGGCAATCCGGCGCAGTGAACTGTATTCACTCAAAGTTTCCCCCTTACTTTATGTGCCATACTTCAGTAGGTGGCCAAATCAATCAACAAGCAACAAATTACTTTTTTATTGTCGATGTGAATCTTCATCCAGGGACGGCTTTTAGAAAAAGACGATTTAGTAAGCGGACTAGAGATCCTCCTTCCAATGCTAATTCATCAGGAAGCAGTCTTGCTTTGCGCAACTTATCATCGAGTCTCACTTTCCTGTCAGTCACCCTGCAGTAACTGAACGATGCTGATATTTGATGCTCACCTTGACCTTGGAATGAACGCCATGGAGTGGAACCGTGACTATACCCGACCACTGCATGAAATACGCCTGCGTGAGCAGGGGCAAACTGACCGGGAAGATCGTGGCAATGGCACGGTGTGTCTCCCGGAAATGCACAAGGGTAGGGTTGGCATTTGTGTGGCGACCCAGATCGGCAGATACGTCAAGCCGACGAATCAACTGAGCGGATGGCATTCTCCTGAGCAGGCTTGGGCCCAGACACAGGGGCAGCTTGAATGGTATCGAGCCATGGAAGAGAAAGGTGAGATGTCCCAAATTAAGACCGTGGAACAGTTGGACTCTGCCGCTGAGATTTGGACGAACGATCCTCCACCTGATACACCGATTTTCTACGTTCTTAGCCTGGAAGGAGCAGATTCTCTGGTGACGATTCAGCACCTTGAACGTGCTTACGAGCAAGGGTTACGTGCTATCGGACCAGCGAACTTCGGGCCTGGAACCTACGCGCAGGGTACTAACGCGAGCGGGGGAATCGGGTCCAAAGGGACGGAGTTACTTAAGGAGATGGAAGGTCTGGGTATCATTCTCGACGTGTCCCATTTGTGTGACGAGTCGTTCCGCAATGCGCTGGATGTTTTTCACGGCAAAGTCTGGGCCAGCCATTCGAATTGCCGGAAGATTGTGCCGAACGAGCGTCAGTTTAGCTCCGAGCAATTGCGAGAGCTGATTGATCGCGGAGCGGTCATTGGAGCATCGCTCAATGCCTGGATGTTGGTTCCCGGCTGGATTCTTTCGAAGACCAGACCAGAGGATGTTGGAGTAAAACTGGAACATCTTGGCGATCACATTGATCATGTGTGCCAAATCGCTGGAAACTCGCTACACGCGGGTATCGGCTCGGATCTCGATGGAGGTTTCGGATTGGAGGAATCACCGATGGATCTAGATTCGATCGCTGATTTGCAGAGCCTTCCCGAAATTTTTAAATCGCGTGGTTATAGCGACCAGGATGTGGCGAACATCATGCACGGAAATTTTGTACGTTTCTTGCGCGAAGCTTTGCCACAGACGCATTCGTGATAATGGAGTGAATTTAGTAGAGAACTCGGTTTCGGGAAGCAAGATATGACCGGTAGAAGACGCCTCCATCTCGGAAGCGTCGGCGAGGCGGAATCTCAAGAGACTTGCGAATGATGGCGATGAACTCAGGATGAGCCTTGCGTCGTAACTTGGAGTATTGCGGAGGTGGCCATGTGAACGGGTATTCGGGGAGGTGTCCAGTGAGCATACGGTAGTGGAGCAAGCCCATTGCGAAAACATCGGACCGGAAGGAAGGTTTACCCATCGCTTGTTCGGGGGCCATATACCCCAAGGTTCCTGAACCGGAGGCATTGAGGGTATGACCGGCATTTCGTGCGATGCCAAAATCAGCCAGACGTAGTGTTGGGCCGGAGAAAAGAATGAAGTTTTCAGGTTTGATGTCGCAGTGAACGATACCGTGTTGATGGAGCGTTGCGAGTGCTTGAAGGGACTGATCGATAAAAAGGGAGAGCTTCATGGTTGAGAACCGCCGGGTTAGGCGATCAGCAAGGCTTTCGATGCCGAGTTGAGATGCCATGACGAAGTGCCCATCGATAAAGCTGGCGTCTTTTAGGCCGAGGAAAAGTGGATGTTGAATCTTTGCCGCAAGACGAGCCTCTTGGCGAAAAGCACCGAGGAAAGTTTCGTCTGCAAGATGGCTGTGTGGAATTTTTAGCGCAACGCGGATCCGCTCGATCGTATCATATGCGCGATAGACGTTTGAATAAGAGCCTTGGGAAAGACAGGATTCAATGCGGTACTTGCCTAAACGGGAACGAACTCGGAGCCGAGGAGTTGGGAGAAAAGGAGGAGGCGAAGTCATACGTTGAGGACAGGTTCGTAGACTGTCGTTGGTCTAGACGGACGTGTAAATCTTGTTTCCGGATCTTATTCAATTCTCTGAGACTGGCCATTTTAGTGCGGGAATGCAGCTCTCGAGGAGATCACGGTGCTAAAGTTGCATCAGAGTGGATCTTGGCTTCGGGAAATCCCAGGAGATTCACCTGCTGCCTGGTCGAGTAGATCAAGGAATCCACTTTGCAAGCCGGACAACCTTCACGAGCCCATCCGGGGGTGTCACCCAGGCCGAGTTCACGTAGATCGTTCCCGTCATAGATGCCTACGGGATGGTCCTCTTCGCTACACCACGCAAAAGTGGAATCACATGAGTTACAAGATACAAAAATCAGCGGTGCATGATTGCATATGGGGCAAGGCATGCGGAGTGAGATAATGTGGTTGATCATCTCAGTGTTTTCACTCTGGTTGGTTGAGGATCTTTGCGTAGACAGCCTCGTATCCTTTCACCATGGTTTCGATCGTGAATCGCTCTTCGACCCGGCGACGGCAAGCGCGACGATCAATTTCGCTGATACGGTTGACCGCGGCCACTGCCTCTGGGATGTCAGCGACAAGGAAGCCAGTGACTTCGTGTTCGATCACCTCTCGGCAGGATCCGAGATCGGCGGCAATGACAGGGAGGCCTGCTGCATTGGCTTCGGCGAGGATAAGACCGAATCTCTCTGGAATGGTATTGAGATGGAGCAATGCTGATGCTCGTGCAAATAGCTGTTTTTTCCCTTCGATGTCGACTGATCCGATGAAGCTAACGTTTCTTCCGTCAATATGTGGTTCGATTTGATTCTGGAAATAAGATTCGTCCTGAATGATTCCTGCGATGATCAAGTGCCGCCCGCAGGCATGAGCGACGTCAATGGCTAGATGAACACCTTTGTCGGGATGGATTCGACCGAGAAATACAAGATCTTCGCCACCTGTCTCATGAAATGGGTAGAGGGTAAGATCGATCCCGTTGTAGACCGTGGCCAGGTAGTTCAACTCATCACAACGATCGGAATCACTGATGGAAACGAAATTGCTGTCCCGGTACTTCTTATAAATTGGCATGATCTTGGGGGAGGAGAATCCGTGGATCGTTGTGAGGATTGGAGTCGTCACCAATCTGCTAAAACTAAGTGCCATAAAGTCGTAGTGGCTGTGGATTAGATCGAATTGGTCAGCATGCTCGAAGACTTCCGGGAGGTGCCGGTATTCGGCAACCTTGGGGTCGATCTCGCGGTCTTCTTCGTAACCATACTCTACTACAGCGTGAAGTCGGGCGGTGGTGATCGAGTTTGCTGTTGCAAACAAGGTGACTTCCCACCCGCGTGCGACCAAGCCTTCTGCGATGTTCCCCGCGACTGTTTCCCAAGCTCCGTAGTGTACCGGAGGCGTGCGCCAGGCAACTGGTGCCAGAATGGCCACTCTGTTCTTTGTTCGATGCTTGTTCAAAGAGCTCGTCTTTCTTCTGTTAGATTTTTGTCGAAAAACATTTTGGGGCGTCAGTAGGATGTGTTCTTTGGGGCGAGATTTTCGAAAAAGATATTTCTCTGTTTTGGAGACTTAGATCAGGAGTTTCTTTTTCATGCCAAGTGGAATCAAACCTGTCTGGGCTGCCTAGTTTCGAAGTGGTGCATAATATTGAACCGTAATCAGGGTGATGAATTTTGAAATTTTTTGGCAGAGGTCGGGATTGGCAACACAGATGTAGGAATCAGCAATAGCACTTCGGAGATGGATGACGATCTTTTGATCCGAGTCGAAGTTCTTGTGAATTTGACAAATCATTGGTTCGACTGCCTTGAGTTCTCGCTCCAAACGAAGGTGGACAAGTTCGTCTCGCTGATGCCTGAGACAAGCTTGACGGGAGCTCTCGGAAGCTTGGATGACAAGGAGATGAAAGGATTGTTCCATCGCTCCTTCGTTTTGTTGAAAAAGGGTCATTATATTGGGTTTGATGGTTCCCTGTATTCGGTGCCGTCTTCTGATTCCGACACTTGAGGAAGTCTCCGATATCTACGACGCATGCCGCAGCTATAGATTGAGAGTGAACCGACAAGTGCAATGAGGCTCCATGTGAAGAGGTTTTCCAGATCTGTTTTCATTGTATTGTGTGCGACGCGTATCCGTGGATGTGCACCCTGAACGAGAGGGATGCCAAAGAGAGTCGCATGCGTCATGCCAGGTGCTCGAAAGGCTGAAAAGCTATGAAGTGGTAGGGGAAAGGGCGATTATAAGAATTCTGCTTGATGAGTAGAACTACTTAGCTGATGAGCAATTTACAAAGTGTGTAAGCACTTTTCTTAGGTGCTTGTATTCTTCTTCTCTCGGACTGGGAGGAGGTTGTACTTGTCGAGCCTGTCCCTTATGGTGAGGCGGGAGACGCCAATGAGTTTTGCCATCTTGCTCTGATTGTAGTTGGCGAGGACGAAAGCTTGCCTGAAGAGTTCTTCTTCAATTTTTTTTGTAAGGTAGGGAAGAGCAGCTTGGCCGTCGGTTCCTCCTCGGGAGACAGTCCCCAGGACTTGGGCGACGAGAGTGCTATAGAGATCTGTGGATCTTGATCCCGTTGGGGATTGGGCGGCCCCGTCAGGTTTTCCATGCGAGGCGATGTGGATAGAGCTTTCAATAAGCTCGGTTGAGATCGTGCGGCCTCGTGCTTCGATCAGAGATTTACGCAGAACATTTTCGAGTTCGCGGATGTTGCCTGACCAGTAGTGTTTGAGGAGACGCATCCGGGCATCCTTATGAATGGAAGCCTTGGTGAATCCGAACTCGGCGGCGTATTTTGCAAGAAGGTAGTCGGTCAACGGCTCAATATCCTCAAGTCTGTCTCGAAGAGGTGGAAGATTGATCTGAGTCGCATTGATTCGGAAGAAGAGATCTTCTCGAAACGTTCGTTCAGAGATCATATCATCAAGGTTTCTGTGCGTGGCAGTGATAAGGCGGACATTGATGGGGATGCTTTCCTTCCCACCGACACGTGTAAGGGTCTTTTCCTGAAGAATGCGCAGGAGCTTGACTTGGGTCTTCCAGGGGAGGTCACCGATTTCATCAAGGAAGAGGGTGCCTCCGTTGGCTTGTTCAAAGCGGCCGATGCGTTTGTGAATCGCTCCGGTAAAGGCGCCCCGCTCGTGGCCAAAAAGTTCACTCTCAATGAGGGGTTCCGGGATGGCGGCACAGTTGACGGCAATAAAGGGGTTTTGAGCCAGCTTGCTGTGCTGGAAAATGGCTCTCGCGATCAACTCCTTGCCTGTGCCGGTTTCTCCAGTGATCAGGACAGGGATCGGGTTAGCCGCGATGCGGCCAACTTCTTTAAAGACATTCTGCATAACCTGGCTACTGCCAATAATCGTGTCCTTTCCAGGGATGATCTTTCCCATCGTGATTGGTTTAGCAGTGAGGCGCCCCGATTGAATGGCCTTATGAATGACTTCCAGGAGAGCCTCCACTTCGACAGGCTTGGGGAGGTAGTCAAAAGCGCCATGTTTCGTGGCCTCGATAGCACGATCGGTAGTAGTGAACGCTGTCGTAATGATGACCGGGAGGTCTGGCTTGATTGCTAAGGAGCGGTCGAGAAGTTCCATCCCGTTCATGACAGGCATTTCAAAATCAGTGATGACAATGTCGAAAGACTCTTTCTCAAGTAGGTCGAGGGCATAGTCGCCATCTTTGACATAGGCGACCTGGTAGCCCTTTATTTCAAGGATGTCGTGCAAAGATTCCCCAAGGGGTTGATCGTCATCAACGAGGAGGATTTTGCCGAGGTCGTTATTAGCCATACTCCGAAGGTAGACAGCCAGTTTGGTAGATAGCAAGGTTGCTTCACAGGCGGAGAGGTGAGAGAGATCTGTGATTCAAGCTCGAACATGGGGAGTTTCAGCAAAGCTGTTCATTAGTTTGATGGGGCCCGTTTAGATCCGGTTTCCAGAGTTTGAGGGATTGCCAGTGCTTGCAAGGTCTCTTCCACATCGACATGAACAGGAACGTTTGGGAGATTGAAAAAGAAGGTAGCGCCCTGGTCTACCGAGCTTTCAGCCCATATCGTTCCTCCGTGTTTGTGAATGATACGTTGTGCTGAGGCTAGTCCGATTCCATTTCCGGGGAAATCATCAGTGCTATGTATCCGCTGGAAAACCCTGAAGAGCTTGTCAGCGTGCTTAATGTCAAAGCCGACCCCGTTGTCTCTGACAAAGAAGGCTGGTTCTCCCTTCACTTTAGTCATGCCAAATTCGATCAGTGAGTTTGTCGTTCTGGTGGTGTATTTCCAAGCATTGCTCAGGAGGTTTTCCAAAACGATATGAAGTAGATT
>CALGLJ010000107.1 GCA_937930235.1 uncultured Verrucomicrobiales bacterium | reverse complement strand
GCTCAACAGTAAGATCCAATCTCTGAAAGCCTCAGCCCGTGGCTTTCGGAGCTTTGAGAATTACCGCACCCGCATCCTGTTCTTCTGCGGCAAGCTGGCCCTCAGCCCCAAAATCGCGCACTAAATTTCCCGAAGAACCTTAATAAAGGGGCTGACTATTGAGAGGGCGTTATTCCATCGTAGCAGTGACGCTGATTTCCATAATCTGCAACGCATGCTTATTCATCGCTTTGAGCTGATTGTTGATATCGCTGTAGAGCATTTCGACTCGAATATCGCCTTCCGCCATACGTTTGAGGGAGGCTTTGTTAAAGGTCTTGTGCATTTGATTGGTCTGCTTTTTCAATGCTTGGAGAGAAGTGAGCACTTCGGCAGGGATCTCATTGAGGAGGGAATTGTCCACTGCGCGTAAAGCTTGGCTTACCAGTTCGGTCATTTCTCCAATGCGATCTTTCTGATGTTGGCTAAATTTATGGCCTTTGTTGTATTTCCGCTCCGTGAGTTTGACTAAGCGGTAAATGCAGTCGGTGCATTCTTCTATTTCACCTACGACTCGGATCATATTGGCGATGTTTAAGGCATGCTGCTCGGTGACGTCGCGGGCCGCGCAACGCACAAGATATTCGGTGATGTCTTGCATCATGAGATCTGCCTCTTCTTCCATATTTTTCAGGCGTGAGACTTCGCTGGAAAGGTCTGCCGCAGGATTGTCGAAGACCTTCATGAAGCCTTCGAACATTTTGTTACAGTGGGACGACATTTTGCGAACAGCATCTTCTGCCTCAGCAATGTTCAGCTCTCCGAGGTCGACAAGATTTTGTGAAATATAGCGCAGGCGGTTTTGATTCTCATCGGAGTCTTCTTTTTGAGGAACCCATTTTTCAACTGTGCGGGCAATCTGAGGGACAAACCAGATGAGAACTCCGACATTAATCAGGTTAAATGTGGTGTGGAAGATGGCTGTGGCAAAGGCGACTTCACTCTTACCGAAGTTTTTATTCGCTTTTTCAGACTTTAAGCTCTCAGGAAGATGTTGGGCGATTTCCCAGACCATCGCGGTAAAGCCGACAAAGACGACGAGCATCCATACCGTGCCAATCACGTTGAACAGGAAGTGTGCTCGCGCCGCTCGCTTCGCCTCGGTGCTGGCTCCAAAAGATGCGAGCCAAGCGGTGACGGTGGTGCCGATATTTTCCCCAAGCACAACTGCAGCGGAGATGCGGAATGATTCGTAAGGGTCGGGGGAAAACCAACCATTAATGGCGCAGGTAATGGTGATCGCCATCGCTGCGGAAGATGATTGGACGACCAGCGTGAGGATGATCCCTCCGATCATGAATAAGATGTAGGAGAAGTAGCCATAGCCACCGATGAATTTGATGAGATTTTGAATGGTCTCCATCGCACCTGCATCTTGACCCTTAACGATGCCGCTTTTCAGATCAGGGACTGCGTCTTTGAGGAGGCTGAGACCTAAGAAGAGGAGGCCAAAGCCGACGATGAATTCTCCAATTGATTTGGCACGGCCTCTCCCGGCAAAGAAAATGGGGAAGCCAATGCCAATGATGGGGATGGCAATCTTTGTCAGGCTGAACTTTCCAATCGTTGCGACAATCCAGGCGGTGATAGTGGTTCCTAAGTTTGCTCCCATGATGACTCCGATGGATTCGACCAGAGTCAGAAGCCCTACGTTGACGAAGGAGACGACCAGAACTGTGGTAGCGGAGGAGGATTGAACTAAGCCCGTAGTGACCAGACCGGTGAAAACACCTTTGAGGCGATTTCCGGTAATGGAAGAGAGTGCAGAGCGCATTTTTGCTCCGGCAAATTTTTGCACCCCCTCGGACATGACCTTCATGCCAAAGAGGAAAACACCAAGTGCGCCAAGAATACCGAGAATCTGTGTGAATGCGGCCATAATGTATTATCCAAAATGAATTGTCAGATAACGAGAAAAATTTACGAGATCTCATAGAGAAAGGGTGTGTTTTTAAGAAAATGACAGTTGATGATTTCTTAAATTCGGCGTGCTTTTGAATAGTGGCTTGGCAAGATTTCCTTGTGAAATGGCCGTTATCGAACTTTGGAGAAAATCTTTGTCAGGGGAGTGGCATTGGAGAATTGATGGATGACTTGGGGGAAGCTCTCGCAAGCGGCGGCGATTTTAAGATGCTCGGGGGTGGGCAGCCTGCACATATTCCAGAGATCGATGCGCGGTGGCGTCAGCGAATGGAAGAGATCATGGCGGAATCAGGAGTCTTGGAGGCGGTTTTGGGAAATTATGATGCTCCTTCTGGGAGTGAGTCATTCCGTCAGGCACTCGCTCGCTTGTTTCGCCAAGAATTTGGCTGGCAAGTGACGGCGGAAAATTTTGCGATTACGATGGGTGGGCAGACGGCCTTCTTTTTTCTCTTCAATGCTCTTGCTGGGCGGGGGGCAGATGGTTCTCGGAAGAAAATCATGTTGCCCTTACTGCCTGAGTATATCGGTTATTCTGCCCAGTCTGTCGGGGAAGAGTTTTTCGAAGCAATTCCGGCGATCATTGATAAAACCGGGCCGCATTCTTTCAAATATCGGGTGGATTTTGATGCGATTGATCCTGGGGAGGACATCGCTGCGATTTGTGTCTCACGTCCGACGAATCCTTCCGGGAATGTGCTGACGAATCAAGAGATCGAACGACTGCGGAAAATCGCCCGAGAGAGAGGAATTCCTTTGATGATTGATAATGCCTACGGAGCACCTTTTCCGGGGATTATTTTCTCGGAAGTGACTCCAGTTTGGGATGAGGAGATGATTTTAACGCTGAGTCTTTCAAAAATAGGATTGCCGGGGACTCGGACTGGGATTGTGGTGGCAGCGCCTGAGATTTGTCGCGCGGTGTCCTCCATGACTTCTATTGTGGGCTTGGCTAATTCCAATATCGGACAGGAGATTATACGCCCGCTGGTAGAGAGTGGAGAGGTCTTGAAATTGAGCGCAGAGGTCGTGAGACCATTTTACGAGAAGCGATCGCAGCTAGCTCAAGCGTGGGTGAAGCAGTACTTTGATGAAGACTTGCCGTACTTTGTCCACCATAGTGAAGGGGCTCTCTTTTTGTGGATCTGGTTCGAGGGACTCCCCATTCCGGTAAAAGAGCTCTACCAGCGTCTGAAGAGTCGCGGGGTATTGATTGTCCCAGGAGATTATTTTTTCTTTGGGCTGCCGGAGGGGATCGATTGGCCTCACGCGCGCGAGTGTATCCGGATGAGCTACACCATGGATACTGAGACCGTGAAGGCGGGAATCAAAATCATCGCAGAAGAAATCAGGGCGATTTATGCCAGCGTTCGGTGATGTGATTTCGGTGAGAATTTATGACTTAAAATCCGGTTGCAGAAGGGGTCTTTTTCCAAAGCGTTGACGAATGAGGCCTTCGGGCCCACCGAGCCAAAACATCAGAAAAATAATTCCTGCGGCGGTGGCCATCATCCCGGAGCTCGTGGTCTCTGGGATTCCAAGTAATGTCGGAAGTGCGTGCGATGAAAGATGTCCCAGCACGGCAGCGCTCATCGCAAAAATGGTGCTGAGTGCAAGGAGAATAGGGAGCCGTTTCGTGATGAGAAAAGCGGTTGCAGGTGGGACGATGAGCATCGCGATGACGATGATCGATCCCACCGCTTCAAAGGCAGCCACGGTCGTGATGGCGACCATGGTCATCAGGAGATAGTGCATCAAGCGTGGACGAAATCCCTGCGTGTCGGCCAGAGCTGGATCGAAGGAGGCGAGGGTGAGTTCCTTGTAAAAGAGAGCGATGATGATGAGGTTGACGATGAGAGCGCCCCCTACCACGACTGCGGCACGGGGAACGAGAAAGGTATCAAAGAAGGTGATGAGATGCAGGGGGGTGAGCTCTAGAGAACCATATAAAACACACTTCGCATCGAGGTCCACATTGCCAGCCCCTCGCTCGATGAGAAGGAGGCCGATGGCAAAGAGCGTGGTAAAGACGATGCCCATGGCGGCTCCGCGTTCTACTTTTCCATACCGGCTGATCCACTGGGTAAAGACGGCGGTCAGCACTCCTGCGACCGCGGCCCCCACGAAGATGGTCCAGCTCGTCCGGGTGCCGGAGATTAAAAAGGCCAAAGCCAATCCTGGGAGAACGGCGTGACTGATCGCGTCTCCCATCATGCTCATCCGCCGGAGCAGAAGAAAACATCCAGGGAGGGCGCAGGCGACTGCGCAGAGTATTCCTACCAGAATGATGTGGGAGTCGTTGTCCGTCCAATTCATTGTTTTAAACTGTTTTTTTATCTGGTGAAAAATCCGAAGTCTTCCGAATCTTGATTTAGTCTAATTTCTACTCCGAAATCGATCACAGCCATGAGGTCGTTGATGAAAGGCATCAAGGAAAGCGCGGGATCATCAGGGTCATTTCCCCAGACAGGGTATTTAAGCAAAAACATGAGTTTGAAAAATGCTTAGGTTTCGATGAGGTGCGGTGACGCGAGGGTGTGGTCTTCGGTTTCGAGTTCGGCTTCGAGTTGGTGGACCATTTCGGCGCCGAGTAAATGCTCTACCATATCGGCATCACGGTCGACGTGGCTGGGAGCGATGTCGGCGTGCTTGATGAGGTAGAGCTCCCAGAGGCGGTGATTCCGGGTAATGCGTGAAGCTTCCCCAAAGCCAGACTCGGAGAGGCGAATAGCCCCACTGGGTTGCCGTTCGACATGGTCTTCGGCTCGAGCTTGGCGCAGGAGTTTTTTTAACTCACCCTTAGACCAATAACGATGGGCGCGCAGCTTATCTATGGGAATGGGGAGGTTGCGCAGAGGGTGAGTGTCTTGGGTGTTTTCCAGAATTTCGTAAGTCGAACGTAAGAGGTGTTGACGTCCCATTTTTTTCTTTAAAGTACGATGGCGCTGATAGCGAGGAAGGACTCCTCGGGCTGGCCCTAAAAGCATAGAGACGATGAAGATGGACGCGGCGGCGATGACGATGATTGCGCCCGAGGGAAGATCTGGGAGAAGTGCGGAGAGGGAAGATCCAAGCCATCCTGAAATGCCTCCGATGAGAGCTGCGAGCCAAAGCATTTTTCTCAGATCATGAGTCCAGAAGCGAGCGGCTGTTGCGGGAATGATGAGAAAGGCGATGATGAGGATCAGGCCGACAGCTTGTAATCCAACCACGGTGACGGCGGTGACGAGTCCCATCAGGAGGATATCCAGTATGATGACCGGAAAGCCTTGGGTGGATGCGAAAGAATCATCGAAGCAGAGAAGGGTCAGCTCTTTTAAAATAAATAAGCAGACGATGGTGGTGATGATAAGAGTCGCCGAGATGAGAAGGAAATCGGCAAAGACCATGGAGGCGGTTTTTCCATAAATGAAGGATTCCAACCCTGCTGCTGATTGATTGGGAAGTTTGTTTACGATTCCGAGAATGGCGACTCCGAGGCCAAAGAAAACGGAGAGGACAATTCCCATCGCGGCATCATCCTTTAATCGGGTGGTGTTACGAATCGCGAGGACCAAGATGACTCCGAGAAGCCCCGTGATGGTGGCCCCGGCCAGCAGTCCGGGTAAATTGCGTCCAGAGAACCCGAGTGAGGTCATCACGGCAAAGGCAATGCCAATGCCCGGCAGGGTGGCGTGGGAAAGGGCATCACCCAGAAGTGATTGCTTACGCAGTAGCAGGAAAGAGCCGATCAGTCCCGCCGCAGTGCCGAGCAAGGTGGTCCCTAGGACGACCAATCTCGTATTGTAGCTCGAAAGGAGAAGGGTTTCGAGCAGGTTGTCAAAAACGATGCTAGCGACCCACATTTTTCAAAGCTTCGGCGATGTCGTCGAGGAGTTGGAGTTTCCCTCCGTAAGTTTTTTGGAGGTTGTCACGGTTGAAGGTTTCCTGCGTGGGGCCACTGGCCACAATCCGCATGTTGAGGAGAACCAGGTGGTCAAAGTAACGGGAGACGGTGGCGAGATCATGGTGGACACAGAGCACCGTTTTACCGCGTTTGTTCAAGTCTTGTAGGAGTTCAATGATGGCTTGTTCCGTGGCGGCATCGACAGCGGCGAAGGGCTCATCCATGAAGTAAATTTCCGCATCTTGGACGAGGGCGCGGGCGAGGAAGACTCTTTGCTGTTGTCCGCCGGAGAGTTGTGAGATTTGACGGTGCGCCAAGTGTCCGATGCCTACTTTTTCAAGCGCTTCGTGAGCTTGTTTTTTTTGTGATTTTCCCACCCGTTTGAACCATCCGAGCTTGCGATAAGTTCCCATGGCGACGACATCCAGCGCGCTGACGGGGAAGTCCCAATCGACCGATTCACGTTGCGGAACATAGGCGATGAGGTCGCGCTGATGTTCATATGGCTTTCCGTAAATCAAGATTTCACCGGAGGTTTTGGGAATGAGATTGAGGCAAGATTTGAGAAGGGTAGACTTTCCCGCGCCATTGGGTCCGACAATGCCGGAGAGAGTTCCTTGCGGGATATTCAGGTCAATATCCCAGAGAACAGGTTTCCGATGATACGCGACCGTGAGATCATGGACCGATACCGGAAATTCAGGTGGATGTTCGGGGCGCATGAAGTTGAATGATCTGAAATTCTGCCTAGTGCGCCAGCTTTCCCTGAAGGCCTTTTTCAGGCGCTTGTCCGCCGAGGGCGCGGGTAATGGTGGTGATGTTGTGATCGATCATGCCAATGTAAGTCCCTTCGTACGTCCCTGCCGGTCCCATGGCATCTGAGAAAAGTTCGCCGCCAATTTTGACCTCATGACCTTGCGCTCGGGCCCCCTCGATGAGGGCTCGGACGGATTTATCGGAGACCGAGGACTCGACGAAGACGGCGGGAATTTTGCTTTCAACGAGGAAGTTCACAAGTTCGTTCATTTCCTGGAGGCCGGCTTCCGATTCGGTGGAGATTCCCTGAATCCCACGCACCTCCAGCTGGTAAGCGCGGCCGAGATAGGAAAAGGCGTCGTGGGCCGTCACGAGGAAGCGCTGTTTTTCTGGAATCGTTGCGATACATGTTTTGGCATAAGCATCGAGCTGCTGGAGTTGCGTCTGATACCCTTCCAGATTTGTGGAATACTTGTCTTTGTTAACGGGGTCGAAAGTTTGTAGATGGTGGGCGATTTTTTCCGAGACCTTACTCCATGCCGTTACGTCCATCCAGAGGTGAGGGTCTGCGTGTGATTCCCCTCCAATGATGGGGTAGTCACTCAGGCCTTCTGCGACGGCCAAGATGGGCTTGCCTGCTTTCTTTTGACTGCCAAGAACTTCACCCATTTTTCCTTCCAAAAGGAGCCCATTGTAGAGGATGAGATCGGCGGTTTGGAGCGCATCAATGTCGCTCTTCCCGGGGCGATATGAATGTGGGTCGATACCTTCTCCGATGAGATTGTGCACCGTGGCTTGATCGCCGGCGATCTCACGAGTGACATCTGCGATCATCCCGACAGTGGCCGTCACCTGATAAGGATCACCTTGGGATCGGGAAGTTTGGCTCTCTTTTTTCTTCACGCATGAGGGAAAAAAAGCTGCTGCAATGAAGGCGCTAACGAGAATGCGTCGGTTCATAAAAGAACGCTAAAAATCTGATTTTGATTAATCAAGATAAAAAGTTTGATTGATCCTAAATTTCAATTTTTTTCCAAGTGCCACGGAGGTAAATGGAGGTGAAGAGGATGGCCTGAACGGTGACATCACTGAGCATGAGGTACCAAATCCCCTGGAGTTTGAAATCGAAATAGATGACCCCGAGAGGAATGAGAATGGCGCGGAAAATGATCATGGAAGCAAAGGAATAGATCATAACCGTTTTGGTATCTCCCGCCCCGCGGAGGGAGGTCTTCATCACGAGGGCGACCGCCATCGCAGGTTGAAAGGCTCCACAGAGGAACACTAATGGGGCGGCGAGGGAAATCATTCCGATGGCTTCCTGATCGGTTCCCGGAAGAATGAGGCGAACGAGAGAATCCGGGACCGCAGTAAAGAGAATCCCGATGAGGCTCATAAACACGAGAGCGAACCAGGTGGCGGTGCGTATGGCTCGTGCCGCCATCTCGGGGTTTTGCGCCCCCAGATATTGTCCGACAAGAGTGGCACCAGCAGTGCCAATCGCGAACCCAGGCAAAAAACTCATCGATTCGACCCGGATGGCGATGAAGTGCGCTCCGAGAGCGCCTGCAAGCGGGAGCCTCGTAATGAAAGTTAGCGTGATCGCGTGGATGAACCACATTCCGAACATCTCTAATCCTTGCGGGAATCCGACCCGGGTAATCCGCTTGATCATCCGAGAGCGTGGTTTCCAGCTTGTGTGTCGGAGAGAAAGGGTGACCTCGTCAGCTCGGGGAGGTGACTCGCGAAAGAGGAATGCCAGCGCGATGATCATGCCGAGGAGCCATGCCAGCACGCTTCCCAGAGCCAATCCGGACACGCCCATTGCGGGAGAGCCGAAGACAAAATACCAACTGAGTCCGACATTGACCCCATTCACCGCGAGCATGATCAGAAATGGGGTGCGCGTGTCACCAATCGCTCGGAGAGCATATGTGCAAGCGTAGAGCACCCCGAGAATCGGGCACATCCAGCAGAGGGTGGAAAGGTATTGCTCGGCATAGACCGCAGCTTCTGGTGAGAGGCCAAAAATTTTTGCAAGAAATGGAACCGAGAGCCAAATGAGAAGGCCCGAAATGATTCCGACGACAAGGCCAGTCAGGACTCCCTGCTTGAGGCTTTCTCCAGCCTCATTTTGTGAACGAGCTCCCGCCGCGCGTGAGACAATGGCGAGCACTCCGGTGGCCGTGGCGCTCTGAAGCAGCATCATGAGCCACGTCATATATCCGCCCAGGCCCAGGGCATCCAGAATAGCCATGCGGTCACCTCCCTCAGCCATCCGCGTGGAGAGCAAGAGATCGACCGTGCTGACGAGAAATCCCAAGATTTGTTCGAGAAAAGGCCAGACTGCGAGCGCCATGACTTGCCGACTGAGAGAAAGTTTGCCGAGCTTGCCCGCGAGCTTTTGACCGTCTGCCATTGCCTGAGTAGATACGCTCTTTTCGGGAATTCGCAGTATGAAAATGAAAACCGAAATAGATCCCTTCGAGATTCCAGATCTGGTGGCTTCTCTAATTTTTCTCTAATGTCGAAAAAAAATCAGCCCTGATCCTTATCCGCACTCACGGAGAATCAGAGCTGACTAGTTGTTCACTCAAAATGAAAAACACACTACTTGCTTAGGGTAGTTTGTTACTTCATTAGAGGCGCAAAGATGGAATTTGTTCAAAAAAAGATGTATTTTTTTTCAAAGACCTACGCGTTAAGATCTGAACTATGGCACTGCCTGCTCCGGTAAAAGAAACCATCCGCCTTATCCAACAAGCTCGGCGGCATTGGGATGCGCACGAAAATAAAGCGTGTCGGCAGGTGCGTGAACGAGCTCTTTCCCTTTATGAAACTCTGCCTCCCGAGCAGCGTAAGATGGTTCCAGAAACGCACCGGACCTGGTTAAGGTATCGGAGTGAGAAGTATTTTGGAGAGCATCGCACCGCCCCCGGATCAAAGCCGGGCCGCTCCAAAAAACAGAAACCTAAAACGAAGAAAAAAGATCATGCTCCCAAGCATGCGACTGTCTGGGGACAGGTCGAGAGCCCAGTGGGGCCACTCGTTCTGCTCGCTTCCAAGAAAGGCCTCGCGGGGATCTATTTTAATCATCGCATCGAGAAGAGCACCCTTCCGAAAGAGCACCCGGAGAATCGCATCCTGAAAAAAACGGCCAAACAGCTTGCGCAATACTTTGAAAAAAAACGAGAGAGTTTTGACATTACTCTTGATGCGAAAGGAAGCGCCTTTCAGCGAGATGTTTGGCGGCAGTTGAGCGCCATTCCTTTTGGTGAGACCTTAGCATATGGAGAGCTGGCACGTCGCTTGGGAAATCCTAAAGCAGTCCGGGCCGTGGGGACTGCAAATGGGGCGAATCCCATTTCCATTATCGTGCCCTGCCATCGAGTCATCGGAGCAAGTGGTCAGTTGGTGGGCTTTGGAGGTGGTTTAGAGATCAAAAAAAAGCTTCTGGAAATGGAAGGGTATTTCTTACCGGGACTTGCATAGGGGGCCGGGTCCAAGCCTTTTTCTCAATGCAGTCTCAATCAATACATTGAGGTGAGAGTGTATCATTCATTCTTTTTCTTCGGATGCTTTTCGATTTGTGGCGTTAAAATTGGGTTTGAAAGATTCAAATTCCCTTTTTAAGATCTCAAAGTAATTTTCCAAATTAACAGAAAATCAACCATTAGCCCCAATTTTATTCACAATTCTTAAGTTTTTGAGGGAAAAATAGCAATTTTCTGTTGCTGACGTCCCCACAATGTGTTTACATAGTGTTCATCATGAAAGCTCAATCCAACTCATGTCATTCGGTTCGGCCACGACGAGGCTTTGCCCTCATCGCGACCATTTCAATGCTCTTACTGCTGACCGTCATCGCAGTAGCATTCCTTTCTCTTTCGACCCTGACCGTTCGGTC
>CALGLJ010000106.1 GCA_937930235.1 uncultured Verrucomicrobiales bacterium | reverse complement strand
GCGCCATTTTCTTTGGATCGGCTCATTTCCCAAGCATGGAGAAGAGCCTCTTTGATCTGGGTTTTGAAAAGAAAGAACAGTCATGGATGACTGCTTGGAATCTTTCAAACTAAGCTCGGTGAAAAAAAGAGGTGGAATTAGAATTCGCAGAAAATAATGACACTCCATCCAATCACACCTTTTCAGGTAGCCCTCATTGTCAATCAATTTTGAGAGCAAGGGTTTCCCCACCTCATCGGCGGATGATGAATAGATTCACTTGATGACTTGTGAATTTTTCATCTTCACGCTTGAGGTGAAACCCCATTCTAGTTCAGAGTAACGAATGGCTATCGCAAGTAGCCTATTTCACACATACCATACATTAAAGAGACCTACCCTACCCCACGAAGGGTGGGTCTTTTTTAAGAGTGGGTCTTTTTTGTTACAAAGGTCGCAGACCAATTGTGGTTTCAAGAGTATGAGATGAATTTGGCCGGACCGTCGGGCGATCACGCCCCGCATTGCAGGCCTCGATGCAAACGAACTCCTTGTAATCGTTATTCGGGAGGTCTTTCAATGTTTTGGATTTTTCGATCCAAGGGTTCCACACCACCGTGGAACGCGAACCTACCTTATCAACGAACACCGCGCGCACCCGATCGAGGTCACGCAGTAAAAGAGAACTCATCGAGCTGTAGATTCGATCAATTTCCTGGTTCACAACGACATTCTTCTCCTGATAGATCTCCTCCGAATCTGGCGGAAGGAGCTGATCAATATAGTGAGACCCCTTCACCCCCTCGAGCTGAATACGCTCAATATCTCCAACGCTTAAATAAGAATGGAGAGCGGAGGTGATCTGAAATGGCTCTTCTCCAGTATTTTTGGTGTTGAGGCGCACTTTGAGCTTATCGCTCACCTTAATGGTCGCAGTGAGTTCAAAGTCATGTGGCCACAGAGCCTTGGTCTCATCTGTGGGGAATAATTTAAAAACGAGGGTCGCAATGTTGTATTCAAACTCCGCGGACTCCAGTTCCCAGAATTGATTTCTCGCAAAGCCATGATTGGGCTTAGAAGGATCATCCGGATGCGCATTAAACCACGGCCAGCAAATGGGGATTCCTCCTCTCACCGCAACCCCAGGCTCCATCATCGATTTTTTACTCAGGTAAAGGACATCAGGATGGTCTGTAGGCATCCAGCTCAAGACCTGAGCCCCTTGGAGAGCAATCTGGGCCATTGATCTACCTGCATTCACTTCAATGATCGGGAAGCCAGGATATTCCTCTGAAACGGAAAATACGGAACGATCGGTTAAGATTTCTTCGAGTTGAGAGATGGATTGGGACATACTTTAGCTAAAGTGCAGCTAGCAATAATCACGTAATAGGATTACATACCAGAAAAAACGAGGAGTTTTCGACGAGAGCGTCATCGCATTTCTTTATTTTTTAAATGAGAATCTGCAAAAAATCGTCAGCCAATAAAAAAGCCCACCGATTGGTGAGCTTACGGAGTATTCGCTACTCTCTCCATAAATCTCATTCTCACTAAAATCGAGAAGTGGAATGACTCTACGGTTTAAAATTCAGAAATTACTCGAAGAGGGGCGCCTCATCATCAGGCTGCTGGGTTGAGATCAAGCGGATGTTAGGGTCCAGTGAAGGTCTTTCAGACGAAGTCTCAGCTTGGGGAGGAGCATTCTCATATGACTCTTGCTCCACAGGAGGAGTGTCGCCTCCTTGCGAATACTCCTCGGTAGCCTGAGAAGGATCTTCTTCTAAATAAACTTCAATCCCAGATCCACTGAGTTCCGCAACATCATTACGAATGCGGGCCATCTCCTGATTCAGAGCCGTCAGGGTATATGATGGATCAGGGGTTTTTTGCTGGGCGACAAGAATCGCATTTTGCGTATCCAGTTTACTCAGTTCTCCCTTCAGACTGTCGTTCTCCCGAACGAGAGTGGCGCAGAAAAATCCAACCGGTAAGGCTGCCACAAGCGCGCAAAAACCAAGAATTCCATAAAATGGATGCTGCCAAAAAGGAGGGTGCTCAGTAGGAACGCTAGCAGCCACAGGCTGGTTCACAGTTCCAGGTTGGGGGAAGTTAGGACGCTGCACCCCAGGCATGTATGCCTTCACTCGCGTACTCATGTTCGATCCTGGAACACGACCAGAGAGTCGATCGAGTTCTTCTTGGGATTTCGGGAGAACAATACGTCCTGTGTTTTTGTCAATTTCAGAAGGGCGGAGGGAGAGCTTATCTAGGTCCATAACGAATAATTCATTAAGTTGAGGCGGGGTAATCTCGCATATATGGCTATCGTTTAGCAAGATTAAATTGATCCTGATGGCTAAGCTGTTGTAAGTCAGTTGGAGTCGTGTGCTTTAAAAAGGTTTAGCAAGGTAAACATCTCACGCAGAAGATTTAAGATTTACCGGATATTCTGCTCACTGGGCGGGCAAATTCCTCCTGTCTGGCTTTGTTCTCAACATCGAAGCAGGAATCCCAAGGGCTACTCCGCTAAAAAAGCCTAAAATATGTCCCCACACATCAATTTCAGGACCTCCTAGCCCAAGATGAGAAACCAAGATTAAGCCTGCGGCCAGAGGAAGAAATACCCGGATCGATTCATGATAGGACCGCGAGAGCCAGGCCACATGAATTCCCACTCCCACAAGAAGACCGAGAGCGCCAAAAGTCGCCGTCGAAGCGCCTAATGATAAAAAAGGATCTGGGTAGTTCCAGATCGCATTGATGGTATTCCCGATGAAACCGGAAGCTAAAATCAAGATCCACGCGGTCCACGGGCCGAGCGAATGAGACACAAATATACAAAAAACGAGGCCAAAGGCGACATTCCCCATGAGATGCTCTAAATCTGCGTGCAGGAAAAGAGCCGTGAAAGGGCGATAGAATTCATGATGCTGCACCACTCCCACGGAGGAATTCAGAAAGCGATTTGTAAATTCGGCATCTTGATCTTGCTTCATAAAGAAATAGAGAAGCGCGCATACCCAGAGAAGAGCCAGCTCCAGCCCGGAAGTGAACACCCGGATCTCGGGAGGATCTTTCTGTTCGGCCTGCTCTGAGGCATAAAGGCGAAACTCCTCTCGGATCGCGAGTGTAAATGCTGGATCAGCGTGCAGAAGATAGCTCTGATCATCATCAATCGTAATGAGACAATCCAGATTCATGGCCAACACCACCAGAGCGTGATCCCGTGCCACTTCCAAATCGTGGAAACGATCAATCGGCATGAGATGCAGTTCTTCCGAAGCGGTAATGGGTGACATGGTGAGGGTTAAAAAAAGATTTACTCCACACGCTCCTCCTTCTCAGAGATTTTTCAATGACGAATGACGACCATCTTCCTTATGGTCTTGCTCATCTTATGAAAATACTCATCACCGGAGCGCTTATTGGAATAGCCGCAGGACTTGTCGGAGCGCTCTGCGGCGTCGGAGGCGGGATCATCACCGTCCCCGCATTTGTTCTGATCTTGGGAATGCAACAAAAAGCAGCTGTAGCTACTTCTCTGGCCGTCGTAGTGGTCAGTGGTATTTCCGGCACGCTGAATCACATCACCGCGAAGTCCGGGCTCATTGATTGGAAGCTTGTCGCGATCACGGCTTCAGGCGCCGCACTCGCTGCTTGGTTCGGGTCAGATCTGATGCGCCAGCTCAGCAATCAGCATCTTACCAAAATCTTTGGCATTCTCCTCATCGTCGCGGGAGTCAGAATGCTCATGATCAAGTAATCCGCTCTCATCTCCCTCCCTTTCAAAGAAAAAATACGGCCTTCTTCACTCGAAGAAGGCCGTAGTAAAAAAAGAATCCTGAAAGGTCAGTGAATTGACCCAAGGCCTTAAAAGTAACTCCAAGAAATTGACTTCTCGGAAGCTCCTCACAAGGCCCCTTTAAATCTCGTCACTCTCGTTTGTCACGAAGTCAGGATAAGCGGTTGCGGAGTGCTCAGCGAAGTCGAGACCCATCTCTTGAGCATCATCACTCGCACGGAGACCCACAAAGGCGTCCACGAGTTTAAAGAGAACGAACGATGCGCCAAATGCCGCAATCGGGACGACGAATGCCCCCAACGCTTGCACTCCAAAGTTCGCAAAGAGACCGTCCGCTTCATTAAAAATCGAAACCGCCAATGTGCCCCAAATACCACAGAAAAGGTGCACTGGCACCGCTCCGACTGCATCATCACGACGAAGCTTCAGGAGAAGCTCACCACCAGCCGAGACGATCGCTCCGGCGATGAAGCCCACTAGAAGACCAGCCCATGGTGCGATGAAGGCACAACTCGCAGTCGATGCTACAAGACCGCCGAGCATCCCATTCAAACTCATTTCCATATCTGCCCAACCTTTGCGCAACCAATGCGCCAATAGAGCCCCTAACAATCCTCCCGCTGCAGCCAGAATTGTCACTGCCGCTTGGCGACCAATTTCACTCGTGGGGACGATGTTTGAACCCATGTTAAAACCAAACCAACCGAAGATGAGGAGAAATACTCCCAAGGCCGCGAGGGGAGCATTATGCCCAGGGAACACCCGGGCGTCTCCATCCGCCGTAAAGCGACCCGTTCGCGGCCCCACCACAATGATTCCTGCGAGGGCAAACGCTCCTCCAACCGAGTGGACCACGGTAGAACCTGCAAAGTCTTGGAAACCAAGCTCGGCCAACCAGCCCGCGCCTCCACCAAAGCCGAAATCAGTCGCACCTCCACCCCAAACCCAGTGTCCTAAGATCGGATAAATGAAGCAGGTCGCAATGAAGGCATACAAAAGATAGCCCGGGAAGAAGGTCCGCTCCGCCATCGCTCCTGAGGAGATGGTCACCGCTGCCGTCGCGAACATGACCTGGAAAAGCCAAAAGATCCAAATCGGGTGACCTCCCCCGTAATCATTAGTAAAAGCAAGATTATCCCATCCAATGATGCCATTATTGCTGGCTCCGAACATCAAACCGAAGCCGACGAGGAAAAAGCCAATCGAACCAGCCCCAAAGTCGAGGATGTTCTTCATCACAATATTGATGGTATTTTTAGCACGGGAAAAGCCCATCTCCAGAAGACAGAATCCAGCCTGCATGAGGAAGACCAAGGTCGAACACAGAAGCAGGAAACTGTAGTTAAATCCTTCCGGGACATTGACTTTACTTACAGCCTGTTCTGCCAGATCAGAATCTTGCGCCAGGGCCATGCCCGGGAAGAGTATCAGAGAGAGGAGGAAGAACAGAGAATAGGGGCGTTGTTGAGACATAGTTCAGTTAATTTTTGGACAATAAATAAAAGGGTAAAAAATGAGAAAAGAGAGCGAGCGAAGAAATGTGACTAAGTTTCCGCATTGAGGCAGCGCTGAGTGATCAGTTCGAGTTCCTTTTCTACGAGCTTCCGCCGACCAGCATTTGGGACGGCACTGACTGCATGTTGGCCAATGGCATAAATTTGCTCTTTGCTGGCCGGAGCACTCGCTCCTTCCAAGACCTGTTCATGGGCTTGGGCTAAAATTTTCTTGGTGACGTTTTGCGGCGCCACCTTGATCAGGGCTTTGCTAAGACTAGAGATGAAGTCATTGTATATTCCGGCAAGATCTCCTCCAGCTTCCGGCTGAGCCTGCGCCTGCGCCACCACTTGTTGCCCCGGCAGGGCGGGTTGCACGACGGTGGTTGAAGTTGAGATTTCAGCAATCTCACTCCCAGTCTGAGTCCCAATGATCGACACCGCTTCCCGGAAGTATTTATCAACTTCATCCGCTGGATTGAGCTGTAAGATAACAATCCCCGTAAGGACTGGGAGACCAAGAAATTGGTTTTTGGAAGTGCGGACAAGAAAGCCCTTACAAGGTCTCCGCGCAGCCGCTAAACCTCCAAAGATTCCCGAAAAACTGTAAGCTAAGGCGGACGCAACCTCCTCAGAAACCAACATTTGATTTTCGACTAATACTTGGTTCGCGTCAATGAAGGCCAAGCCTTCCACGTTTCCTAGACTGTAAAATTTATCAAGTTCAGTAGCGTTCATGTATTGGGACTACGAGTTCGACTTGGACAACATCCCGATAAGATCATCGAAACGATTCTTACCGCCCTCTCCCAAGATCCCCTGAGCAATCGCAACATTTCCAAGCTCGGTTTTGCTGACCGAGCAAGCAAAACTCCACTGATCCTCATTTGATATAAAGGTAATTCCTCCTTCATCTCCCAAGGCATCATTCAGGTTGCTAATTGCCCCGTAGAAAAAAGCGAGATTTTTCTCAATGAATTGATATGTTTGCGGTAGACAGTCGCAAACGAGTGCTCCTCTCCCCACTGAAAAATGTGTATCTTGTGACATTTGTAATTACGTTTCTAAGCGATAGACTGCAGCTTGTCAGCATGATTTCAAGCTGCATATGTGAGACGAACGGCTAACTCTTCCGGAAGCCCTTGCACCCGAATTCGCTCCTGAGTCTTAGCCACTTCATACTCAACCCTCTGAAACTCAATCGTTCTCTGCACGCGATCAAAAATGACGTAACTCGCCCGCATGTCTCCATCGCGTGGTTGTCCCACGGAGCCAACATTGACCAATACCTTCGCATCGCTGTCAATATCGTGAGATTTTTTACGAATCTCGTGAGTGATTCCGCCTTTCTGTTCAAAATACCCTGGACGGTGGGTATGGCCGATGAAACACAAGGGGACGTTCTGAAGATTGAGAGAACGCTCGGCATCTGCGAGGTCTCTGATGTAATGCCAAGCCTCTGGTTGATCGAGAGAAGAATGAGAAATCGCGAAACGACCCACCCGGCGCGAGAATGGAAGCGATCCTAACCACTCACGCTGCGCACTCGAAAGCTCTTTTCTGGTCCACTCTAAAGAAAGGCGTGCCGTATCGTTCAGATTATCCAACGGTCGATCGTTTGCCGCATCATGATCGTGATTACCCCGGATCACCGGGCATCCCAGTGATTGAATTCTGGTTACGCACCTTAAAGGATCAGGACCGTATCCTACGATATCCCCAAGGCACAATATTTGAGAAACCCCCTTACTATCAATGTCTTCTAAAACAGAGTCGAGCGCTTCGTAATTCGCGTGAATGTCGGATATTATCGCAAGTTTCATAGTTGATCTTCGTGTGGCAAGATCAGCGCACATCGTCTAATCTGTTCTAGGTTCATATTGAGGGGGGGTCGGGGCTAAATTATGTTTGGAATCGTGACTTTGGTCTAGGACCTAATAAGCTAAAGGAAAATCTCTCTCTCTGCAAGCGCTGAGATCTTTCTTCGACATGAGCGACTTTCATGAAAAGAGTGATTTACTTCCATACCAATTGCTTAAACCACGAACTGTCAAAATTTATTCAGTGGAAATTAAAAATTTCTCATTCAGGGGCTGTTATAGACTTCAGAATGTCATAAAAGGTCATTACCTTAGCAACATCCCAGCACTCGCTCCACCATGCCCGACGCGCTTAAACGATCCCTCGCTCTCTTCCTTGTCTTTGCCTTCGCCTTCCTGAGTGTCTATCTTTTTCGCGCATGGCAAGGAGGGCACCCGATCTTCGGACTAGGGGGAGAACCTCCCAAAAATCAATTTACCAGTGAGAATGCCACTCTCGCCTCTGAGCCCCCTCTCACGGAGGAGGAAGTTCCCGGACTCGCACGGCAAAATGCAGAAATGACAAAATTAGTGGAACGCGTCACGCCTTCTGTCGTTTCCATTGATATCGATGTTATTAAGACAAAGCTCTTCCGTTATCCCGGCACCAACAGAATCCAAAAAGGATACGAGCGGGTCCCCAGTCTCGGATCCGGCGTGATTGTCTCCGAAGAGGGGCACATCGTCACAAATCACCATGTCATCGAGGGATACGAGCGGATTCGAGTCACGCTCCATGATGGACGCTCCCTCCCCGCGACCTTAATTTCCTCCGATGAAATTCTCGACATCGCCGTGCTGCGCCTCAAATCAGAGGGAGAAACTTTTGCGGCCCTGAAATTTGCCGATTCTGATCTAGTGAAAGTAGGGCAGCTAGCGATCGCGATTGGCAATCCCTTTGGTTTAGGAGAATCAGTCACGGTAGGACACATTTCCGCCCGGGATCGGAGCTATTCCGATAAGGATCGTGACTTATTCCAAACAGACGCCGCCATTAATCCAGGAAACTCAGGAGGCCCTCTTTTAAACCACCTCGGGGAAATCATCGGGATCAACGCTTCCATTTACTCCAAAAATTCGAAGCGACCAGGTTTCCAGGGAATCGGATTTTCCATTCCTGCAAATGATGTCAAGCGCTCCTTCAACATCATTTGTGAAAAAGGGCGCCCCGTATACGGCTATCTTGGGCTCGGTGGACTCACCGCGATGGATGGTTATTTGAAATCTGCCTTTCCCTACAGTGGAGAAGGAGTTCTGGTCATGGATGTCGTCCCCGACTCACCTGCGGACCTCGCCGGTATCAAGCCCAACGACATCATCACCAGCTTCAATAATGAAGGGGTCACCACGCCGCAGGAATTCCTCACTCGCCTCCAGCGGAGCATCGTCGGTTCGGAATGCACTCTGTCCGTCCAGCGTGGAGATCAGGTCAAAAATTTCACCGCCATCGTCGGAGAAGTCGACCCCTTCGGGACTCCGTTCTCGGATGAGACGAGTAAATTACGCCTCGCCTCGGACAATGCCATCAAGCAGGAAGTCGGACTCAACGTGGAAAAT
This sequence comes from uncultured Verrucomicrobiales bacterium, assembly GCA_937930235.1. Classification (GTDB taxonomy): domain Bacteria; phylum Verrucomicrobiota; class Verrucomicrobiia; order Verrucomicrobiales; family Akkermansiaceae; genus SW10. Next base: position 7,042 of record CALGLJ010000106.1, on the reverse strand, counting down.
TTACCGCTCGCCCTTCAAGCAAGGAATGTCCAGGGAGTGATCATCTCCGAAGTCCGGCCCAACTCGCTCGCAGACAAATACGGACTCCGCCGCAAAGATATCATCCGAGGGGTCAATGGGATCCAAGTGCGGAATCGAGGCGATTTTTTCTTTCGGCTCGTCGCCTCCGCCGCAGTGCAAAAAACAAGCCTCCGTATCCGCCGGGGCCATCAAGAAACAAACATCCTACTCCCCCAAATTCCTCATGCTGACTAGAAGTGATGTATTTTTCCGTGAATTGCTGATTTCCGAACGACGATTTTTTTTTTATGATCAAGGGAATATTTAGATGAAACAGTTTAAGTTCCATTGTCCTAACTGTGGTCAGCGCTTCGCTGCTACTTACGAAAAAGCAGGTACGGCCTCCAACTGTACGACCTGCAAGAAAGACATGATGGTCCCCATGGCTCCAAGCTGGCTTAAGCTGGGCTTTGCGAAACAAGTCATCCCCGCAATCCTTTCCGAACAACCCAGTCTCCTGATCCGCGCGGCAAACTCTACCGAAGGTTTTAACGCTCTCAAAGAAGCCTGGAATGAATTCGCCCAAGATGAATGTGACCCCGAAGAGTTCACCCCTCCGGATGATTTCCATATCGAGACCGTCGCCAATGACGGCGCATTCGTCGTCACGCTGACTTTTCCCAAAGCCTATCGCGAGAGTGAGGCATACTACGGAATCGCCATCCTCACTCCCCCTGATGGCTCCAAGCTTACTAATGACACTCTCCGTTTTTCCACCAAACGCTACTTTCTCTTAAGTCTCTATGGTGGAAAAACGAACTATGAAGAAGCCATCAAAGGCAAAATCCAATCCCACGGGACCGGATGCTCTCCGCAGGACCTCGCCTCCTTCGTCGGTTGGGCCCGAGAGAAATGCGGCCTCCCATATTCTCCCGCGACTGATTCTAACAAAAAAAGAGAGAACACCGCCATCAATGAGCAAGCGCTCGCCGCGGCCTTCGCAGAAGCTCGCAGCACTCTGAATGCCGCTCTTCAGCTCTTCTTAAATGGAGACTACGAAACGTTCTCCGTAAAATTTCCCGTCATTGAAGGAGACCAAGAAGAACACCTTTGGCTCGGTGACTTGAAATACTACACCGACGGGACTTTCTCCGGGATCATCGAAGATCAACCAAAAATCGTCAGCTCCATCGTCCAGGGACAAAGCTGTGAAGTCGCCTACGATGACGTCAGCGACTGGCAATCCTTCACCGCCGGTAAAATCCATGGAAACTATTCCCTGCGTGCCCTCATCCCATTTCTTTCCGAGGCTGAAGCAGCGAAGTATCGCGCCGTCTTTGCCGATCTCCCAAACCAACTCGAAACCGAAAGCTCCTCCATTCCTTCTCACCCAAGCGAAGAAACTCCCCCTGAAGCACCGCAAAACGCAGAACCACCTCCAGTTCTTGAATCAACAGGAACAAGCGCCCCCCCGGAGGCAGCCAGTCCGCAGGAGCCTCTCGTGCAAGAGCCTTTCGCAGAACCCAACTGGCAATCTGCCGCCACTCCTGCGGAGCACGTCAGCTCCCCGCAAGCAGCCCCCGCTCCAGAGGCTCCGCCCAATCTCCCCGATCTGCCAAAACGGCCTCAACTCATCATTCCGCCTCAGCAAAAAAAAGACTGACGCACCCCAAGAATTCTCTTCTTTTGAAACCATCTCTCTTTTAACAAATCCTAAATGACGGATTGATCTTTGAGTAATGGGCTTTTTAAATTTCAACGAAAAATATGATCATAAAATATCTCCCTCTGCCGCTCCTGATTTTTCTCTTTGCCAGCCCTCTTGCCATCGCCTCCGCTGCCTCCCCTCTTCTCAAAGCCAAACGCATTCTCTTCCTTGGTGATAGCATCACTTACAGCGGCGTTCACATCGTCAATCTTGAAACCTACCTCACCCTCGCTCATCCCGATTCTGAACGCGAAATCATGAACCTGGGACTCCCCAGTGAAACTGTCTCCGGCCTGAGTGAACCCAATCACGCCAGAGGACGATTCCCCCGCCCCGACCTCGCCGAACGCCTAGAGCGGGTGCTGCGCCAGACCAAACCTGACCTCATCGTCGCCTGCTATGGCATCAACTGCGGTATATATGCCCCTTTTTCTCCTGAAAACTTCAGAAAATATCGACAAGGAATCATGAACTTACGCCGCGCCGCAGCACGTCATGGTGCGCCGATCACATTTCTAACTCCATGGCCCTATGATCATCAGAAAGGAAGAAAAAAATGGCCTGCAGATTACAACACCGCCGTCCTCGGAACTTACTCCAAATGGCTCCTCGATCAGCGTCAATTCGGTTGGCAAGTCATCGACACCCATGGAGGGCTTACCAAAGCCCTAGCCGAAAAACGCAAAACCCAACCAGACTTCGCCTTCACTCGTGATGGCGTTCACTTCAATGCCGAAGGCGATTGGGCCGCCTCACAATTTCTCCTCAATGCCATCGGTGCAGGGAATCCACAAAGCCTCGAAGAGATGCTCAAACCCTACCCCAATGGCCAAAAAATCCATCAAGAGGTTACCGCACGCATGGAAAAAAACCGGAACGAATGGCTCACCAAAACAAGGCACCAACGTCCCGGCACCCCCGGAGGCCCTAAAAAATAAATTCTCATTCCTCGTATTCAGAACCTCATTTCCATGAAAGCAGACCTCCTTAATGATCCCGTCTTCGGGATGGCCGCCGAGCAGTTCGACCGAGTCGCCGACTTTCTTGAACTCGACGAACAAGTCCGGGAACGCTGTAAATGGCCCAAACGCCTCATCACCGTCAGCCTCCCCGTCACCATGGACGATGGGCGCACGGAAGTCTTCTTCGGCCACCGAGTCCAGCACCACCTTTCCCGAGGCCCCGTAAAAGGAGGCCTTCGTTTCCATCCTAGTGTGAACATTGGCGAAGTCGCGGCCCTCGCCATGTGGATGAACTGGAAATGCGCCCTCATGGGCCTCCCCTTCGGAGGAGGTAAAGGTGGCATCACCTGCGACCCACGCACCATGAGCCCCAGAGAACAGGAACGTCTCACGCGACGTTTCGCTCAGGAAATCTCACAGTTCATCGGCCCCGAAGTCGATGTCATGGCTCCAGATGTCGGCACCACCTCGCAACACATGGCTTGGATCCTCGACACCTATTCAACTCGGGAAGGACGCTTTGTTCCCGAAGTCATTACTGGAAAACCCGTCCAGCTTCAAGGTTCTGAAGGGCGCACCCAGGCCACCGGACATGGTGTTGCCTTCCTCGCAGCCCGAGCCCTCAACAAACTTGGAATCCCCATCTCCAAAGCCACCGCCGTCGTGCAAGGATTCGGAAATGTCGGATCCTACGCCGTATCCACCATGACCGACTACGGCATGAAAGTACAGGGAGTCTCCGACATCACAGGTGCCATCTGGAACGATGATGGCATTGACCCCAAAGCACTCCGAGAGCACGTCGCCAAAACCGGAGGAGTCGCCGGCTTTCCCGATGCAGACGCCATTGATCCAGACGCACTTCTGCTGCAAAAATGTGACGTCCTCGTTCCCGCCGCCCTCGAGCGAGTCATCACCAAAGACAATGCGCCCAAACTCAAATGCCGAATCCTCGCGGAAGCGGCAAATGGCCCCACCACCCCGGAAGCAGATACCATCATCGAAAATCGAGGTGATATTTTCCTCCTCCCCGACATTCTTTGTAATGCTGGCGGCGTCACCGTCAGCTACTTCGAATGGGTCCAAAACCTCCAACGCTTTAGCTGGGATAAAAAAGAAGTCCTCAGCAAGCTCGAAACAAAACTCAACGAAGCCTTCGAACGCCTCCTCTCATTCACCAAAAAGAAAAAATGCTCTCACCGCCTGGGCGCATTGGCTCTCGGCGTCGATACCGTTGCCAACGTGAAAAAGACCCGAGGACTCTTTCCCTGATCCTCACCTCCTCTGAACATCTTTTCTTCTGTGCCTGCCGACCTAAAAAACTTCTATACCGAAAGTTCCTGGCACCATCGATTTGATGAGCACATCCTCGCTCACGGCAAAAAACTCTCCTCCCCCACAAAGCTCACCGCCCTTAACCTCGAACCCGTCTCGGATGGCTACCTCCTCACCGCCACTTCCGAGAATCATGAGGTCGAAATCAACCTCTGGCTCGAGTCTGAAACTCATTGGGAATACGATACTTCTTGTACTTGCGACTTTGGCCCCCACTGCGCCCACGCCGCCGCTGCTCTCCTTCGATCTGGGAAACCCAATACTCTCACTCGCCTCTTAAAAGGGGGCCAGATTTCCCAACTCGCAGCCCCGAAACAACAAATCTCCCGAGTCGAGCATCAACAAGCGAAACCTCCCACCAGCCCCTCATTCCACCTCAATCTCGCCGAAGAACCAGCCACCTCCCGAGTCACCCAGCTCCTCCTCCAAGCCCTCAAAACCAGCCAACGTGATACCTGGCTCGTTGCGCGCCCCACCGTGCGCTACGGTGAACATGAATTCCCCCTCATCAAATCCTCCTTCGACTCCCCCGTTGCTCGCGATAAACCAGCAGAATTCCGAGCGCTCGAAACTCTCACCAAATTTGGTCTCACCAACCTTCACTCTAACCCGACCTACCGCTTTCTTCTCTCCTTCACCAAAAAACAATCCCAAGACCCATCTCCCGCCGAAGGAGCTTGGTTTCCTGAACCTCACCTCTCCACCCCTTCCCAATATTGGCCTTGGTTCCGCGCGCAAGCCATTCCTCGACTACGCGATAGCGGGTGGACCGTCGCCATTGACTCCGACTTTGGACACCACCTTCATCAGCTAAAAGATGAACAACTTGAAACCCACCTCACTCCCATACCCGGAGGCTGGTTCAGCCTCTCCGTCGGGATCGATCTTGGTGGTCAAAAACTCGATCTCCTTCCCGTTCTCATTAAACTCCTCGACTCCGACACCCTCGATCAACTCAATGAACTCGCCGATGACGAGCCACACCTCGTCTACCTCCCCGACAAACACGGAGGAGGAGCGCTCCAAGTTCCTGCCGGACGGCTCCGACTCATCCTGCGTCATCTAGCCACCCTCACCAACCCCAAAGAACCCAGCCTTCACCCTCTCGACGCTGCCTCCCTCGTAGAAGAAGCGGCTCTTCCCATCGATCCCCCGCCTGCTTTAAAAACACTCCGAGCCCAGATCAATACCGCCAAATCTCAAATTGAAGCTTTCACCCCTCCCCAAGGCCTAAAAGCCACCCTCCGCCCCTACCAACAAGCGGGCGTGGAATGGATGCAAACGCTCTCCAAAAATGATCTCAATGGTATCCTCGCCGATGACATGGGTCTTGGAAAAACTCTTCAAACCCTCACTCATATCCTCAATCTGCAACAGGACGGGCAGAAAATACCAACCCTCGTCATCGCCCCAACTTCCGTCGTTCCCAACTGGCTATCCGAAGTCAAAAAATTCACCCCCTCCCTCATTCCCCTCGTTCTCCAAGGTTCTGCCCGTCGCAAACTCTACTCACATATTCGACACGCCGACATCGTCATCACCTCATTTGCCCTTCTACAACGTGATATCGAAGAACTCAAAAAGCACCACTTCCGCCTCATCGTCCTCGACGAAGCTCAACACATCAAAAACCCCGCCGCCAAAGTCACCCAAGCTGCATGTCAGCTCCGTGCCACTCAACGCTTCTGCCTCTCTGGCACTCCCGTCGAAAATCACCTCGGAGAACTCTGGTCCCTCATGCGCTTTCTCATTCCCGGACTCCTCGGCTCTCGGGAAAAATTCCGAGCCCACTATCAAACGCCCATCGAAAAAGAAGACTGCGCAGAACGCAGGGAAGCACTGCGTACTCGGCTAGCCCCTCTCATTCTTCGCCGGACCAAAGACCAAGTCGCGAAAGACCTCCCCCCCAAGACCATCCTCACTCATTCCATTGATCTCTCCTCCTACCAGCGTGACCTCTACGAAACAGTCCGAGTCACCATGGATGCAAAAGTCCGCGAGGCCATTGCCGCAAAAGGCCTTGAACAATCTCAATTCGCCATTCTCGACGCCCTGTTAAAACTGCGCCAAATTTGCTGTCACTCGGACCTTCTCAAACTCTCCGGAACGCAAAAAGACGCCACCAAAAACAACCCCTCTGCCAAATTCACCTACCTTTTCGACCTCCTAGAAACCCTCTTTGCAGAAAAACGACGTGTCCTCCTCTTCTCCCAATTCACCTCCATGCTCGAACTCATCGAGCAGGAACTCAAATTACGAAACATCTCGTATTTAAAATTAACTGGAGCCTCCAAAGACCGAGGCTCACTCGTGGAAAAATTCCAAGAGTCACACATTCCGATCTTCCTCATCTCGCTCAAAGCTGGCGGCACCGGACTCAACTTAACCGCTGCCGATACCGTCATTCACTACGACCCTTGGTGGAACCCCGCCGCCGAAAACCAAGCAACTGATCGCGCTTACCGTATCGGTCAGGATAAACCCGTCTTCGTTCACAAACTCATCTGCCAAGGCACTGTTGAAGATCGTATCAATCAGCTCCAACAAAAGAAAAGCCACCTCGCCGATTCTCTCCTCTCCGGCGCCAGTCAAGGAGCTCCCGATGCCGAAACCTTGAAAAGCCTTTTCGCTCCCATTTAGCATGGCGCTTTCATCACTCCCGCATCACGAACACCCGACCCCTTTCGCTCATCAACCTCTTCCCCGGCCTCACTCGCATCCGCCCCATCTCCTCGCGGTAGCGCTCGGATACCTCCCGCACAAATCCTTCGCTCCCTAGCACCACCCCTCGGCTCATCGCCCGAATCCGATTCTCCCGTAACTTAAGTCCCTCCTTCAGTTTCACCTTCGCCATCTCCTCAACGCTCACCCCTTTCTTCTTCGACTGTCGCTTCTTTGTAAGCGGTGCCTACGCTGCCCCTGCTTCTTGGTTGACTTTGTTCCGGCGGGGATCGCCTCGGCGGGCGGTGGCGATCTTTGCGGGGGTGAGGCCCTCCGCTTTTTCGTCCGCTCCTTGGAGGGTGGGCAGGAGTTCGAG
>CALGLJ010000105.1 GCA_937930235.1 uncultured Verrucomicrobiales bacterium | reverse complement strand
GTCTCATCACTGACATCCCTGAGCCGGAAGCAGCCGACACAGGTCATAGTCATGACCACGGCGGCATGGGTGGCATGATGTAAATCGTCGCTCTTCCTAAAAACTTCAAAAGCCGAACGGGAAACCGTTCGGCTTTTTTATATGAGCGCATTCTAATTTTTTTAATGCAGCGAATCTTTCAGAAAGAACTTCAACATAAATACCAGAGTCACAATAGGATAAATAATCACAAAAATATTTCCGACGATCGCACCCAGCAGCGTAAGACTCGTTACGTTAGCCGTCGCTGCGGCTGCAGAGCCTCCTTGGAACAATCCTTCTTGCATCTTCATCGTAGCAACGGTGGAAAAGTAGCTCATCGGAACGACGGAAAGAATCCGCAAAATCGCCCATAGCTTGCTTAGTTTTGCTCCTATTATTTTTCGTTTTAATAACATGATCCCAGCAAACAATAATATGATCGCCAGAATAATCTTTACCACTCCGTCAATCAAAGACCATCGAGACAATTCATCCATATAGCTCGAAATCCCTTCCATTGAGCCACCCTCACCCTGCAACTTTTCGATTCCGGAAAAGACCCCAGTCTTCTGTAAGAACAATGCAGAAATGACTCCAATCAAACCCATCCCCCCTCCGATAACCGCATACACAATATGTATAATCCCAAAGATTTTTGGGATATCTGAACTCTGATTCATGGGCAGACTCTGAGCACTTGCTGGATCAGAAGCGGTCGGCGTTTTGTAAGGGTTATTTTCCATATCTCTGAACCATTTCAGCGAATCACCACCTCGCTGTCGAGTTTTCCTCGAGATAGGCGACCGCAACGGTCCGAGCATGCGAAAAGACGACAATCCCACTTGCACCCTTCCCGTCTTTCACCTTTGGTCTCTCTGATATGACTTCCCTGACGATTCCTGAATCCGGTGGAGGCCGTATGGATACCTACCTCGCTAAGGAACTCAGCGATTTCTCACGGGCACGTATCCAAGATTTAATCAAGGAAGGTCACATCACCCTCAACGGAGCAAAGGTCAAAGCGCGCACAACGTTAAAACCGGGAGACACCATCCAAATCACCATCCCTGAACCAAGCGCTCTCGAACTCCCCCCTCAAGACCTCCCGCTAGAAGTCATTCACGAAGATTCAGATCTCATTGTCCTCAATAAGGCATCCGGGATGGTGGTTCATCCTGCCGCCGGAAATCCCGATGGCACTCTTGTGAATGCCCTCCTACATCACTGTCAGGGACAGCTTGCTGGTATCGGCGGGGTCGAACGCCCTGGGATCGTCCACCGCTTAGATAAAGATACCTCTGGCTGTATCGTCGCCGCAAAAACCGATCGCGCACACCAATCGCTCGTCTCTCAATTTTCCGAGCGCCAAACGGCAAAGCTCTATCTCGCCATCACCGAGACTCCCCCGAAGAAAACTCACCAAACAGTCTTCAATCACATCGCACGCCACCCTCGGCAGCGCCAAAAGATGGATGTCTGCAACCCCGGAACAGGCAAACCAGCGATCACCGATGTGCATCACCTTTGGACCGCCGAGGACGGATCCGCGCTCATTCTTTGCGCCCTCCACACCGGTCGCACTCATCAAATCCGCGTCCACACGCGCTACCTAGGCCATCCTCTTTTAGGTGATCCCATCTATGCGAAACCCGCTCGACAGAAGCGAGAAACACCCCGCCTCATGCTCCACGCATGGAGATTGGGCTTCTCGCATGTAGAGACCGGCCAGTGGTTACAAAATGAAGCACCCATCCCCGAGGAATTCCTCCCCTGGACCGACCGCGTCTCGCAACGGCTGGATAAAATCCGCCTACTAAAAGATTCTCAGGAACTTGACGCACTGTGGTAGAAGAAATCTCCCGTGACATCTACCCTTCGTTCAGGCAGACTCTCCCCAACATATGAAGCGTCGCAATGTCTTGCATCTCGCCCCCGGGGTCATCCTTGGAGCCACCGCCTGCTCTTCCGGTAAGAAAAAAGCCGCTCAAGCAGCCTCTCAGAAACCTCTCGCAACTGGCCTGAACACTTCAAGTGCTCCCAAGACACAGCCGAACACGCAATACCGCCCCCCTGCATATACTCAACGACTCCGGAATCCGGACATGAATCTCCCCTCGGAATTTCGGAGTGCCACCGTGACTTATAATAAAGGCCTCTCGACTCATCCTTACCTCGCCATGACCTTTGATGATGGCCCCCACCCCCAGAACACTCCTCGGCTTCTCGATATGCTTCGGGCGCGCAATATCCGAGCCACCTTCTACGTCATCGGGCGCAATGTTGATCGCTATCCTCACATCGCTCGACGGATCGTCGCAGAAGGACATGAAATCGGAAATCATACCTACACTCATCGTAAGCTCACCTCCCTGAGTGATGCCCAAGTTCGCCAGGAAATGCAAAAGACCCAAGACTCCATCGCACGCGCCACCGGAGTCAAACCACGCACCATGCGCCCTCCATATGGAGCGCTTCACACCCGCCAGCGCCAAATGGTCTTCAATGAATTCAATTACCCCACCATCATGTGGTCTGTAGATCCAGAAGATTGGCGACGCCCCGGAGTCTCCGTCGTGCGTTCACGCCTCATTAATCGCGCTCACAATGGTGCCATCCTCCTCGCTCACGACCTCCACGCCCCCACCGTGGATGCCATGCCCGGGACCTTTGATGGACTCCTTCGCAAAGGATACCAATTTGTGACTGTCTCTCAAATGCTCACTCAACGAGCATCTGTCTAAGGCCCCATTTCACCCCGGCAATGCTAGGTGAACGGTATTTCACGACCCGGGAACGCCTTGCCGCCCTCGTCCTAGAAGTCCGCGCCCTCGCCGCCAAAAGCGGCTCCGAGGAGAATCTGCAAGATGGCTCCGCCTTCGATTTCCTCACCCCCTTTACTCTCCTCGCCTGCGGCGGCATCAACTCTGGTAAGTCTACGTTCCTAAATGCCATTTTTGGGAAAAATTACTGTAAAACGAGCCACCTCCCAGAAACAAAAACATTCCTTCATTACAGTTACCATGAACGGAAATCCACCACGCAGACGGAACATTCTTTTGAATACCATCTCCCAGATCCTCTACTGAAAAACTACAACCTCATCGATTCTCCAGGTTCAGAAACTTTAAACAGAAAACAAGAGCAATACTTCGATGATCTCGTCACAAAAGTCGACCTCGTCTTCTTCCTCTTCCCTGCCTCCAATCCCTGGGCCGCTAATACCTGGGATCTCCTCGCCCGCCTTCCGGAAAAACAACAATCCAAGGCCGTCCTCATCCTACAACAAGCCGATCAAACAACCCCCGAGGATCTCAACGTGATCATGGATCACATGGCAAACCTCGCGGACCAAAAAATCGGTCGCCGCCCGCGAATTTTCCCCGTCTCCGCGAAGCAATGTGTCGAAGCGAAAGAACCAAAGGAAATGGTCCGCAAGATCTGGCATGCCAGTGGCTATCCTGAATTAGAAAAGTATCTTGACGATCAAATCAATTATCACCCTGCTCGCCGACGCATTCTGCGAGAAGTCTGCGGTCTCCTGCGCGATGACCTCCAAATTGTCGAAGCACAAATCGAAGAACTTACCCACCAAGTCGCGACCGAAAAATCATACCTCACTCAGCTCGAAGACAGCCAGGTCCAGCTCCGCAATCAGCAAATCGCACTAGTCGATGATGACTTCTCTGAACTCGGAGAAGCCTACGAGCGAGCCTGCGCCACCGCTCAAAAGGACCTTCACCGCCGCCTTTCTCTCAAGCGCGGCCTCCTCTCCCTCTTTCAGGAAGAATCCGTCCCTCAAGAAGTCGACAAAGTCCTCACAAATTCCACCCACGATGAAATCGGCGATTGGGCAACTCAAGATTCCAAACGACTCGCTCAACTCTGCCGCGCCCACTGGCAAGAAACCGCCCCTCTCATCAAAGATCGCCTCGACATCACGCCCCCAGATTTTGAAAAAGGCACCGGCTCTCTGACCGAAGCCCGGGGGCACTTCAACGACCTCTTACGCCGAAACGCCCGCCTCGCCATCTCCGACTTGAAACTCCGAAGTTTACTAGACTTCCAACTAGAGACCCGCCGAAGCGGTTTCCGGCGTTATGTAGGAGTAATCTTAGCGGCCATCACTTTAATGGGAATCTCAGGCGCCCTCGGAATCTATTCTCTTGTCTCAATCTTCCTAGGAATTGTCATTCTCTTCGGAATTGGCGCCACGGTCTTCAACGCCAAATCGCGAAAAGAAATCTGTCGCATCTTCCACGATTGCGTCGGCGATTGCCGCAAGCCCTTTACCAAGTCCATGAATAAGGAGTATCGAGATACCATCCATCACTTCTTTAGCGAATATGGGCAGCTCCTAGGCATCGTGCGCCGATACGTCGCAAAAAACCAAGCCGAACTCGCCCCCCAATCGCAGGAATGGAATGACCTCTTCCTGAAATTGCGAAGCATCGAACAAAGCCTCTAAAGACTAGAGACTAAAGAATCGACCCCGGGGTATAATCAGCCGCTCCTGGATGAGCCTTCACTAGCTCTTGAATCGTCTTCTGAAAGTGCGCCACCTGCACTTGAGCTTGCCCGACATTGCTCCGCCCTTGCTCCAGAATGGCATCGAGCTGCTCTCTCTCCAGCGGAAGGCGATCATCCTGCGCCAGCCGCTCAAGGAGATTATTTCGAGCCGCTTTGCCATTGCGGAGATCATGAACGGTCGCCACCGCGTGTTCCTTGATCGCTTCGTGTGCGGTCTCACGCCCAACTCCCGCTTTGACCGCTTCCATCATGATCGTCGTGGTCAGAAGAAACGGAAGATAGTGCGCATTCTCATTTTCAATCACCGCAGGATAAGCATCCATCTGATCTAAGATAGTCAGGAATGTTTCGTACAAGCCATCAATGGCATAAAAAGCATCCGGCAACATCACTCGGCGAACGACGGAACATGACACATCTCCTTCATTCCACTGATCTCCTGCGAGATTAGAAGCCATCGCGAGATACCCTTTCAAAATAGCATGAAATCCATTCACTCGTTCGCAGGACCGAGAATTCATTTTATGCGGCATCGCGGAAGATCCGGTCTGCCCTTTCGCAAAACCTTCGGAGGCCGTCTCATGCCCCGCCATCAGGCGGAGCGTCTTTGCGAGAGAAGATGGGCCAGAAGCAAGATCCACCAACGCTCCAACCACCCGGAAATCTAACGAGCGTGGATACACCTGTCCCACATTAGTCCAGGCTTGCGGTAAACCAAGATGCTCGCGCACTTGTTCATCTAGTGCCGCCACCTTCGCCGGATCTCCATCGAAGAGAGAGACCTGATCCATCTGGGTCCCGACCGCCCCTTTCAGACCACGCACTGGATAATGATTTAAGACCGATTCCAAATTCTGAAAGGCACTGAACACCTCCTCGCCAAACATCGAAAGGCGTTTGCCAAATGTCGTTGGTTGCGCGGCGACATTATGCGTCCGAGCCGTAATCATCAGCTCACTCCATTGCTCCGCCCGATCTGACATGCGAGCCAATACCGTGACGGTCTTATCACGGATGACCTGTAAAGAACGATACACCTGTAACTGCTCCACGTTTTCAGTCAAATCACGTGAAGTCATCCCTTTATGAATATGCTCATGACCAGCGAGATCATTGAATTCCTCGATGCGAGCTTTCACATCATGACGCGTCACTCGTTCGCGTTCATCAATGGCCGCCAAATTCACCTGATCCTTCACCGCCTCGTATGCCGCAATCGCCTCATTGGGAATATCTAAACCAAGAGTCTGTTGCGCTTTCATTACCGCAATCCAGAAATCGCGCTCCAAAATGATGCGGCCTTCAGGGGACCAAATATCACGGATTTGAGAAGAGGCGTAGCGTTCGGCGAGGACGTTTGGAATCATGTCCCGCAGAAAAACCCCAAACATCGAAATTGAAAACCCTAAAGGATCAATCATCACCGAAAATCGCCTCTCTTTTGAGTCATTCTCTTGTCAATTTCCCTCCTTTAAGGCATAGATTATGCAGTAGAGGGATTTATCATGGCTAGCGAATTTAAGAAACGATACCTCCGACTCGTCCGACGAGCCTATCGTATGCTACGCAGCCCGAGACTCCGCCGTCATCAGTGGCTGCAAAAAATTCTCTCCCCGATTTTTGACCGAGAGCTCTGGCACCCCTGCCGCGAAACAGTCTCACACGGACTCGCCATTGGTCTCTTCGTTGCCATGCTCCCTGTTCTCGGCCAAATGATCCTCGCCGCCATCGGAGCAGTCAAATTCCGCGCGAATGTTCCCATCGCCATCGCCGCATGCTGGATCACCAATCCTTTAACACAGCTCCCCATCATGATGTTTCAGGAACGCTTTGGCGACTTCCTGCGTAAGACCTTGCATATTCCCATTCACCCTATCCTTGAGAATACGAAACTCCAGCTCCCACACGTTGGAACTCTCAGTGCCGGAAGCTTCATTCTCGGCTTCCTCAGCATCGCGGTGATCTTGATGCTTCTTGCCTATCCCACGATTTATCTCATTTCCGCCCTCGTGCCCAAGCTGATTCCTAAAACGCGTTATCAACGGGCCAAAGCACGTGTGCTTAAGCGTTTGAATTCTGAGGAGCAGCTTTCGGTTCCTCCTGCAGGAATGCCGAAATAAAGAGCAAGACAGCCGCAATCGAAATACAGGAGTCGGCGACATTAAAGGTGGGCCAGTGCCCATACCACGGAAGTTTCACGTCGATAAAATCGACGACATACCCCTTAGAAAGCCGGGTCAAAAAATCAGCGGACTCCCACGCCTTGAGCCAAAAACCTTGCAACAATCGATCGGTCAGATTCCCTAAAATTCCGGAAACTAACAACGCCGCAGCCAACTTGGACGGAATGTTTGGGAATGCCCCTTTTCTCCAAAACACCGTCACCAGAATCAACGCCGCGATCAAGACTAGGAGAAAAACGATTGGAGCCCACGTCGTCCCATTTCCAAAACCAAATGCCACCCCTTGATTATGCACTCTCGTCCACCAGAGAACCCCATCAATCACCGGGATCTTCGCATCCGAAGTGCCAAAGTATCCCGGAAAAGGCTCGCTAAAACGAAAAACTACCCACCATTTTGTGATCTGATCCAGAATGTAGAGCGGCAAAGTCAGCACGAGGAAAATCTTAGGAATGCGAGGCATCGGAGGAGAATCTAGCGAAGCCACCATGAAGCTCAAGGCTTGGGAGCTGAAATTCAGAGAAACTCCCTTTCATTCGCAATCCTCCTCATTTCATCTTTGCCCTTTAGAACAGAAAAGGTTCAAATCAGCTCAGACATGAAATTTGGAATCATCGGAGCCGGCATGATCGGCTATTTCCACGCTAAAGCCATCACCGCCATGACTGGCGGAACTCTTCATTCCGTCTTCGACCTCCGGCAGGAAGCCGCTGACAAGCTCGCCTCCGAATACGGCGGAACCGCATATTCTAGCATTGAAGACTTCCTTGCTGATGAAGAGCTCGAGATCGTCACCGTAGGAACACCCAGCGGAGCGCATCTCGACCCTACTCTCGCCGCGCTCGAAGCAGGCAAACACGCCATCGTCGAAAAACCACTGGAAGTGACCCTTGAAAGGATCGACCAACTCATGGCCGCCTCTAAGAAATCTGGCACGACGCTTGCCGCCGTCCTCAACCGCCGCTTCCACCCTGGAATGGATGCTTTTAAAAAAGCCGCTGATGAAGGCCGCTTCGGCACCCTCGCTTCCGCCTCCGCTTACATTAAGTGGTACCGTGACCAAGCCTACTACGACTCGGCAGGCTGGCGTGGCACTTGGGCTCTCGATGGTGGAGGAGCCCTCATGAACCAATCAATCCATACTGTGGATGCCCTCCTCTATCTCGCCGGACCTGTGAAAAGCGTTCAAGCAAACACCGCACTTCTGGCCCACGAACGCATCGAAGTTGAGGATCACTGTGTCGCCTTGATCGAATTTCAGAACGGTGCCCGAGGCGTCATCGAAGCCTCAACCTGTACCTGGTCGAAAGATGGACACCCTGCCAGAGTTCAGCTCTCAGGAACAGAAGGCTCCGTCTTCCTCGCAGATGAGGCCTTTGAAATTTGGGATTTCCAAAATGAGCAACCGCAGGACGCCGAAATCCAAGCCACCCTCATGAAAGGTCAAGAGGCTGGATTGGGAGCAAATGACCCCACAGCCATCAACTCATACCAGCATCAGCGCAACTTCGAAGAGGTCGTCAATGCCATTCAAGAAGGAAGAGAACCCTCTACCAGCGCTACCGAAGCTCGTAAATCTGTCGAGCTGATCACCGCAATTTACAAAAGCGCTCAGAACGACGGAGAAAAAATCACTTTCTAAGCATTCACACCCGGAATGGCTCGAACTTTAGGTACAGGGATTCGGCATCAACCGAGTTTAAAACACGTCTTGCTGACGTAAAAATAATGTCGCATCCCATCCTGCTGGAGCAACCCGATCTCACTGCGGGGTTTAGGATCACTCCCGCATCACGAACACTCGGCTCCTTCCACTCAGCAACTTCTTCCCGGGCTTCGCTCGCATCCGCCCCATCTCCTCGCGGTAGCGCTCGGATACTTCTTGAACAAATCCCTCACTTCCCAGCACCACCCCTCGACTCATCGCTCGAATCCGATTCTCCCGCAACTTGAGTCCCTCCTTCAGCTTCACCTTTGTCATCTCCTCGACACTCACCCCTTTCTTCTTCGACTCTCGCTTCTCTCCCGTTTTCGGATCTTTTTCTCCTACTGAAACTCCCTCTTCATACAACCAACAACGGTAGATCGAACTCGCTTTCGCCTCCCATGCATCTTGCGGAGCCTCCACCACCTTACACAGCCCTCGCCGGGCACGCCGACTCCCACTCATCGCCTCCCCATACCCCGTCCACCGAGACTGCGCCGGATCATCCACCAAGCCTGCTCGCACCGGATTGAGATCAATATAGGCCGCCATCATCCGTAGCGCATCTCCATTCTCTACCAAGACCGAGTGAAATCGATCCATCCACAAGGTCCCCCGCCGTCCATGCAACTTATTATACCACCGAGAGAATCGCTCCTTCAGCTCCTTAACGAAGAGACTGACATCACAAAAACGCCGCTTAAAACGATCCAAAAGCACCTCAATCTCCTTCTCCCGTCCCTGATCCCGCAATTTTTCCAACTCCCCTTCTAACTGCTTCAAAAACGCCTTCGAGTAAACCTTTCCGAGATGCGTAAGCAAGCGGCTCTCACCCTCCTCTCCTTCAAATCTTCGCAGCCATCGCTCCCGGTCAGGCACCTTCACCAGCAAATGAAAATGGTTATCCATTAGCGCATAAGTGAGCAGTTCCACCCCCGCAAATTCCGCCATGCGCCACATTATTCGTCGAAAAGCCTCCTTTTCCAGATCCCCCAAGAGAAACTCACCGCCGACAATGCGAGACATGACATGATAGCATCCCGTCCCACTCTCGAATTTGATCCTCCGCCGCGAAGAGAACCCCGGAGCCTGATGAATCGGCCCCAACCTGCGCCCCGTTTTCATCTCCGCCAGCTCCAGCGGAGTCCACTCCCGCTTCGCGCCCGAATCATGATCAGCTAAAGGTTTCTCGCTCATTACCCCGTCATTTTACAAGACCAAAAAGCCCCGGTCAATTATTTTATGCCTGGCATAAAATAACTATGGCATAAAATAACTAATCGCGCTACCGGTCCGAGATCTTGCTTTCTCAGACTCAAATTGTATCTGGTGTGAATGCCACTTATCTCGCGGTGACCTCAAGGCGGAAGAACATTTGTTGCGCTGAGCTTGGCATGGGACCGACGGTGATTGTTTCTCGTCCTCCGACGGGGAGAGTTTCAGAGAGGAGTGCATCTGCGGATACCGATTGCCAGCTCGTCGGCAGAAGATTTG
>CALGLJ010000104.1 GCA_937930235.1 uncultured Verrucomicrobiales bacterium | reverse complement strand
AACCACTCGTAGAAGGCAGTTTTTGCCTGTTTCATTTTTCTACGATCTCGCATCGAGCCACTATCATCAAAGATGATGGTGATCGCGGTGGCCGTTTGTTGTTTTTGCTCCTGAATCAGAGCCTCATCGGTTTCAGCCGCCGGCAGATGCAGGCTCAAGAAGAGAGCCAAAATGATTTTAGAATAATACTTCATCTCTTCTCTATTCTACTGAAGATCATCTAAGCCGAAATCGAGTGAGATCTCAGATTCCACGGCAAAGATCACCATTTCTCCCCGCATATTGGCGGCACGTTGATCTGGCTTGGTCGGGTTCTTATGCACGGGGTCTCCGACTCCCATTCCTTTGACATCGAAACGAGAGAGATCGATCTCATTTGCGGTCATCCCCAAGCCCTCACGTAAATATTTGGCATACGCGCGCTTCACCGAAAATGCTCGATCATGGCTGAGACGATTTCCTGAGCCGATAATTTGTTCAAGCTTAGGAAGGGGTTTTTCTACGAATTGATTTGTTCCCGGCTTCCGTCGCTTAAAGGTCTTAGCCCCCTGCTTCAGCTTCATCTGCACGAAGTTGTAGAAGAAATTGTCAGCATGACCGCGTAACTGAACGACTGCGCCACCGTAGCGAGAGACTTTTTCATGTAGGGTTTGGAAGACCTCCCGATGATCTTGCCACCGAATTTCAGAGGTATTTGCAGGGAACTGAAAGGTGTAACGAAAGAGTTCGCTCGCATCCGAGCTGGCCGCCGCCTGCCGCACTTCACTGGTGGTGGAAAACGCAGGTTTCGCAGCTTTCGCCACCGCAGTCTGACCTGAAAGAAGAGAGCCGAAATCTCGGGCATAATCCCAAGACGCCGTTTCGGGAAGGTCACCACGCTGAAGAAAACCGACCGATTTAAAGTAATTCACCGAACGATTCGCAGTCGCTGTAAATCCTACAGGATTTTTCGTACTCGCAAAAAACTCCCGATTGCCATCATAGCCTACAAGTTCAGAATCAAGACCAACCCAAGCAATGTAATCCCCTACTGCGCCTTCATCCTGTAAGGCAAAGGCCGCCAGCGGACGACAACGCTTCTTAAACTGTTTTATTTTATTTTTATCAGCCTTCGATTTGAGCGAGATATTTGCGAGTTCCTTTTGGAATGAGGCTTGAGTTTTCAGAAGCTCCAGAACGAAACCATGCACAATGGGGCGGTTGGATTGAAAAAAATCACTCCGCACGGCATAGACATCCGCGATGACTCGCGAGGCGGTCCGAGTTGTTAAAATCGGACGCGCTCCCTTGACGCTGTCTTCCGCACCGGTTCCCACTTTCCCTCCTGCGGTCAGAGTGAGAATGTCAGGATAAATACAAGCGGCTCCGGAGATTGTGGAATCTTCCCGAAAGGCTCCAGCCGGATCACGGGTGGTTTTTTCCTGCACCGCCGTGATATCCTGCACATATTTTAAGGTCACATCACTGGGATCCAGTCCAGCATCCTGTAAAAGCACCTGAAGCATATCGACATGAGGACCATTTTTCTGCACTACGATGGATTTGCCTTTCAGGTCTGCGAGAGTTTGAATGCCCTTTGCGACAAAACCATCCGCTCCCGTGGACCAAGAGTGCTGATAAATCACAATGGGCTTCAGGCCCGGATTTTTATCCGCAAGCGCCTCATTGACCATACTGATCATTCCGACGGTGCCTCGGAGAAATGGAGAACGTCCGGAAATGTAATCTTGGACCTGCTGATCAAAATTATCGACAACTTTCAGCTCTGCGGGAATCCCCATCGCCTTGGCTAGACGACTTTGGGCATTGGGCTTCATCCCTCCGTTGGCATCAATCGTCACGCCATCAGCCGCCCAGGTAATGAGAGGAATTTGAATTTTCCCGCGCGCCGGATCAACCGCTTTCATGCCGGTCGATTGGAGATAGGGGGAGCTGGAATAGGGCTTCGCAGGCTCTTCGTAGACTGGCGCCGCAGTCAACGCGGAAGCGAAAAAACCTAAAACATATAATAATGTGTGAGTCGTTTTCATCTGATTGGTAAGACGCTATGGAATTTCGAGATGAAGGAAATTATAAAATCAGAAAGAAAGTGGAACGTTTAGAAAAATCCCCCTAAGATTTTTCACACCTCGCACGTCCGTTAAGAAATCAACAATGCGCCAACTTTTTGCTCTGCTTGCTCCTCTCCCCCTCTTTGCTCAAGACGCTCTTCCCGATCTCATCGTGACTGCGTCCAGGTTCCCAGAACATGCTGATACCACTCATTATTCCACGACCATCCTCACGGAAGAAGAGTTAAGGAACGCAGCCGTCCGCACTCTTCCTCAAGCTTTTTTAAGCACCCCGGGCGTCCTGGTGCAGCAAACAACTCCCGGCCACGGGTCCCCGTTCATCCGAGGCTTCACCGGGAGGCGCAATCTTCTCCTGCAAGATGGGATTCGACTCAATAACTCAACTTGGCGCGGAGGCCCGGTGCAATACTGGAACACCTTGGATTCGCAAGCGATTGACCGTCTGGAACTCGTGAAATCGCAAGGATCCGTGCTATACGGATCGGATGCCATTGGAGGCACCCTCAATACTCTGAGCCGTGGTTCAGGGTTTCAGGAAGAAGAGGGCTTTTTCTCTCACGGGGCGGCGACTTATCGCTTTGACACCAATTCTGAGTCACACCTCGGGCGTTTGGAGCACCGTCTCGGAGTGGGTCAGCAATGGGGAGTCCTCCTCGGAATATCGGCCAAAGAGGTGGGAGATATCCGTGATTCAGCATTGGGAACGATGCGAGGCACGGGCTATCAGGAAGAATCATTGGATTTCAAATTTGAATACGCCGTCTCTGACAGTGCGACTCTCACCCTCGCGCATCAGCGGCTCGACCAAGATGAGGTTCCCCGTTGGCACAGCACGATCAATAACCCAGGTTGGCGACGCGGAAGCTTCTTCACCACTCCAGGAACGGATCTTGAACGTGTGCTCGATCAACAGCGCACCCTGAGTTATTTAAAATTTGAAGACACCGACTCCCCCTTGAAATGGATCAATCGTTGGAGCGCCACTCTTTCTTATCAGGATGGTCTTGATCGCGAATTTCGAGTCCGAGGATCCGGCCAGAGTGATCTGAGAATTTCCCGAGTGGATACCTATGGATTGAATTTTCAGGCCGAATCAGAACTTGGCCCTGGAAATCTTCTCTGGGGAACGGATTATTATCACGATGAAGTCGATACTGAGGGCTTCCGTAATGGGGCCCCTCGGCCAGCCAATCGCCCCGTAGCAGATGATTCCACTTATGACTCTCTCGGCATCTTTGCCGCTTGGAGTAAGGAGGTAGAAGAGCGGTATGAATTCACCCTCGGAGCGCGTTATACCTATGCCAGAGCTGAATGGAATGGCTACCGCCCTGCCGGAGCCACCGAAGACCAGTCCGGAGAAGCATCCTGGGATGATCTCTCACTCTCGGCGCGGGGCGTTTACTTTTTCGATCAGGAATGGTCCGCTTTTGGCGGTCTTTCACAAGCCTTCCGCGCGCCCAATCTGGATGACCTCACGGGGTCACAATTTGCCCTGAATGGGCTCGACTCAAATGGCTCGCCTTCTGTTGATCAGGAAAACTATCTCACTGCCGAGCTCGGCCTACGCTTTAGAAAGAACAATCTCTCAGCGCAAATCAGTGGATATCATACTTGGATTGATGATGGTATCGTCCGTATCGACGATGGATCAGGCGGATTACTGACCACCAATGGTGCAGATGGTTACCTCTACGGCTTTGAAGCCGAAACTATCTGGAAATTCCATGACCAGTGGGAATTGAGCGGGAGCATCTCCTGGCAAGACGGCCAGCAGGAACAGCCTCTCGTGCTTGGCGGTCCTCTGGTGGAAGACACCATTCGACGCCTGAATCCTCTCTCCGGAACCGTCGCACTCAAATGGACTCATCCCTCGGAAAAGTTTTGGATTTCTGGCCGCTTATTGGCCGCCGATACACAGGATCGCCTCAGTAGCCGCGCCAGTAGTGATACCCAGCGCATCCCAGTCGGGGGAACACCAGGATATCTCATCGGTTCCATCTATGCAGGATGGCAGGCACGTGAAAATCTCGCATTCAACCTCGCATTAGAAAACCTGACCGATGAAGACTACCGCATTCATGGATCAGGCCAAAATCAGCCCGGAATCAATGCCACCTTTTCCGTAAAACTGGATTGGTAAAGCAGGATTGGCAAATCAGGTCTCACGAGCTAGCTCGCGGCAAGAACGCTTCTTTTTTGACATCCCATGAGGTGTCTGCCTAGCTTCTCCGCACACCTATGAATACGTTTGGCATTCTTTTAAGCATGATGGGCATGGTGCTCATCACGGCATTCTTTTTAACTTTCCGCGGATTGAACGGCAGCAATACGAGCGAAGAGGAACGGGAAGAGCTTCGGCGTGAGATTACCGCTCTGAAACAAGAGACCGAAACCTTAAGAATCCAGAAAGCTCTGCGCCGTCAGCCCATTATCAACGCCCCTCCGGTGGCCACCTATTCCCCTCCCGCTCCCCCAATCGATCCTGTGAGCACTACTCCAACCAAGGAGGTCTCCGATGATACTATGGATGAGATCGAAGAACTCCGGAAACAACTCGCGGAGCAGCAAGAAGAAAACGATAGCCTTTCCAAAGAAAAAGAAAAAGCACAGCGAAAACAAAAAGTCGCAGAAACTGAAGCCGGGATGGCGTGGAGTGAGCGAACCAAATCACGCCAAAAACAGGAGCGTGAGCGCAAGCGAGTCGAAATTGCCCTCAAGATGGGATCCATTTCCTCGGTCAATGTCGAGTATGGCTTCATCATTTTCCAACCCGTCAGCGGCAGACAATTCCAGCCAGGACAGACTCTTGGGATCCGCCGCAATTCCGGCATTCTGGGACAAATCACGGTAAAGAGTCAAGAGGGCGGAAGCTATATTGCGGACCTCAAACGCAATGCCTACGCTGGCGGATATCCAGCAGCACAAGAGGGTGATGAGATCATCGTCCTCCCTGCCTCCTATCGTGCTCCTGGAGAAGAAGACGCGGCTTCCGGTGGAAGCGGGAGTAGCACCGGCGGTCCTGTTGAGCTTTTACCGCAGTAGATTAAGCAAAGTCTTGCAGCCAAGCGTGGAACATCTCCTCGTCAGGCTGCATCTCATGAGCCACTTTCTCGCGTTCCGCGAGACGGGCCAATCTCTCGGGGATCTCGATCTGGCCTTGCCCGAGTTCCTCTTCCATCACATCGAGGAACTTAGAAGGATGCGCGGTCTCTAGGACGATCGTATCATCTTGTGGATTGTTCTCGCGCCACGCTTCTGCGGCCAGCCAGCCCACCGCTCCGTGCGGTTCTAAAATATAACCTGTTTCTGATTGGATACGTCGAATCGTCTCTCTTGTGATCTCGTCATCATAGGCATACCCTGCGATCCGCTCCTTCATTTCTTCCCACTGATCTCCAAAAATATTCTGCATGCGGGCAAAGTTACTGGGAGCGCCAACATCCATGGCATTAGAAATCGTTTGAATACTCGGCCGTGGACGGTAATTCCCCCCCTGCAAATACACTGGCACCACGTCATTAAGATTAGTAGCTGCTACAAAATGCTTCACCGGAAGGCCCATTTTTTCCGCAAGGAGACCTGCCGTGAGATTCCCAAAATTTCCGCTAGGGACGACAAAGACAGGGCTTGCCCCTTCTTCTAACTGACGCGCCGCCTCAAAGTAATAGAAACTTTGAGGAACCAAACGCGAGATATTGATCGAGTTTGCCGAGGTCAGATTCATTTTCTCCGACATCTCCCGATCCAGAAAAGCTGACTTCACCAGACGCTGGCAATCGTCAAAAGTGCCATCCACTTCCAGAGCGGTGATATTTCCGCCCAGAGTCGTGAGCTGTTTCTCCTGCAAACCTGAAACCTTACCTCTGGGATACAAAATCACCACCCGAGTCCCCGGCACGCCGTGAAATGCACTGGCCACCGCCCCACCCGTATCACCACTCGTCGCCACCAGCACCGTCAGGAGCCCTTCATCATCACGGGTGAGGTATTCCATCAGTCGCGCCATGAAACGTGCCCCGAAGTCTTTAAAAGCAAGGGTCGGACCATGAAAGAGCTCCAGAACATGTTGCCTCTCTTTTACCGTCACCATGGGGGCATCAAAGGTGACGACCTCATCCACGATGCGCTGCATCTCCTCTGCTGGCACGCTCTCACGAAACACTTGACGCGCGATATGGTAACCGAGTTGTGCAAAACTCATTTCACGCCAATTCTTCCAAAACTCTTTCCCTAAGGGCTCGATCTTCTCCGGCATGTAGAGTCCATTGTCTGCTGGTAAAGACCGCAGAACAGCTTCTTTGACATCCACAAATTGCTGTGGGCTCTTGGTACTAAAAAATCGCTGACTCATGACTTACTCAATTCATAACGGTCACTCCCCGCTGATTGACCCGGGAAAGATAAAGCTGATGGCCTAGGGAGAGTCCACCAAAGATCTCCGTAATCGCCGCTCCTGCCTTTTGGGCAACCTCTTCCCCCTCGCAAAGGGCAAAGACACTTGGCCCAGCACCTGAAATACTAAAACCGAGCGCCCCCGCGTCGAGAGCCGCTTTCTTAGCCTCCGCGAAACCAGGGATCAGTTGTCGGCGAGCAGGCTCCGCCACCACATCATGAATAGACCGGCTGATCAATCCGTAGTCATTCTGAAGGAGTCCACAAATCAATCCCCCGAGATTCCCCACCTGTCGCGTGACATTTGGAAGTGAAATTTCTCGAGGTAAAATGTCACGCGCGACCTTCGTTAAAATTTCAATATCGGGATGCACCACTGCCGCCCAGAGATTCTCCGGAACTGGCAGCGAAGCAAGATCCAGAGTCTCATTATCCCGAATAAAAATGATACCGCCCAAAAGACAAGGCCCCACATTATCAGCATGCCACGCCCCATCCGCACTCGCTTCCCCACTCATTGCAAAGGGGAGAAGCTCTTTCTTGCTCAAAGGCTCCCCCAGTAGAACATTCATCGCATACACTCCTGCAACCGCACTGGCCGCACTTGATCCCAAGCCACTCCCAAAGGGCATCTTCTTGTGAATCTCCATCTCAACCCCTAAGTCACTTTTCTCCAAGTGATTCAGGAAATCCAGCGCGGCGATTCCTGCGGTATTTTTCTCAGCGATCAAGGGGAGTTTACCCTCGTCTCCCGTAATCTTCGTGATGCGGAGCCCAGGCTCACTTGCTAAGCGCACCACCACCTCATCTCCTGGCTGATCAATAGCAAACCCTAACACATCATATCCACAAGCGACATTCGCAACCGTTGCCGGTGCAAACACCCGTACCTCCTGAAATTCCTCGCTCGCCATTCGTGAGCGGGAGGTAGCAAACACACTCAGCTTCGGCAATGCTCAATCCTCCGATCTTTCCGGCATAAATGATCTTCTCCCTGAGGAATGAGAGGAAAAATCAACGAGTGAGCCATTCCCTCATTCGATATCGCTTATTTCTTTCGACTAGATTTAGATTTTGACGAAAGCAGATGCGATGACTATCTCTATTGGCATTTAGTAAACGTTCCCCCGCGTTATGATTACCCCAATAAATCCTCAAGCCATTGATGATGACCCATCTGTAAAGCACTCCTTTCAGGCGGATGAAAATTTTAACATCATCCATGAATCATCCACAGACGCTCGACCAAGCATCGAAGCCTCTCCCGTCTGCGTCCAAATCGCGAATGAGCTCGCAGAGGTAGCAGGCTTCCCCCCTATCGATCGAATCGTAGCAACATCACACGAATCTCGACTCATGATTTTCTCCCTCGCTTCTGAGAATGCCGAACCGCCTGGACCAAGAATTTTTGGTTTAACAACTGATCCATCGATTCAACTCAACGATGCCGTTCGCTTTATCTCTCCCTTACTCTGACTCTCACGGAATCGAACTTGGCACATATATCGCATGGACCCAAAAGTAATGATCGACTCCATCACCGAATTGGACGGAGTTTACGGCACGTTCTTCTCGACAATGAAAAGCAACGTGATCACGGCGAAAGTTCCACCAGATCATAGCTCGTCTTACCTCCAAAAGATCGCAAAGCACGGCTACCGCGCCTTGAAGGAAGCGCAAAAAGCTCTCCCAAAATGCTTTGAAATCCGCATGGATTTTGGACACATCACCGTGCTCATGATGAATCTCTCGGACGGGGCAATGTTCATCCTCATTCACAATCCCAAAGCGATCGAATTTCTCCGCACCGCAGTCTATGCCATCTGTAAAACGGCCATCCTCGAACAACAAAAAAGCCTCAAACTCACTCAGCGCATCTCGCTAGTCTCTCCACCAAAACTCCCCGGAGTGTCTGAAATCGCGGAACGGAGTAAAAATTCAGAATTTGTCGCAGTCAATCCAGATCTTCCCAGCCCTCAACTGGTCGAAAAACCCAGATACATTGATGAAGTTCTCATCGGCGAAGGTGGCACCGCATTCATCTACCGGGCCTACGACACTCGGATCAAACGAACCATCGCCCTCAAACGATTTAAAGAAGAACAACTCTCGGAAGCGAAAGACGACTACCTCTCCGAGCTGGAATCAGCCTCCAGAATCCAGCACCAAAACGTTGTCAGTACTTTTGACGCCGATATTGATGCCACCGGGCGTTTTATGGTGATGGAATTTATCCCTGGTGAAGATTTGGAAATCATCGTGACACGCGATCCTCTTCCCCCTCACCGCCTCATTGACATCGCGACTCAAACCCTCGAAGGACTCGCCGCAACTCACCGTGGAGGGCTGCTTCATCTCGATATCAAACCATCAAACATCATGATCTCGACCCAAGGCAATGGACGTGATCACGTGAAAGTGATCGATTACGGCCGGGCCCGCTTGATCAATCAAGAAGAGGAAAATGACCAAAGAGTCGCACGAGGAGCTGGGCTGAACGGGTCGATTCACTATGCCAGCCCCGAATACCTCACGGAAGAAGAGCTGAATGAAAGTTCTGATATCTACGCGGCCGGATGCGTGTTCTATTGGTGTCTCACTGGGCAACGCCCCTTTACCGGAGAAAATTCCATTCAAATCATGGCCTCCCACTTACAAAACCAAGTGACCGACCTTTCCGAACTTGCTCCCGAAATCCCCAAACAACTCGCTCAATGGGTCATGTCTCTCATCCAGCTCGATCCAACAGATCGCCCAAAAACAGCCGATATCGCGCTCCAAGAGCTGAAAAAAGTTCCCACAGATATGGAACAAAATGCGCAGGATGAAACTCTCACCGAAGCCTAATCGCTTCTTCTGAGGAGAAACTCCTTTTTTCCTCCACTCAACACAGATCTATCGGTAAAATTTAAATATGAAAAATATCTTCTTATTCGCCGCCGCCCTAAGTGTCACCACACTCTACTTAGGAGCATTCCAAATCCCCAAAGGCTCTCACGACATCTCACAGATCGATGAAGCTGCTAAAAAGGCCGCAAAATCCAAGCAACCGATCAGCTTTGTCATTACTAAAAAAACACTCACCCCTACCTGAGCCGCGTGCCCCGGAGCCGTCAGTCTGTCGGCAAGCAAAGCAGTTCTTAAATTTTCACAAAGCGTCATCGTCGATACCGCAGAGTATCTCTCCCTTCCTCCCTTAATCAAAGAAAGCTATCTCAAAGGAGGAGCCTCATTCCCCATTGTCATCTTGACCGATCCTGGCCTCGAAACCATTTACGGCAGCTTTAACCATCCCGAGATGGAAAGCCAAAAGTACGATAAAATCTTTAAAGAGGTCCGAAGCGACATTCAAACCGCGATCAAAGAAGGCTCCTTTGCATTTGGAAAAGGCAATGAACCTCAGATCATAAAAATCGAAGGGCGCGCTATCGAAACATGGCAAAGCGCCAAAGGAACCGAAATCAAGGCTCGTCTCATTGGAATTGAAAACGATTCCATCTACCTTTTCGAAACCGCAAATGCGAAAATCATTCGCGCCACCGCAAAGCAACTCTCGAAAGAAAGCGTCATCTCGGCCCGTCAAGCCGCTGGCTTAAGCAAATAGAGTTAGTGCTCCCAAGGCTGCAAAAAGCCACTTCTATTCATAATGGGCAGATTAGATCCTACCTGATCAAAGGGAGACAAAAAGACCGCAAAATACCGCATTTGCGAAACGAATCCTTCCCCCTCTGCCGATTAGGAGATTAGATCATGCTTATGCCCTCGGTACTCATTGTCGAAGACGA
>CALGLJ010000103.1 GCA_937930235.1 uncultured Verrucomicrobiales bacterium | reverse complement strand
GCGGATGATGGCGGCGTATATCGATCTTAATCCGGTGCGGGCAGGTTTGGTGGATGATCCGGCGAAGTCCCGGTGGACGGGGTATGGGGAGGCGATGAGTGGGAGTCGGCGCGCTCGGCGAGGGCTTTGTAAGGTGGTGGAGGCGCCGCAGGATGCGTGGGAGACGAAAGCGAGTTCGATTTATCGTTGTTGGCTCTATGAAGAGGGAGTTTCGATGGCAGAGAAGGATCCGAAAACAGGAGAGAAGCCAGAGTTGAGGAAGAAAGGGGTGAGTGTCGAGGAGATGACAAAGGTGAAGCTGAAGGAGGGTCTCAGGCTAAGGGAGAATCGGATTCGGGCGATGAGTCGAGGGGTGGTGCTGGGGAGTGAAGGATTTGTGCGAAATGTGTCCGAGCGTTACCGGGAGGAGATGGGGCGGATGCGAGTGAAGCCGGGGAAGAAGTTGATGAGCGGAAGAGGACGGGTATTTGTGATGCGGGAGTGAACCTAAAATCCGTAGTGAGATCGTGTTGCTGTCGCCGGTTGGGTGTTGATTTGAACTTCAACAAAGGCGACGTCTGCGACGGGCTATGTCTTTTTGGATGAGTCTGTAGAAGACATTCCTCCAGAATACCAGTGAATGAAGAGAGATTACAGAACTGATCAGGATTGGTGTCTCAAGTGCTTACAGTGATCGCTTCTAATGAGAAGTTAGAAAGCAGTTCCGATTGAGAAGTGGAGTGTTCCTGAGGGTTCTCCTTCACTACGATTCAGTGAGTATCCGTATTCGAGGCGAACGGGGCCGATGGGTAGGTCAAGTTGAAGACCAAGACCGGCGGCGTATTTGGGGTCAGAGAAGCCAAAATCAAGTCCGGTGGAGAGTCCTCCGACATCGAGAAAGGTGACGCCTTTCAGGGGGCCTGCAATATGACGAATATATTCCAAGTTTCCAATGAAGTAAGAACGTCCGCCGAGTTGGAGATCGTCACCTGCATTTGCACCTTGAGAGGGGTTTAGTTCTCGTTCTCCAAAGCTGCGCACGGAATTTGCTCCTCCGATGAAGTAGCGCCGATCAATCGGGAGGCGTTCATCATTTCCTAATGGATTGATCGCTCCGATTCGTCCTCCGAGAGCGATGCGACTGTTTTTTGAAATTTCGTGGTACCAAGTGTAGCGGAGGTCATTAGAGAAGTAGCTGATGGAGTCATTGCCAGCGGCGAAGCCGAATCGGGTATTGAGCTCTGCGATGTATCCTCTCGTTGGCAGAGCAATGTCATTTCGCCGATCATAACTTTGAGTGAGGGTGAGATGATTATCAATGTACGAGCTATTACCGAGTTGATTGGCTGGAAGATCGCCGCGTTCTTGAAGATCGACGTAGGAGATTCCGAGGGCGAGGCGCACGTCGTAGTAATCATTCACCTCCCATTCGAGGGATGTTTCAATGCCGGCTTCTTCTTTCTGGAAGGTGTCGTATTCACGTGTCAGGATGAACGCTCTGTTCTGCCAGGAGAGGTCACGTTCGAGAAAAAAAGGATCAGTGAGGCTGATCTCTCCGAGGATGCCTAGTCCCGAATATTCGAGGTCTACTTCGAGGTTGTAGAGCTGGCCCCAGAGATTGCGGTCGAAGTAGCCTGCACCGAGGATGCCGCCTTCGCGACTCCCGGCTCCGGCGTAGACTTTGACGCCATAGCTTTTGGCTTCATCGACTCGTAAGAGGAAGTTGACTTTCCCATTGGGAGCGGGTTGGTCAAGGAGTTGGATGCTATCAAAGGCGCCGGTGCCCAAGAGTTTGCGAATGCGCTTGTCTGCTTCATCTCGTTCAAATTCTTCGCCTTGAAGTTCTTTCAGGCGTCTGCGGATATGGCGAGTTTCGGTGCGTTGATTTCCTTCGACTGTGATCTTACCTACTTTAAAACGATCTCCAGTGATGATTTTAAACTCCAGTTGAGTTTTACCCTGCGTATTGGTCTGGGTCATCGAAAGCTGCAAATATGGGAAGCCTTGACCGCGAAAGCTCTTATCAATGGTGGCGCGTGTTTTGTTAATGTTCTCAGCGCTTGCGATGAGGCCGGTGAGTTCGGTGAGCTTGCGAGTCAGTTTTTCAGGAATGACGGCACCTTGGACTTCGAGTTTGGGGCGTAGTAGAGTGAATTGTGTTCCTGGTTTTTCGGTGAACGTGAAGTGGACTTTGCGAGTGGTGGGATCAAAGACCGGACCGTTGGTGGTGATCTGAGCATTCCAATAGCCTTGCGAGCGAAGATAGTTGGTGAGATTTTCGAGTCCTTCGAGATAGTCTTCTTTTAAGTATGGATAGACATTTTGTTCGGTATTTTTCCGAGTGACAAAGGGCTGGAGAAAGTAGTCTCGGTGTTTCTCTGGATTTGCGACTCGGGCATTGATGAACTGGATGTTGCCGAGGGTATAGCGCTGTCCTTTTTGGACGATGAGTAGAATCGAGCCATCTCCGGGAAGGCTCCAATCGACCTCGACTTTGCGGTAACCTTCGAGAAACAGATGCCGCTTCATGAGAAAAGCGGCATCATCAGCTCGTGACGGGGCAGCGGGGCGGGAGCGAACGTAGGTGAGTCGTCCTGAGATTTTTTCGAGGGCAAGGTCCGCTTGCTTTTGAT
Organism: uncultured Verrucomicrobiales bacterium; assembly: GCA_937930235.1. Lineage (GTDB taxonomy): Bacteria > Verrucomicrobiota > Verrucomicrobiia > Verrucomicrobiales > Akkermansiaceae > SW10. Next base: position 5,877 of record CALGLJ010000103.1, on the reverse strand, counting down.
CCATCCCTTGCACTCGAATGAGGGTCTCGGCATGGAGCGTTGCGAAAAACAGGACGCTGAAAATGGCAGTGAGAGGTCTCATCATTTCTAAAAACGAAGGGAGTAGATGAGAATGCCACGTGAGTTTCCTTCATCGTCGAAGGCGGCGGAGGCGAAAAATTTTGAAGAAAGCTGAAGAGTGGCGGAGTTAAACCGACGTCCACTGAATTGATCACTGTCGCCGACCCGGAGGTCGACGGTATCGAGGGCGTCGAGCAGTTTACCGGCGACTTTATTTCCTCCGGGGCCTCCGTATTTCCGTTTCATTTCGCTGAGGAGGAGCTGGAATGCCTTCACGGAAGCGACTTGTTGGTCTGCGAGTCCGCTCGTGGTGGTGCCGGTGGCGAGGAGGGTGAGGACTTCTGCTTCTGGAAGAGGGGGGTTGGAGGTGAAGACTAATTTGGGGGAATCGGCTTTTCCGTAAGCAAAGATGAAAACGCGACTCTGACCAATCCGGGATTCGCCCCGAATGTTCATTTTCGGGATGAAACCTTCTCCGGGCCGGAGGGTGAGGGTGCCTGTTTTGATTTTCAGTTTACTCAGGGGAAGATCGGCGCTGGTTTTTTGGAGCTCGGCATCCAGCGTGATGTCAGGGCGGCTTATGGTGCCTCGAACACGCCCTTTGGCGACGAGTTGACCTTCAGCCAGGTTTCCGCGGATTAAGATGGGATCTTTACTGGTGAGGCCGACATCGAGTGACCAGTTGCCAAAGGGAGCTGGCACGGGAATGACGCCACGATCGATGGTGCGATTAATGGTGGGGATTTGAGGTTCTGGGACGGTCCCTGCGGGGACTCCAAAGGGAATGATTTCGAAGTCTTTGTAGTAGAGGCTTTCTGCAATGGCGAGATTTCCGGTGAGCTGAGCTTCTTCCAAAGTGCCCGCGAGGCGGAGTTCGCCATTAGTGCGTAAGCTGAGGGAGTCATTGCGCCAGATGAGTGCTCGGATCGCATTGAGTTTCACATTAAAGAATGGGGTTTCTCCTTCGAGGTTGATCAGTCCACTGAGCTGGTATTCTCCCCCAGATCCGTAGAAGCGGGAGGGAGCAATGGTGATCAGTTTGGTATCGAAATTCACCTTGAGCTGAGAGTCACGTAAGTCAGGGATTTGTTCATTTTCGAATTGGATGCGCTGGGCATCGAGACGGGCTTCGCCGAGAAAAATGGGTTTCGAAACAGTGCCTTTGAAGGCGAGATTGACGTTCGCTTTTCCTTTGACTTGCTTGAGCTGGGGAAGTGCTTCGCGAAAGCGTTCGAGTTCTAGGTTGTCGATGTTGAGTGCAAAATCGATGGGGGTGAGGGAGAGGGCCTCTTTTTCCTGTAGCCATGAGGTCATGGTGATCGGAAGTTTGCCTTTGAGAGTGGCAAAGCCGCTTCCTCCTTCTTGTATTTTTCCATCGAGGAAGAGCTGTTTGTTTTCTGTTTTTGCGATCAGGGTGAAATCGAGTGGCTTGACTTCTGAAAGCAGATTAGAGGTCCAGTTTTTTCCGACCATTGTGCCGTCGAGAGTCGGTTGGGCAAAGCTTCCTCCGAAGGTCATGGTCCCATTCAATTGGCCTTCGATGCCTGGCGTTAAATCAGGAATCAGATGACGAATACGAGCGAGTGAAAATTCCCGTGCTCTGATGGTCAAATCGATGGGATTTTTGTTTTTGAGAAGATCGTCAATGGATTGAGTGGACAAGGGGAGGGGGAGAAAGCCGTCCACATTGAGGAGATCACCCGTGCGATCGGAAATGTGCATATCCGAGACCTCGAGTTTGTTCTCAGACCAGAAGGCCTCGCCGCTGATTTCTCCCAGTGGATTGGCAATGTTGAGCGTGGGTAAGGCGAGGGACTTGGGCCAGTCGATCTCAAAGCGAGTGGCCAGCGTGGTGCGCTCTTTGTTGCTGGCATTGCGTAAGACTCCTGCGATCCCGCCTTTGCTCTGATGAATTTCCTCTTTGAGGTTCCCTGAGCCTTTTGCGGTGAGCTCGAGGGGGGCGGGGAATTGCCATCCCTGAACCAAGTCTGCCAGTTGAGGCCGAAAGGGGATGGTGCCATCAATGGAATACTCATAGATCTGCTGGTCGAGGAGGTAGCTGGCCTCGACTTTCAGGAGGTCTTTCCCGCCAGTCGCGTTAAAATTAGTGGAGATTTGTTGATCTTTGAGATTCACCTGACCGGTGAGCGCGGGAAGCTCGATGAGCTTGAAATATCCGTTTTGGAATTGGAACTGAGCATCTAGGGTTTGCGATTGGAGCGGATGATTTCCAGTGATCGAGAGAGTTCCGGTTGGGAGTTCCTGTTTGATCAATTCTGACAAACGATCCAATGCGGGAACTTCGACGTTGAATTTTAAAAACCGCCCTTGAAGGTCATCCAGAGTCTTAAAATCCTGTGCAGGGAGCTGTGCGTTTAAAGCGAGGAGCGGTTGATCATTTGCGAGATCTGCCGTGAGGGTCGCAAGTTCTTTGGAAAGGTCTGCTTTGAGTGATATTGTTTTGAGAGCGTAGTCCTGATAGCGAAAGTCGTGGAGGGTGAGATCAGCGGAGCCAGTTCGATCGAGGCGGGAGAGGTCAAGCTGTGTGATTTGTCCTGTGACCGGTGATTCGATTCCAAAAAGTGAACTTGCTTCCGCTAGGTCCAGAACGCCGTCAGTTTGTTTTAAAGTGAGTTCATTGAAACTTGGAGCAGTGAAGGCATAGTTCGCATCAAGGATATTGAGCTTCGCGGAAGTCTTGAGCATCGTCAGAGAAGCAAGAGAAGTACGAAGTTCATTCAGTTTCAGCTCAGGAAGGAGCTGTACCTGATCAATGACAATGTCTTCTGGAGACCAGGTGAGGTTGAGATCTTGCGTGGGGGTGGAGCGTCCTGCCACTCCGCTCACTTGTAATCCCTTGATATGAGTGGATTCGGAATCCGTGGCATGATCGAGTGAAGAGAGCCGGATATCGACGGCATCGATCATCACGACGTGGGCGTTTTGAATATCGATCTCAATGGGGCGATAGATCTCTTCGGCGAGGGATAGTGTTTTGCGGAGCTCTTCTAGATCAAAGGGCTTTTGTTCCTTTTCTGGAAATTTTTTGAGATCAAGAATGAGCGTAAGATCGTGTGCATGGAGGTGATCAAGACGATGCTCCACGAGTTCTTGAATGGTGTAGCTGACCCCAAGCGAAGAAAATTTCAGTGATTGGATTCCCTGATTTCCGGTGAAATTTCCGTTTGTGAGCGTGAGGCCAGCGAGGAGAGTGCCTTCGACTTCGACCGTGCCGGTAACGCCTTGTTTTTCGAGTTCTTTGAGTAAGAAATGTTTGGCGACAACTTGGATGAGAGGTCCGTTGAGGAGCCAGAGAAAGAGCCCGCAAAAGAGGATGAACCAGAAAAGGCGGCGAGGCCATTTTCTTTGTTTCGACGGGGTCTGAGGTTCTTCCGTAGACATAAAGTGAGAATATAATGATATTCTACTGCGGATTCTGAAAAATGCGATGTGAGATCAGCTTTGGGCTTTGAGCGCTTCGAGTTCTTCCCAGCGGGCGTAGAGCGTTTCGGAGATTGTTTTCGCTTCCTCGAGTTCTGCGATCACTTTTGGGATTTCTTCGTAGTTTGTTTGGACGGCAGGATCTGCTGCTTTTTTCTCAAGATCTTCCACCTTTGTTTCCGCTTCCAAGATACGTTCTTCCATCCCCTCCAGCTCGATGCGTTCTGCCATGGTGAGCTTACGAGGTTTCGTTTTTTGAGTGCGGGCTTTTTTGCGAGCTGCGGCATCTCGTGCTGCTGCGGTTGCTTGCGCGCGTTCGGCATTTTCCCGCGCTTGTCGTTTCTCAAGATAGTAGGAGAAGTTGCCAGCTTGCACGCGCACTCCATCGTCTTCAAAAGCGATGATTTGATCACAAATTCGATCGAGGAAATAGCGATCGTGTGACACCACTAGCACCGTGCCGGGGAATGCTGCGAGGGCCTCCTCCAGCATGCGAAGGGAGGGGAGATCGAGGTCGTTGGTCGGTTCATCGAGGACAATGAGATTACCACCAGTCTTGAGGACCTTGGCGAGCATGAGGCGGGCGCGTTCACCGCCCGAGAGGAGATCGACTCGCTCATTGATGCGATCATCGGAAAAGAGAAAGCGTTTCAGGTAAGCGCGGGCGCCGATGGTTTCTTCTCCGAACATGATTTTCTCGTTTCCATCGGAAATTTCGTCAAGAAGAGAGCCGGTGCCATCGAGCTGCATCCGAGTCTGATCAATGTAGTTGATCTTCACTTGCTTCCCGAGAGTGGCATGGCCTGTTGTGGGTTGCAGTTGGTCGAGGCAGATTTTGAGAAGAGTGGTTTTGCCCACGCCATTGCGCCCGACGATCCCGGTGCATTGACCTTCTTCGAGTGAGAGATCGAGATTGCGAAAAAGCCAACGTGGAGTGGCCTCATCGCCCACGTTCATACCGACCTTTTCGAGATCAACAATGGTATTACCCAAACGTGGCGGGGGAGGAATGAGGAGGTCGAGTTCTCCTTCCCGGACGGGCGCGTCTTGGTTTTTGACTTCGTAGAAAGCGTCGAGACGGGAGCGCGATTTTGTGGTGCGGGCTTTGACGCCTGCCCGGACCCATTCTAGTTCTTCTTTGAGAAATTTCTGACGCTTTTTCTCCGAGTTTTCTGCGATCTCTTGCCGGATCGCCTTGGATTCCAGGAAGGCGGTGTAGTTTCCAGGATGGGAATAGGCTTTGCCATTCGCGATTTCAATGATTCGAGTCGCGATCACATTGAGAAAATAGCGGTCATGAGTGACAAAGATCACGGCGCCGTTGTAGGTTTTGAGGAAATCTTCTAGCCAGCGGATCGAATCTGAGTCGAGATGGTTAGTCGGTTCATCAAGAAGGAGGAGGTCCGGCTGTGATGCGAGGGCTCGACAGAGAGCGACTCGTCTTTTTTCTCCGCCTGAGAGTGGTCCGGTCTGTTGTTCCAGTGGGGGAGTGCTTAGAGCATTGGAGAGGGACTGGATGCGGGCATCGAGATTCCATCCATCGGTGTGTTCGATGAGGTCGTAGCAGGCTGCGAGTTCAGTTTCGGTGCCGTCGCCATTTTCATAACGGGTCAGAGCATCGACGACATCCGCCGCACCGGCAGCGATATTTTCGTGAACAGATTTTTCGGGATCGAGTTCGAATTCTTGAGGAAGATAGCCGATGCGAAGCGCGCGTCGGACAGAAATGTCACCGGAATCAGCGGAGTTTTCCTTTGCGAGAATCTTGAGAAGCGAGGTCTTACCGCAGCCATTCCGGCCGACAAGTCCTACTTTTTCTCCTGCTGCTACGGCGAGGGTGACGCCATCTAAAAGAACTTGATGACCATAGGCGAGACGGAGTTCGTTAGCAGAAAGAAGAGAGGACATAGAGCGCGTTGGATTTATGTACCGGTGCTCTGGAGATGGACATCAAAAAGAGAGAGACCGAGAGGTCTTTGAGAAAATTGACATTACTCGTTTGCCAGTGCGATTTAGGATATGAAAGTGAGATTCTCATGATCTCATGAACTTCGTCATTCATTTTAAGTCACCCCGCAGGGTAGCAATCCAAATCCATTTGGATGGCGAAGATTAACCTTTCAGTCTCCTAAAAAATAAGACCGCGCCGAGAGGAGTTCTCGTCGCGGTCTTTTTTTAATAAAGGTTCTTCGGGAAATTTAGTGCGCGATTTTGAGGCTGAGGAGCGGCGGTGAATCGGTATAGTGGGGCGGTGCCAAATCAGCTTCATAGCCATTATAGTCTTCTCCTTGGTCTGAACAGTCCGTGGAAAGTTGCCGACGTAAACCTCGAGATTGAGCAATCGAGGGTGGTCATTCAGGTCGAAAACAAAAGCTC
>CALGLJ010000102.1 GCA_937930235.1 uncultured Verrucomicrobiales bacterium | reverse complement strand
TGAGAGGAGTGCGAGATCCTGACCATTCTGTGGATCATGACAAGCTTAGGATTGGTAATATTTGCTTAGTTCACGATTTTTTCAGAAAAAATCAGGGCGGATTCGCCTCTCGAAGAGGAACGGATCCGCCCTGGTTTTATGACAAACTCACCATGTCACACATGAATGAGCTTTTGATATTTGCGAGATTTGACCGGACCTCACGATCCGGTCAGGTGGCTGACGCCGCCTTATTATGTGTCCATACTTGCGACAGGACAGGTCCGTAGGTGTATTTTTATTATGAACCTTTGATTAGACTGCACAAAGTTGCTCCTCATCACAAGACGAAAGATGCGGGATTGTTAAATTTCAGATTTTTTACGCTGTAGGAAGAGATCAATCCCATCTGTGAGCGCAATCCAGCTCGCCTCGATAATACTATCTGACACTCCGACCGTCCCCCAAGTCGATGCTCCGTCGGTATGAGCAATGAGAACGCGCGTTTTTGCCGCCGTTGCATCTTCTCCGTCTAAGATTCTCACCTTATAGTCGATTAAGGAGACACTCTCAATTTCAGGGAAAAATGGGACGAGAGCTTTCCGAAGAGCCTGATCGAGAGCATTGACCACTCCATGCCCCTCGGCGACGGTGTAAGCATCGTCACCCTCGATTTCTAATTTCACGGTGGCTTCACAAACTGGTCGGTGCCCATCTCGATATTGCCGGAAGGAGCAATGATACTCCTCCAGTGACCATGGCCGCTGACACGTGCCGAGCGCTCGGCGGATGAGGAGTTCAAGAGACCCTCCCGCAGCTTCAAAAGAATAGCCCATTTGCTCCAGCTCCTTGACTTGAGAAAGAACGGTAAGCGCCTCCTCACTTCCTTTTTGAAGTGGGAGCCCGAGCTCATCCGCTTTCATCAAAATATTCGACTGACCAGAAAGTTCGCTCACGAGGATGAACTGCTCATTACCCACCGCGCCCGGCACAATGTGTTCGTATGTGCGGGCCAGCTTTTGAACGGCATTCACATGCATCCCTCCCTTATGAGCAAAGGCCGTCCGACCGACAAAGGCCGCCCGTGCGAAGTGGGGATTATTTGAAACATCATCGACGAAAAAGGAAAGATCACGAAGCTTCGTCAGATCATTCACTGCTTTTCTTCCCATTTTCAGCTCCAAGATAGGAATCACCGAGGTGAGGTTACAATTTCCGGTCCGTTCACCATAGCCATTGATGGTCCCCTGCACCTGGGTCGCCCCAGCATCGACCGAAGCAATCGCATTCGCCACCGCCAGTTCACAATCATTGTGGGTATGGATCCCTACTTTGACATCTGGAAATGCTTTAGAAACATCCTGCGTGATTTGCGCCACCTCACTCGGGAGACACCCCCCATTGGTATCGCAGAGGATCAGCCAATCCGCTCCGCCTTCCACCGCCGCTTTCAGCGTTGCCAAGGCATGCTCTGGCCCCTCTTTATAACCATCAAAAAAGTGCTCCGCATCGTAAACAACTTCCCGTTGAGCCTCCTTGAGATAGCGCACGGTATCTCGAATCATGGCCTGATTTTCCTCTGCAGTTGTGCGCAAGACTTCCGTCACTTGCAGCTCCCAGCTCTTCCCAAAGATGGTGATCACTGGGGTCTTGGCTTCCAGGAGCGTTTGCACCTGCGGGTCTTCTTCCACTGCGATGTCAGCCCGCCGCGTTGATCCAAATGCGGCAATCTTAGCGTGCTTCCACGTCTCCTTCGCCGCCGCTTTAAAAAATTCAATATCCTTCGGGTTCGATCCCGGCCAACCGCCCTCGATGTAATCGATCCCGAATTCATCCAGTCGTTTGGCAATGCGCAATTTATCCAAACCCGAGAGAAAAAAACCTTCACCCTGAGTTCCGTCCCGGAGGGTGGTATCATAAATTTGGACTGCGCTGCTCATGGATGCTGGCGCGACGCTAAGGAAGATAGAACAGATCTGCAATACAGATTACGCCATCATTTTTTTACCCTGCAAAAAGTCACTGCCCGGAAAAACTCTGGGCTGTGTCTTTCCGCTGAAATAGCGTAATCAAAGATCATCATGAAATCTCTCGCGCTCTTCCCTCTTTTCCTTCCCATCGCTCAGGCTGAGACCGCCCTGACGATCTACAATCAAGATCTTGCTGTTATTCGGGAATCTCTCCCCCTCGATCTCCCGCAAGGAAGCAGCTCATTCACCTTTGATCGCGCCACCGCTCAGGTTCTTCCAGATTCAGTCGTGCTTCGCGATCCTGCGGGAAAAGCCGAATTCTCCATTCTGGAACAAAGCTACCGCAACGACCCTGTCAGTCAGGGACTCTTACTGGATCACTTCGAAGGTAAGACGATCGAATTTGAAACCAAACATCTGGATGGAAAAACCGAACTCATTCCTGGCAAAATCATTCGCTCAGGCTATGGCAGAAACAAAGAACCCATCATCGAAATCAACGGGAAACTCCAGTTCACCCTCCCCGGCCAACCTCTCTTTCCTGCCCTCGGTGATGATTCCATCCTCCGGCCGACTCTTGGTTGGCAGATTCATGCCCCCACTCCCGCAAAATTCGCCGCACAACTCTCTTACCTCTCACGAGGTTTTCAATGGGAAGCCGATTACAACCTCGTCGCACCGGAGAAAGGAGAAACAGCCTCACTCACCGGATGGATCACTCTCATCAATCGTAGCGGCACCGACTTTCAAGAGGCCAAGGTGAAACTCGTCGCAGGGAACGTCAACATCATCCAGGAGAACCGAGGAGATCCTTTCGCCAGCCGCATGACGGGCATGAAGAGCGCCCGAATGGCCGAAAGTACGGTGCAGGAAAAAGCCTTTGATGACTTCCATCTCTACACTCTCCCGCGCCCTCTCAGGATGCGTGATCAAGAAACAAAACAGGTCGAGTTCATCCGCTCCCTGAACGTAAAATCTCACAAGGTCTACTATTATGACCCTGTCCTATCTCGCTATCGGGGAAACCGTCACCGCAATCCCACGCCTCATCAAACATTCAGCAAAGATGTGAAAATCTTCTGGAAAATAAAAAACGATGAAGCCAGTGGATTAGGCATGCCCCTGCCCAAGGGACGAATGCGCTTCTATCGTTCCGATGACGCCGACGGAAATCTCGAATTCGTAGGTGAGAACAACATCAATCACACTCCTCGAAATGAAACAATTCAAGTCTATACCGGAAATGCCTTCGACCTCGTCGGGGAAAGAAAAATCACTAATTTCCTATCGAATGAGCGCCAAAATTGGATGCGCGAAACGATCGAAATCACCTTAAAGAATCGCTCCAAAGAAGCCAAAACCATCATCGCCCGAGAGCACCTCTGGCGCTGGTCAAATTGGGAAATTGAAAAGCCGTCCCTTCCTTTCCAAAAAACAGACGCTCAAACCATCGAGTTCACCGCTGCATTAAAACCTGATGAAACAAAGGTCATCACCTTCACCGCACACTACCATTGGTAAAAAGCCTCTGGATGGATGGTTCGTAAAATTTTAACCGTCCGTCATCTTCACATCATCTTTGAATTGTGACTATGTCTGTAATCTACAAAATAGATCGTCAGCACTCGGTCGTTTGATTTCCCATATTATTTTATCATGAAACTCCCTCTTCTTGCCTGGACCCTCACCCCTCTCTTGTCGGCCTCTCCTCTGGTCGATTCATGGCTCACAGATCTATCTGGTCGTTACGCCCGGATCTACCGTGATCAAGCAGATCAGGACAATCAGGCCCCAGTGACCATTTGGTCTCGTGGACAAGGAAGCCAAACTCAGCCAACCTACGCTGGCGTTCATGAAATTGCCTCGACTGACACTGATGTTTACATTCGTACGACTAATCTCGGATTTCATGTGATGGGTCCATGGTTCGGAGAAACCGGAAATCTCTTTCCGAACTACCCTGCCAACACCGCGGATATTTACCGCTTCCCCTTAACTCCCGTCATTCCCTCGACAAAGGCCCTCACCACAGGAGGAGTGATTGGTTACTTTGTCGATGGGGTCGCCATGTTTGATTCCCGCGACGCCTTTTCCTACTCCACCAGTGATGGAACGGATGAGACCCCCAGAAACCGGATGACGGTCAATGGAGATGATGTTTGGCTCCGCGATGCCTACATCAACGAAGGCGTTACCTTTGATCCCGCCCTCGCGCACCAAGCCGGACCAACCTACCACTATCATGCCAATCCTCCCGCCCTACGTCATCTCCTCGGAGATTCGGTAACACACACTCCCGCGACAAATACTTACACCGAGGCCCCCAACGGAACGCACTCTCCCATCATCGGCTGGTGCCGCGATGGTCTCCCCATTTATGGGCCCTACGGTTATTCCGACCCCACCAATCCTGAATCTCCCATCCGTCGGATGATCTCCGGCTATCAACTCCGCGACGGATCTAACGGCTCCACTGATCTGCGCGTCATCTCCGGGACGGACTCTATCGGCAACCAGACCGGACGCACAAGCCTCCCCCAATGGGTCGTGCGCAATGAAGGAGGATCCGCCACCTTATCTTCTGACCGCTACGGGCCAGCCGTCGATGCCGTCATCGATGGAGAGAGCTATATCCTCGGGCGCTACCTTCAGGATTACGCTTACAAAGGCGATCTCAATGGCTTCGACCTCTACCAAGGAGTCGCCAGCGACGGACCGCATGACCCAGCCACAGATTACGATCTGAACGAATACAACGTCCGCTTTACCATCACCCCAGAATTCCCGAGTGGAACGTGGGCCTACTTCACAAATATTCAGCCCGACGGCACTCCTTTCTTCCCTTACAACATCGCTCGCTACTACTTCGCTCAACCCAATGGCGGCTCTCCAGACACCATCCCCGCAGATGCTGTGACCCAATGGGAAGGCGGCCCCGAAAAGCCTCTCACTTTCAATACCATCGACGCCGATGAATCCAATGGCGATGTCATCCTGACTTGGAATTCCGCCGAAGGAGGAGGTTATTCCGTTTCTCGTAGCCCCGATCTTCAGAGCTCCTCATGGCAGCCGCTTGCTCAAGCGACTGGGGCCGGTGCCACCACCACCGTCCTTGACGAAGAGCGCCTCAATAGCGACCCCATGCACTTCTATCGCGTTGGCTTGGATTCCATTTCCCCATTCGACGACACCGGATTTGTCTACGACAACACCATCGTCTCTTCTCCTACCCAAAATAACATCCTCCTACTCATCCTCGATGACTGGGGCATCGATTCCTCCGAACTCTATAATACCGAATCCGGAGCTCAACTTGCGAACATGCCCAATCTTCGGAGCCTCCTTTTCACAAACCCCACCGCATCCCCAACTAGCACCCCGGACAAGGGGCTCCTCTTTACTCGGGGCTATGCTCAGCCCATCTGCTCTCCTACTCGTGCCACCATCCTCACCGGCCGGCAACCATACCAACACCGCGTGGGGAACCCGCAAAGCGATTCCACCCTTCCCGGTGGAGAATTAACCTTTCCCGAAATCATCACCACCGAAGCCCCTTCTTACAAACTGGCATCCTTCGGGAAATGGCATCTGGGATCTGGTAATACCGGACCACGCGATACCGGCGGTTGGCCTCATTTCTCAGGCACTCAAGGTGGCGGGGTTGCGAGCTACTCCTCTTGGTCGCGAATCGAAATTGAAAACAATATCCTAACCGACCCCGGCACCACCGTAACGACATACGCGACCACCGCTCAAGTCAATGAAGCCGTTTCCTTTATCAATGCGCAAAACTCAGACCCATGGATGGTCTGGATGGGATTCAACGCTCCTCACACTCCCTTCCATGACCCCTCTCCCTTCGTCACGCCCACGGGAGGATACTCGGTCAATGCCACTGGAAATACCAATCTCTACATCCGCTCCCTAGAAGCCCTTGATCACGAAATCGGCAACCTCCTCGCGGCCGTGGATCTTAGTAAAACGAACATCATCGTCGTGGGAGACAACGGAACCCCCGGCCAAGTCGATCAAGCTCCAGCAGGAGGCCTTGCAGGAGCGAAAGGCTCTCTCAATGAAGGTGGAATACACGTCCCCTTCTTCGCTAGCGGACCAGATATTACTCAAACAGGGACGAGCGATACCCTTGTGCATGTCGTGGATCTCTTCTCCACCATCCTTGATCTCACCAATGTGAACATCCCTGCAGCAACTGGCGGAATCGACCTCCACTCCAAATCCCTCCTCCCTGTCTTCCAAGGTTCAGATATGGAAGACCGCTGCATCATCTCAGAAGTCTTCGGCCAAACCACGAACGATGGCCGCGCCCTCATCCTCGACGACTGGCCGCAGTACAAACTCATCTCCCGCCAAAACGTCAGAGACCCCGATGACACCCCAGTTTATGAAATGTACGAAATTGGCAGTAACGGGGTAGAATTCACCACCCTCACCATTCCTCCCACATCCGGTGACGCATGGGAAGAAGCCTACTTTGCCCTCGTCGCGAAAGATCAGTCTCTCCAGCCCGACGCCCTCCCAGCTCTGCTGACGGTGAATACCGACCTTCCCAATACCGTTCCTCCTCTCATCAATCCAAACAACGGAAACATCGTCCGCCCGACTAACATCACCATCGGTGGGGTCGCCGCCACCTGGGATACAGGTGATATTACCGTCAATAATGTCACCACCTCCGCCGCTCGGATCGATGAAAATGGAACTCCTGACCAGTTCTCCGTCGTCGCACAATTCGACGCCGCAAACTCCGGCCTCACCAGTGGTCAAAGCTATCCAATCATCGTCACCTTCCCCGGTGGCGGAGGCCGTGAATTCACCGCCACCAATCAGTTTACCATGCCGTAAAACTCAATCTCACAGCAACTTCCAAACGCTCATTCGAACCACGCAGACACCAGCAGGAAAATTTGACCCATCGATTGACTCGCCTTCATAAAAGTAATATCTACATCACATCTTTATATTTTTAGATTTGTGAAAAATTATTACTACATTGTTCTCATCCACACTCTGATCTCCCTCCTACATGCTGAACCGACAGAGGAACGAATTTGGACTTCCAAAGCTGAAACGAAAATTTCCGCACGAGCGCTATCGCTAGAGAATAATACCGTCACATTACGCACTCCTGAGAACCGAGAACTCAAAGTCTCTCTCGACCAACTCATCACTACGGATCAAGAATTTATTCGGGACTATTTTCTGAATCAGCCCCTGCTCGCTCCTCCCATCACCCTGCCCGACCTCCCACACCCCGTCGGAAAAACCGTAGGACCCATCGACACTGGCGATGGCTCAACATACTACCTCTACCTCCCCACCACCCTCACCACAGACACCCCCGCTCCCTTACTTTTCTGGGTCGGGCCCACCGGCGGGAAGAAAAATTCAATCCGTCATTACATCCCTGCCGCCGAACTCACCGGAATGGTCTTAGCTGTCTCAATTGAAGGCCGAAATCAGAAGAACGCCTTTCAAATCAATCACGAACATACCCTGAAGTGTCTCGCTCATCTCCAAGACACCCTCCCAGTCTCGAAAAAGAGAATTCTCTTTGCCGGAATCTCCGGCGGTGGCGCAACCTCACTTTACAACGCCGCGCGAATCAAGTGTGACGGAGCAATGCCCTTTGTCGCCTATTGTCCGCCAGACTCTCACCCTAACAAAAAGAACTTCTACTATGTCATCGGAGGTTGCCGCGATTTTAACCGATATCACTCCGCCTTATTTACAAAAGAAATGAAAGGGCAAGCCACGCACCGGCTCTATCCTGGAGGTCATGGAGGCCCGAAGGCACCTTTGTATCACGAAGGCCTCTACTGGCTTTATACCCGCGCACTCTATCAGCGGGCCAGCGAACGCAAAACTGAAATCGCCCGCTTTGAAAGCCGCTTTCAAAATTATTTAACCAACGATCTCCTTCCCAAAAGCCCCCATCTCGTAGCCTTCTGGGCAAACCACCTCTTGGAAACCTGCCAAGTTGAAGGAAAATTTGCCGACATCTTGAAAGCTCTCCAAACAAAAGTCTCCGCAGACCCCCTCAACGGAAAGTATGTCGAAGGCCGTAAAGCATTAGAGCAATTCTCGCTCGCACACTATGCGAAAGAAAAGTTCACATCGGCAAACACCATGGAACACACCACCACGCAAATCGAAGAAGTCGCTCAAGAATTTATTGCGAAATGGAGTCACGTCCCCGAAATCAAAAAAATCGCAGATGAACTCGGCCAAAAAACCGTCTCTTTACGTAAAAGATAACCGCGCGAGAGATCACTTCTGTTGCATTTCTTGAACAGGAGTGTTCAGAAAAAGCATCGCGACAAGGCCATCCCCTTCCAGGAAAGCCAACTTCTTCTGATAGAGATAAAAGAGAGTGTTTCGATCCTGCGTCACATCCCCTCCGGCGGGAGCAACTCGATCTCACTGCGGATTTTTGAATCACTCCCGCATCACGAACACCCGGCCCCTTCCGCTCATCAACTTCTTCCCGGGCTTCACTCGCATCCGACCCATCTCCTCACAGTAGCGCTCGGATACTTCCCGCACAAATCTTTCACTCCCCAGCACCACCCCTCGACTCATCGCCCGAATCCGATTCTCCCGCAACTTGAGTCCCTCCTTCAGCTTCACCTTTGTCATCTCCTCGACACTCACTCCTTTCTTCTTCGACTCTCGTTTCTCTCCCGTTTTCGGACCTTTTTCTCCTACCGAAACTCCCTCTTCATAGAGCCAACAACGATAGATCGCACTCACTTTCGTCTCCCACGCATCCTGCGGAGCCTCCACTACCTTACACAGCCCCCTCCGAGCGCGCCGACTCCCACTCATCGCCTCCCCATACCCCGTCCATCGAGACTTCGCCGGATCATCCACCAAGCCTGCTCGCACCGGATTCAGATCGATATATGCCGCCATCATTCGCAGCGCGTCTCCATTCTCCACCAAGACCGAGTGAAATCGATCCATCCA
>CALGLJ010000101.1 GCA_937930235.1 uncultured Verrucomicrobiales bacterium | reverse complement strand
GGATTTTTATTTTTGATTCGGAGTGAGAGGCGATGTTCACCACTTTTACCGCGAGTTGAGAGTCTTGACTATCCGAGATGAGGAATCCTTCGAGGGGAGTTTCTCCAAGTAAATTTAAATCGAGGTGGTATTCACGATCCGGTCCTCCATTCAAAGCGCCGAGATACCAATGGTCTCCTTTTCGTCGGGCAAGTACGGCGAGATCACCAATTTTACTTTCTGGCAGGACGATGGTTTCATCCCAATACGTGGGGAGGTTCTTTAGGAAAGTGGTGACCTCCTGAATGGGATAGTAGATCACATTGCTCGGGATTTCATTAAGCACCTGCATGGGGGATGTCATGATGACAGCGGTGGCGAGTTGATGAGCGGCGGTGGTCTCACCCATGTGACCAGGCTGGAACGTCACGGGAGTGTAATCGCCATGGCCGAGGACGAGGCGGGTGAAGGGGAGCGCGGCATTGTGCTGAGGCGGAAGAAGGCCTTCACTCCGAATGAAGTTGAGCTCCAATCCTCGAATTCCTTCCCGAGTCACTTCATTGGGATAAGTACGAGATTCTCCGGAGGGTTTTGGGCAGCCGTGGAAGTTGACCATTAATTTGCGCTTGGCGGCTTCTCGAAGGACGGCTTCTTCCCCAAGGCGCTTGGTGAGGTCTTCAGCATCGAAAAAATCGAGTTTTACTCCGACGGTGCCGGTGGCGGCGACTTGGTCTAACCAATTCCTTAACTCTGCGAAGTTGTTTTCAGGATTGGCGACATCAGCCCAGCGCTTCCAGACGAAGACTTTGACTTGCTCTTTTTCCGCGTAGGCGCAGAGCTCTTTGAGTTTCTCCCATGGTTTTTCCCAATCGTATTCCCAACCATCGTCAATCAGAGTATAGGGATAGCCTAGGCTTTTCGCGTATTTGATAAAAGTCTGTTGATCTGAGGGCAGACCAATTCCCTGAAGCTGCCAACGCCACACACACCAATCGGGTTTAATCCAAGATTGGTCGGCAAAGAGGACAGGGTCTGGAGCAGGTGCCAAATTTGTGACCATCGTTTGATTGACCAGTTCATTCAGAGTATCGACCGCAATGATAGAGCGCCAGGGGGTCGTGATTTGATCATTCAGTTGAAATCCGGCATCTCCCTCGGTGAAATTCGCCCGGAACGTCCGGTCGCCGATCGCTTCCACTCGCATGCCGGAGTAGTTGAAGACAGCAGCTTCGCAGAGGACTCCATATCCCCCATGGGGGTATTCTAAGATCAGGGGAAATCCTTGAAGCGGAGTGCGGGAAACTTTTGGCATGGCCTCGATGGGAGCGGACATCCATTCGCCTGCATAGCTTTTGAGTTTCCACGCATTTTTACGCTCAAAATACCATACCTGAGTTTTCTCAGGAATGCGGAATGCGGATGCTTCTCCGTGGACCGTGCGAGACCCCTTACCGGGGACGAGATAGCGCCAAGCGAAACCTTCATCATAGAGGCGCATTTCCAGATCATATTTGATGCCAGAAGTGTTTTGCGTCACGGGCAGGAGGACGCGACGATAGATGTTTTTAGCCTGAGTGTGAGCACCTTTGATGGGGTAGGGATCTGAGATGGATTCCGTTGTGGCTTCACCGAGCGTGACCTGCTGGCCAAGATCGATGCCATCAATCGTCACTCCCATGGAAGAGGGTTCGATCATGGAATGGCCACCCCGGGTGACTTCATAAGTGAGCCGTCCGGTTTCTGAAATGGTGAGAGTGCCTTTAAGCGTTCCTGACGGGCTTTGGTAGACGGTCTCAGCTTTGAGGGCGCTCGAGAGAGCAAGAGCTGAAATCGTTAACAAAAGACAGATGTTCGATTGAGAGATCATGAGTAGAAAATTAAGGGGTGTCGCGATAACAGGCGATTTTGAAGAGAGAAGCAGGGACCTTTGAAGATGGGTGTTCGAGTCTCAGCTTGAGCTGACGTGTTTCAATGGGGTGGGGAAGCTGGATTCGATTGATCGTTTGATAATTGTTTCGGCAAGAGTGGATGATGTTACCCGCATCATCTAACAGGTCATAATTTCTCACACAATGTGGCATGACGCGCTCTGGATGCCCCCACTGAGCTGTCTCCATCGCGTGATCATAGTCGGTGTCAAAGTAGAGGTAGATGGTCGAGATCTTCTGAGGCTGCTCCCAAGCGATTTCAAGTGAAGGCGATGGATCGCTAGGATCTGCGACCCAGGCGTTGGTCTGAATCCACGGTTTGAGATATCCGTTCTGGAGATTCTCAATAGCAAAGGGAGTGAGTTCGGGTGAAATTTTAAGGGCGAGGTTCTGACCGTGAGGTCTGCGAGCGGGAACCCAGAATTCGAACCGATCAATGCCAATGCCATCGGGCGGGGTTTGTTCTCCATTATTCGACACCGCTTTATTGAATTTTTTCTGAACGGTGACGATGCCAGTACAGAGAGTGTCACTGGTTTGAATCTCAATCGATGCATCTCCATAGAAACAGATGAAGGCATATTTGGATTCGCCCAGAGATTGCGTGAAGGGGATTTCGATTTCCTGCACGCCGGGAGTTAGCTTTATTTCAAACTCTTCCAAAGTGAGATCTGGCGTATAGTTGAAGGGCTTTTGGCTGGTACGAAGTGCGACCTTGATTTTCCCAGTCGATGGACTCCGAAGAGTTGCGGTGACCTTTACAAGAGTGTCGGCCTCGAAGGGAAGAAGCTGTGCGATAGGGAACTCAAGATCAATCCACTGATCGGCTCCGGGGATTTCTTTTAACTGGAAGGTGGAGCTTGCGGAAAGAGACGCTTGAGTCACGAGATCGAGTGGATCACGCAGGGGGATGTTAGGGAGACTTTGTCCTTCCCGGTTGAGGCTAGTTTGGAGCGTCTGCATCGCCTCGTCACTCAGAAGTTCGGCTGGTTGAAGCCCGTCTTTGACGCATTGAGCTGCGGCCATCCCAACTGCCACCCCCCCGTGAGCACAAGTGAGCATGACTCGGCTGGAGCCAAAGGCTACATGGGAAGCACTGATGATACGTCCCGCGAGAAAGAGATTTGAAATATTGCGACTATAAAAACAGCGATAAGGAATCCCGTAAACTCCTTTACTATGCCACTGATTACAGCCTGATTTTTCACTGTAAACGGCATCAGCGGGATGCAGATCGAGAGACCAGCCTCCTACTGCGACCGAGTCTGAATGGGGACGTTGTTGGATGACGTCTTTTTGAGTGAGGATGTAATCACCTTCGAAACGACGACTTTCACGCTTCCCGGGAATGGTGCCAACCCATTCCAGAGTTAGCGTTTCCGCTTCAGGAAAATCTCCTGAATTTTTGATGTGATCCCACACTCCGTAAACGATTTTCCAGAGTTCCCATTTGATTTCCTCGGTCTCATGAATGGTGTCACGGCGTCCTCCGTATTCTAGCCACCAGAACTTGCAGCCATGGTCCCCGACATCGATGTCACGGAAACGAGGGAGCTCGGTGATTTCTTTGAGAGCGAATTCTGGGGCGACATAATCGACGGGCTTCCCAGTGTCTTTGCTATAAAAATAAATGGTATGTCCTAACAGCTCTCCATAACTTTCGTCAGGAGCGAAGAGTTCATCGAACTCCGTGGCTTCTTCCGCTCCCATCCGAAAAGCGGCTCCGGATTGGAAGGCGATGATCCCATCACCAGAGGCATCACAAAATTGCGAAGCTTCAAGAAGGTACTTCGTTGAGTTCTGACTACAGAAAGCATGAACTCGGGAAATCGTGTGCGGGTCGGATTTCTCCACTTCCTGCGCCGCGGTATTCAGAAGAAGTCGAATATTTGGTTCCCGGGCCACTTTCTCGAGCAGAATGGTATCGAAAATGAGAGGGTTGCCTTCCTTATTTCGGAACATGTTCTCGACGAGAATTTCATCGACCAATCCGCCTTCCCGAGACCAGCGGTTATTGTTTCCCATATGGGAAGTTGCTCCCAAAGCCCAGAGCCTCACTTCACTGGAGGCATTCCCACCAAGGACGGGACGATCTTGAACTAAGATCACTTTTATTCCAGCCCGAGCTGCCGAAATAGCGGCGCAAGTCCCGGCCAGACCGCCTCCGATGACCACGAGATCAGAGATGAGTGTTTCCGTGTGGAGAGTGCGGACCGAAGTCTCGCTATCTTGTATAATCATTTGGTGTTATCAGAAATTTGTTTGGCCTTTTTCTGTGAAAAAAAGAAGAGACCGATTGAGAGGGAAATGAGAGTGAAGCCAAACCCCATGAGCATGGCCTGGTTTTCAGAGTTGAAAGGGATCAAGATCAGCAAAGTGATGGCACAAACGGCAAGGCTCACGGCAACAATTTTTGCGGGGAGGGAACTTGGTTGTTGTTCTTGAGTTAAAGAAGTTTTGGTTTGTTTTAAATCATTCACTTTTTCCCATCCGGGACTTTCCTTGCGTTGGACCATGAGGATGACCGCGATGATGAGAAGGGGGAGGATGACTCCAATAAAGGTGCTATCGGCCATGAATGTTCCTGAGCCGACATCAGTGAACTTGGCCAGAATCCCTAGCGGGAAGCAGAGCCCGACGGTGATCCAGATGGCATTGACGCCGAGATTGCGATAGAAAATTGCAAGAAGAGTTGGGGCGAGGAGAGGGGTCACCATGATCTGAGTGACAGAAATGATGAGTTGGGCAGCTCCACCGAAATAAGGAGTGGCAATGGCGATGAGAGCGATCAGGAGACCTAAGATCAGCGTGAAAAGACGCCCCATATTCACGAGTTGCTTTTCGGTAGGGTTCTTTGCTAAAGGCTCGTAGATATTCTTCGTCAACACTCCGGAAAAGACATTGAGCTGTGAGCTAATCATGCTTGCCGTGGCCGAGAATAGGGCGGCGATCATGAGCCCCAGCATTCCGACTGGGAGCACCGCTTTACAGGAGAGAATATACGCGGTTTCGGAGAGGCGAGTCACAGTCTCGGCACTGGCCCCCTCCGGGATGGGCTGTTGGATGCGCCAGAGTAAGGGGGGAAGAAGCCAAAGGAAAGGGCTCAGGAGATAGAGTCCCCCAAAAAGATAACTGCTCTTCCGGGCGTCTTTTGGAGTGGGAACGCATAAGTAGCGTTGCACAAAGGCCCACTCTGCTCCGATCATGAAATAGTGAATGGCGACCCAGCCCATGAGAAAGAGCAGGCTATATTTTTCAGAAGTCGCATTCAGAAAACCAGCGGGGGCCGCGTCTAAGAAACCAGTAAATCCGCCAGCTTCGATCAGTGAAAGTGGAATCACAAAGATCACGGCGATGTTGAGAACGATGAACTGAAGAGTGTCCGTCATCAAGACGGCCCAGAGTCCCCCGATCATGGTGTAAGCCACGACGATGAGAGAAAATACGATGATAGCAATGTTGAGTTGGGGGCTGGAGAGGGCGGTATTCGCCGGATGATCTTCTCCGATCAACACTGCCAAAATCAGGCGAGCAATCGCATATAAGGCCCCTCCGGTTCCCACGATTCGGAAAACCATCATAAACCAAGTATAGAAATGCAGGGCTCCTCGACCGAACCGTAAGTCAATATATTCCGCCGGGGTGGAGACTCCCATGGCCTTCCATTTTCCCGCAACGGTGTAACCTGCTAAAAGAGCTGCGATTCCATAGCAGAGATTGATCACAACGGCGACAATTCCTTGCTCATAGGCGATTCCGCCCCAAACGACAAAAGTGTTTGCGGAAAACATGGTCATGAAGGCACTCAAGCCACTCATCCACCAAGGAGACTGCCCCCCGGCGGCGAACATGTCTGAAGAATTTTTGACCAATTTCCCAAGAAATACTCCTACAGATACGGTCCCTAAGAGGTAGATGGTCAGGACAATCCAGTCGATTTGATGCATAAAAAAAGTGAAAAAATTAAACGGAACGTATTAGCACGAGATTGACTTACCACTCAGCGCTAAAGTAGTTCGCGGAGTCTGAAGACAACAGAATATAGGAGGGTAAATGCATCATAAAAAACGTCTCCCGTAGATTGTTCCGGCGGTCAGAATTTTTCATCGCATCAAATCCTCTCTGCGGTAGAGAAGAGGTCTTTGAGCGATCATTCATTCGCATTCACTGGGGTCGCGCGATTGACTGCTTCAGGACTGGTTGTTTCACGGCTGGTTGTTTCGGGAGCCGTGGGATCCGGTTTCGCAGTCGTTGCCTTCGTTAGGTCGAGTTTAGGAACCCAGTCGGGGTAGCTTTGTTTTAGCTGTCGACGGTAGCGAGCAGATTCCTCATTACTTCCTAGTTTCTCAGCTGCTTCGGCAGCAAGATAAAGTCCACGTGGCTTGACAAAGGGATCATCCACGGTGATCCGAATAGTGGTGATTGCCTCCTCATACGCGCGTTCATAGTCTTCTTGGATATAAGCCACCTCTCCTAGCGTAAGATGAAGGCCCGCATTGTGAGGTCCGCGGACCTGGAAGGCGAGTCCATCAATGGCCGCTTTTTGCGCAAGAGCATTTTGGCCTAAGCCGAGGTGTGCGGCGGCAACGTCAAGATGGGTATCGGCGATCCATCGTTTGTCTTTCTCGATCGCGAGAGCGATTTTTGTCGAAATCAGAGCCTTATCGTACTGCTTAGTCGCATTTTGCGCTTTCGCGAGCATCCGCCAGATCGCTTTATCTTTCTCTTTCACCTTTTCTGGATGAGTGGCTCTTCCGAGGTAGCGTGCGGCAGAACTAAAATTCCCATCATGGAACATGCGTGCTCCGAGCCAGGTGAGCATGTGCTTTGGAATGATTTTCTTGGGTTTAAGTAGGAGGAGTTTGCGGAGTTCCTCATCCATCGACTTCGCATTACTTGAGGCAAAGTAGATGAGAACAAGAATTTTTCCCGCTGCTTCGGCATGAGCATCAGGAGTGAGAGCCATTGATTTTTTTAAATAGGGGATCGCGTCCTCATGTTCGCCCAGTTTGTAATATCCCCATCCGATCCAGTAGTTGGCATTGGCAATGGTATCGCGTGGAAGTTTTTTAAATCGATCAAGAAGCGAGCGGTAGTTCTTGATCATCGGTTCAAATTTTTTCTCTGAGCGGAACAGTCTGGCACTATTTTGGAGGGCGATGGAGTAAAGGTGTGGGGGACAGTCTTCGTCTTTGAGTAAGCTTTCAAAATCGTTCAAAGCAGAAGTGCGATCACCTAAGCTTTCGTATGCTTTTCCTCTCAGAGCCTTCGCTTCGAGAACATGAGAATGATCAGGAAAATCACGTAAGTAGAAATTGAGATTCCGGGTCGCTCCATTAAAGTCACCTGTTTCAGCAAGAACGAAGCCTCGCTTGAAGAGCATCTCCTGGTGGAACTCTTCGGGAAGGTTTTTCAGCCTGATACGGTTGAAGGCCTTTGCCGCTTCTTCCATCGAGCCGTTATTGTAAAGAGTCTGGGCTTTTAAGAAGAGAGACTTTTGGATCTTGGGATCGTTCCAATTTTGCTTTGCATAAAGCTCAAGGAAGACATCAACCCGCTGCGGGAGTCCAGGATGCTTGAGCTGATAGTCACATTCGAGGCATTTGAAAGAGGCGTCAAAGGCAAGGGTAGTATTTGGCACGGATCGATCGACTCTTCGAAAAGCGGTGCGAGCTTGATCGTAGCGCTTCAGATAATAGAAGGATTTCCCCGCTCGTAAAGAGCGTCTCGCCTCCAGCTTGCCACGTGCGCCAAAGTCTCCGAGGCGATACAGCTTCACCACTTCTTCGTATTCCTTCTGCTTAAAATACATTCCCATGAGTGAATTCTGAGCGAGAGATTTATTACGAGCGATTCGGCGGCGCTCATCATCCGTGAGGCTGGGTGTGCGGTGGGGGGTATCAAGAACAGCCCGTAGGTTTTGCTCCGCTAGTTCTCCATTCCCAAGCTCCGCAGCGCAGAGACCGGTATAAAAGAGAGCTTGGGTACGATAGCTTTCGGTAGCAGTTTCTTCAATCAACGGGCGTAGGGCTTCTGATGCTTCTTGGAAACGCTCATCTTCAAAATAAACGTATCCTTTCATAAAGATTCCCCATTCTCGGAATGGATGTGCGCGGTCACTGGCGATTTGTTCAAAAGCCCCGAGTGCCTCTTTGGCCGCTCCAATTTCCATTAAACTCTGAGCCTGCTTGGTGAGCGCATTTTGCCGGATGGTGGCGTCGTCAATATTCGCTGCCGTGATTCCAAAGTATCGCGCCGCGGTCTTATATTCCTTTTTTTGGAGTGATAGGTAAGCCAATTGGCGTGCGGCACTTCCGACCCAATAGCCTTTTTTATGAGTCGTGATGACTAGTGAATAACTGCGCTTGGCATTATGAAGTTGGCCGAGGGTTTGTTGTGCATGGCCAAGGTGGAAGCGGGCCATGGCGGCATAAGGCCCCTTTTTGTATTGCCAGAGAAATTTTTCATAAAGCGGGATGCAGTGCCGCATAAAACGCACTTGTTCATTGCGGTCTTTGCTCTTCGCGGCATAGCGATAAAATCGCTCGATTTCATCGATTTGTGATTTTTCGATTGGATCTTCAGCGTGAAGAGGGGTTGACCACAGGCTAATAGTCAAGAGGAGGAGTAGGATGTGCCGCATGAGAACTGGGAGAAGACTGCCATATCTGTTTGGAAAGATCAACCCTCTGGAGCTTGCCGAACTGCCTCTCACCGGTTATTCAAGCCACATGGAACATCATGTCTATTTCTGGTTGACGGAAGAGAAGAACAACCATGAGGAACTCGCCCAATTTGAGCAGGGGATTCGTGATCTCTTGAAGTCTCCAAACATCGCGAGCAGCCACTGGGGGAAGCCGGCTCAAACAGCCGAACGACCGGTGACAGATCACACTTGGACCTATGGGATCTCTCTCAAATTCGACTCCTTAGCCGATCATGATCGCTATCAGGAAGATGATCCCGTGCATGAAGCCTTTGTTACGAATTACAAAAGCTGGTTTGCTCGGGTCCAGGTAATGGATCTTGCTTAGAGGATGATACAAACGGAGGTGCAGATCATTGAATCTACACCTCCGTCTATGATTGTCTGCGAAAACGCTCATGGTAACCACACCATTTACGTTATACCTACACGATACTGAAACCCATTCTCTCAACAAGCAGAAATTACGCGATAAATGGAGTCTTGAGATTTGAGTTTTTTTTGAATAAAGAGTGTCGACGTGAATATTTCGATCCAGTTTACCCTTCTGATTTTCGTATTCACCTGTTTTTCAG
This sequence comes from uncultured Verrucomicrobiales bacterium, assembly GCA_937930235.1. Lineage (GTDB taxonomy): Bacteria > Verrucomicrobiota > Verrucomicrobiia > Verrucomicrobiales > Akkermansiaceae > SW10. Next base: position 15,136 of record CALGLJ010000101.1, on the reverse strand, counting down.
CGTGTTCATCCGCCCAGAAAGAGGAGGCTTCGACAACGGAATTACAGTCTGGGCGTAATATTAGTCTTAACGAAAACAATATTTTCGCTTGGAAAAAAGAAGATGTTTCTCGGGGAGAAAATAACGAAATCACGGGAGGGAAACGGAGTCAATTTGACAAGCGAGCTCAGGCGGCTTTTGGGAAAGGTGCGAAATCTCCCGATTTTTATAAACGCGACTACCATTCTAAAGCGTGGACTGGGAAAAAAGATTACTCCAAAGGATCTTTTAAAACGAATCGCTGGAATGGGGGAGGGAGTTCGCGATTTTCTGGAAAAAACTCGCGCGAAAGTCAGCGAAGCGCAAACGCGTCTGGTAAGAGATTCCGAACCAGTAATTTCAATACTGGATCAGCGCGGGAGAAAAGTTATTCTGCCGTCAATCATTCTTCCAGCAGCTACGACAACCGGAGGTCGAGCTTTAGGCCGACGATTTTCTCGCTGAGCGAATACCGGCAGATGTCACTCGGCCAATCGCGGAGTCTCTTGGGCAAGGAATAAGAATTATTCCAGTTCGAGGATGCGCTCGCGTAAATTCTTGGATGGGTTTCTGGCCCTCATGAACTCATCCCTCAAGGGAAAAAATAAAGCGCTCCGGGTGTTAGCCGTGAGCGCTTTGATGTTTTTCTAGGAATGAAGTACGAGACTAACTTTAGTAAGATTTGACATCAAGGGTGCTGGGGGCCATCCTTGAGATCAATGCCGTTGAAGAGCATTTAGAGAGCTTCGATTTTGAGGCGAAGTTTTGGTTCCGATGGGTCATCATCCTTGGATCTGGAGAAAAACCCCACGTTCCAGAAGTTTTGTAAAAATCCAAAGCCCTTATCAATTGAGAGCCAATGGATCACCCTGACGATTACTTTGGGGACAAGGTGTCCGAGAATGAGCTTACGGATTTGAACGAGTATCGGAATTCAGGTGGCTGGTTTTTATCATCAGGTCGATCTTATGTAGGGTCGACCACCAGCCACCTTTTTTAGCTACCCTGTGGGATAGCTGTTTTTCATTCTATCTGACAGGTTTATCGAAAACGGTTTGCATTCGCATAGTCGCGCCTACGCATGCGTATCGCATTATTTTTATTTCCGTTTCCAGTAAGGACTCCATTGCGTCGGACATGTGGATTAGAATAATATTGAGTCCATGCCCTCGCAAAGTTACCCCACATAACTGTAGTAAGTCCATTGGGGAGTCTATGCGCCCTTTGGTGAAGTCCATCAAAATTATGCCCAATTTCATGTGGTACACCTTGGGTATTTCCAAGAGAGTCAGCATTAATTGCGCTGTAGTATCCGGGAGTGTTAGCCCAGCCAACCGCACCTCGATTTCCGCCTCCACCTGTTCCGGTCGTAATAATAGATACAAGGTCTGCTTTGGCCCGGCGCTCTACTATTCGTCCTTCATTGCGGGGGATTTTCTCGTTCGCCGTAAAGCCGCCCCCAGCCAGGTGAATAAAACTTGAAAAGAGATCCACACCTCTTTCATTATAACCGATTCTTTTGATATTCACCAGTCTGACAAAGAAATTCGCTCTTGATTGCCGACTGGTGCGATTAGTCACCTGAATTCGATTGCGTAACCGAGCCTTAATTTGAGGATCGCCACCGTTTCGATTCTTCGCCGCATTTGTATAAAGAATAGCTAATTGAGATGTTGCTGCTTGCGTTTCCGCCACCGGGCCAACAATTAGGGTGAGTAATGGGATAAACTTGATCCATTTTTTTGTTACTTTCATTAGTATATTTTGTATTTTTTTTGGTTTTTAGAACACTGGTTCTAAAAATATTTTTTCAGTCTCTCAATTTCCAATGGAACCGACCTCATCGGTGTGGAAAGGAGAACAAAGAGAACAATTCGGGTCATTATGATCATGATGGTGACCATGAGTCGCTAGCGCCTGGGCATCAGCATCGAGGCGGTTCATGATGAGCTCGCCATCTTGGCGAGAAATATAGTCGTAAAGAAATTTGTCTCCGGGATTGCTATAGCTAATCGCCCAGATTCCATCTATTCTGGCAGCATCAACGTAAACATCCGGATAATCTTTGAGAGTGCCTTCAAAAGAAGAAGCTTCACCATTTTCCACAAAATCTAACATGTTCACTGATACTTCGAGCTCTTCGCCATCAAATCCGGGAATGGTAATAGATTTTGCTTTGCCTTGGAACACCTTGTCGGCCTGTCGCTTAAAGTTCTCTGTTAAGTAAACCAATTGCCTTTTATCAGTCCATTCGTTTTGATCAGTGAGCTGCCCCAGATTGGCGGGATTGGTGGCTAGAATTCGCATCACTTCAGGAGACTTTCCATCAGCAGCAGTCCATTCAAAATTGCCGGTAGATTGAGTCACTTCAAAGGGACGCGATTCCAATTCATAGTAATAGCCGGGAGGATCTTCTGATGGAATTTCTTCCTCTGCCAACGTGAGGGGCTCCGAAGTTTCGGTTCTATGATCTTGAGTCGTGCTTGTTTTCGTTTCTTGGCTCTTGGAGCTGGTATCTTTGCTAAGGTTCTTCTGTACTTCCGGGGATGTTTTAAAAAAAGAAACTGCAAAAATTGTGATGCCAGTGAGGAATGCTACCATTCCAATAAGGTTCAATCGGTTTTTCATAATTCAGGTTATTGGGTGTTTTGTTTTGGATCGTTTTTAATAATGGAGTGAGCCCAATCTTCGATGTCTTTCCGTCTCTCTTGATCGTGAAAAGCCTGTGCTCCCACGAGGGCCGCTTCCGGATTGTATTGAATATTTTTTTCAAGATACCCCGCTAAGATGTCATCAAAGAATCGCTCCTGATTGGCTTTCCGCTGCGCAGGAGTTTCCGTTTCTGAGTCGGGCAAATATTGCTGATCGAGAAATTCTTGAGATGAAAGCAGACTCACGACTTTTTCTGGATCGTGCTCGGTCAGGCCACCGATTGCGGAAGAGACCAACATGGTGCGCATTTCGTTGGTCTTCACTGGAAGTTCAGCTAACCAGTTAAACCAATCATCAGCGTCTGCCGGATATTGCATCAGAGAAGATTCCAAAAGATTCGCCAAATTAGCGGTTACGATAGGGATATCGGCATGCTGTTCTAAGAAGCTGACGACCTCTTCGATGGTGTTTTCGTTTGCGAAAGTGACAGCCTTTGTGACCGCGTCGGCAAAGATTGTCTGGTGATCCAAATCGATCTCATCGCTCTTCGGGTCATACTTAAAATTCGATACCCAATCTAAGTATTTGGAGAAGTTCTCTTGATGCTCATTCTGAAGAACTGATGCCACCACCGAAATATGATGAGATTTTGCAGTTGTACTCTCTTTCTCGAGGTAGTTGAATATTTCAGAGACATCATTCGCCATCCAAGAGGTGAATGTTTTTCTTTCGAAGTCTGCAATTCCCGGGAGGTAGTGAAATGCCCCGATCAAAAGAAGGGCGTTTTTGGGATTTGTTTCTGCGACCTTTGAGCATAGATCGATCAAAGTTTTAGCGCACTCCTCCTGAGTTCCTTGGAGAGATTTTTCAAATTCAGTCACGAGGCCAAGAACCTCATCATGAGAAAATCCTGCGACTTGCACGGCCTGATTTAAGTTTCCCTGCATGGCCTGCAGCGCAATGTTCCTAGCTCTCCCAGTGTTTGAATTATTCAAATGCGTCGAGGGTAACCTGTCAGCAGTTGGCGATGGTGAGTTATCATTTACTATGACTTTTCGGTCATTAAAAGCGGCGAAGAATAGGCTTCCGATCAAAGTGGTAATGCCAAAAATTGGTATCAATCTGTATTTTAAATACATATAATAATATTCAATATAGTTATTTTTTAAGCGAGTGAGTTGTCTAACAAATTCTCTAACAGGAGATTTGTTTTTCAGCAGGTGGTGTGTCTGGCGGATGCTCTAATGGAACATTTGTTTAGCAGCAAGTAATTTGTCTGGCGAAAAATCTAACAGAATGTTTGATGGCCCATGAGTGATTTGTGATGAATATTTTAACAGAATGTTTGACTTGGGAAAACTTTACAGAAAGGCGTATCCGACACCCCTGTTTTTCGGGCTGACATGATGAATATTGAGGGCGAAACTCCAGATCACGCTGAAGTTGCGCCACTCCGTGATTCATTCAGTAAAGTGATCAAAGGTATTCTGATCGCTGTTTTTTAGTGCCTGCATCCGGGGGGGGGCGTCTGGATTGTTCCTAGGCTTGGGTCGAAGTAATGAGAGCCTCGTACTTTTTTCATTTTTCAAGCGATCATGCGGAGCCATGTCCTCCTGATCCGAGATGAGTGAATTTGAAGAGACCCAGCTTAGCCCGTGCTGAAATGTCGAGTGAGTCCGGGAGATTTAGAGAAGTTACGTCGCCACTTTTCTGGCAGGAGAGGGGATTTCTAGGGGGCAGATTATGATTTTTATCCTCTGAGTAGGCTGAGGGCGATGACGCGGGCGACCTTGCCTTTTTCTTTGAGGATTTTTCCGCATTCATGTGCGGTGGATCCAGTGGTGAAGACATCATCAATTAGAAGAATCGTTTTACCTTCGAGTTGAGATGAGAATCGCGATTTCAGGGTGAATGCGTTTCGGAGATTTTTGAGGCGCTCATGACGGGGGAGTTTGGTTTGGGTCATAGTGTTTCGTGAGCGTCTTAAGGCTTGGAGTACAGGGAGATCGAGATCGCGGCCGAGTTGCCGTGCGATTTCGTATGCTTGGTTTGCGGTGCGTCTTTGCTGACGCCACCAGTGCAGGGGGACTGGAATGATCAGGGGAGAGGAGAGAGAGGAAAGGCGTTCGTCTTGGGCGAAGCACTCTTGCATGATGAGAGAGAATTCAGGTGCGAGATAAAAGTGACGTTGATATTTGAAGCGATGAATGAGGTAGCGGCTGTCATCGTTGGATTTCAGGGCGGCCCGTGCAAATTCAAATGAGAAGTTCAAATGACGGCAGTTTGGACAGGTAAAAGAGTCTGTGATCTTTCCGGTGAAGGATTCGGTGCAAATTTCGCAAAACGGTGCTTTGATGCGAGGGAGGGAATCATGGCATTGTGGGCAGAGTGATCGGTTGTTAGTGAGGCCCGTGCCGCAGAGTTCACAGAGACTGGGGTAGAAGATTTCAAGGCACCGTTTCCACATTAGTCGGGATCGTGAGATTTGATGCTGCGAATAAAGGGGTAGAGAAAGGCCCAGGTCAGGAGAAGGGTTCCCAATGGAATGAGGCCTTCGGTGAGTAGATCTCCAATGAAGAGATCATATTTTTCAGGAAGGTCGGGTTCCCGGTAGGCAATCTTTTTAAAGACTTTGAAGGCCAGAATCCAGCCCGCATGAAGTCCGATAGATAACCAGAGGGCTGCGGTGCCAAAGCGGGCATGTGCCAGGATGAGTCCCACGAGGAAAAGCGTGGTGAACTCATAGAGCATGGCTTGTGGTTGGAGAAAACGGGCGCCAATCAGTTGCAGCATTTCAAAGCCGGAGGCAAGGGTGCCGGGGTCGGTAACTCTGATGCCAGAGGGTGGCTGCAGAAAGTGAACGGCTGCGAAGAGGAGGGAGAGAAGGAGAATGGCGGTCCGAGCTTGAAATGCCCGGAGGAAAATTCCAAGCAAGGCACCCCGGAAGAGGAGTTCTTCAATGCCTGAGATGATGAGGGCGGGGGCAAGTGCTCGTTGGATCGCCTTGCAAAACATGGCGGCATTGAAATCCGCGTGAAAGTGAAACCATCCGAGTTTCAATAAGAGGAAGCCCATCAGGACAAAGGAGAGGGCGGCGAGTGCTAATCCGGTGAAGAACTGCCGGAGACGAGAGTTTGTTTTCACCAAAGGCTGTCCGATATTTTGATCACGGACGACCTCGGGGAGATAAATCGACCAGCGGCTTTCTCGGAGTTTACGAGGGTCGACTTTGAGCTTGAGTGAAAAAATGAGCGGAACGATTAAAATGACCGCAGAGAGCATGAGCATGCGTTTGAAGTAAGTCTCGAAGCCTGCTTTGCGGGCCTTGCTTGCGAGCCAGGAAACATTGTCTGCGGTGTCACGCGCGATGGTTGCTTCGGCAAATCCTTTTCCGATTTGGTAAAATGATGGGGTGAGTAGTGCTGCTAGGAGGAAGCATGCGACGATATAGCCTACGATTTTGAGTATATCAGTCGTTGCGGTATTTTTCACGGCCCCAGCTTAGGACAAATTCCTCCCGACATGGAAATTGGAAATTGGATTTTCGTGCAGGAGCGGAAACACTTGCCTCATGCAACGACACGAATGGCGAGAGACTGAAGGCGATGAAACGCATTATTGGCGGGCCGATCATCATGGCGGACGTTGGAAATTTTCTGAAAAGCCGCCAGGGGAGCGTCATTGGTCAAAAATCGACTCTCCGAAGACAGAGCATTGGGAAGCGCTGAGAGGGGTGCTGTTTAATAAGTATCAACGGAAACGATGTTCGTGGAATCTCATTGCGAAGATTGATAAAATCCTAGGTAAACCTAATGAGGGACGAGACTAGAGGGTGGATTGCTCAGGATCGGCGTCATGCGTGGCATCCTTTCACGGATCAAGAGATCTGGGAGCGCGCTGATCCCCTTGTGATCACCCGAGGCCAGGGGGTGTGGCTTTATGATTCCGAAGGCCGCCGATATCTAGACGCGAATTCGAGCATCTGGACGAACATCCATGGGCATGGGCATCCGAAAATCGTGGAAGCGATTCAGGCGCAAGCGGCCACTCTCTGTCATAGTTCCTACTTGGGATTAGCCAATAATCGGGCGAGCGAGTTAGCGGAGCGACTCTGCCATCTGTTTCCGGCAAGAACTTTGACGCGTTGTTTCTTCTCCGATGATGGCTCAACGGCTCTGGAAGTTGCTCTGAAAATGAGCCTGCAGTGGAGTGCTCAGAATGGGAGGGAAGATCGGACCGGAGTGATCTCGTTTGAGAAATCGTATCATGGTGATACTCTCGGAGCTTGCTCTGTGGGAGGAGTTTCACGGTTTGTGAAAGGTTATGGAGAGGTAGGGTTACCTGTATATCGTGTTGCGGATCTGGCTGATCTCCAGGCGCTCCCGGAGGTGGTGGTGAAGACTGCTTCCGCGCTTGTGATTGAGCCCTTGGTGCAAGGTGTGAATCAAATGCGTCTTTGGCCCAAGGGAATGCTGAAGAAGCTACGATCCTTGTGTGATGAGCATGACATTCACCTGATCTTGGATGAGGTCATGACAGGCTTTGGCCGCACAGGGAAGATGTTCGCTTGTGAGCATGAGGGCGTCATTCCAGATTTTATATGTCTCGCGAAAGGGCTCACGGGCGGGACGATGCCGCTCGCGGCTACCCTCACGCGGGAGGAGATTTATGCCGGATTTAAAGGAGGAGGGCGGACGCTCTACTACGGCCATAGTTATACTGGGAATGCCCTAGGCTGCGCTGCGGCTTTGGCGAGCTTAGATCTCTTTGAGAGCGAGGGGACGCTGGCTCAAGTAGAGGAAAAAGGTCGGGCGTTAGCAGATTCGTGCGGTTTTTTAGATCTGCGTAGGCTGGGGTTGATCTTGGCGGCGGATTTAACATCTGGTCTCGAAGCGTGCGAGTCGCTGAGAGAGCGTGGAGTCTTAACGCGACCCATTCTTGATACTGTGGTCATTATGCCGCCGCTCGTCATCAACCACGAGGAGATCGATTTTCTCGCGGAGGCGCTTCAATCGATCTCGAGACGATAGCGTTTGATGGTAGAGTCTACTTTCTCAGCGTAGCGATCTATTCCGCCGTCGAGTCCATAGGTCTCGATGAGCCCGTGACCACGAAACCAGGCGCATTGATCGAGCACGTTGCGCCCGAGGTGATCGAAGAGAATGATGAGGGAATCCTCTGTCTCGTTTGAAAAAATCGTAGATTGGTTTTCCTGCGTCATGAGTTCTGATCCGGGGATCGTGATGGCTTCATGCTCTTCTCTGGTCCGTATGTCGAGTAGCAGGAGAGGGGTTTGAGATTCGAGCTGCTCTTTGAGCTTCTCGGGTGCGATGAGCATTTTCTGATCGTGAGTATGACTGTCCTTCAGGCATGTCAGCGCTTCCTCCAGCGAGAGATCGTTCCGTTTGCAAACTTCCGCGAGAGTCTCGTCATCCTTGTAGGCGCAGGATTGGCATCCCCCGATGTGGAATGATGCGAAGAGCGCCCGGCGTGCTCCGGGATACTCTTTGAGCAGGGTCTCCATGGCTAAACCGGGATGAAGGTCTAAGGACATGAGATCAGAGTGACATAGCTCAGACAGGATGCAAGGAGAGCCGGTGAAGTGCGGCGTGAGCCTTTTCATGATGAGGACCGAGCGGGGAAGCATTCGAAATCAGAAAGGGAGACCCTTGAGGCTTTTCAAGAGTCGAATGCAGCGTATGATCTCTTAGCCATGGAGCCAGATCTTGATGAGGAACCAAAAATTTATCTTCTGCCAAATTTGATGACGGCAGGGAATCTCCTGTGCGGATTTTTGGCTATTTTGACCATTTTTAAGGGGATGGAGGCCGAGAATCTACTCGCGGCGAAGATCTATTATAAGACCGCGATGCTCTACATCTTTGGTTCCTGTATCTTCGATCTTCTCGATGGTCGTCTCGCTCGCCTAGGAGGGCAAGAATCACCTTTTGGGCAAGAGTTTGATTCCCTCGCAGACATGGTCTCCTTTGGTCTCGCTCCGGCGATGCTCGTCTCGCGTGCGGTGCTCGCAGATCTCAAGCTCCCGACCAGTTTTGATCCTTCTGGGAGTGGGATCACTTGGGCGATTGCCTTTATTTATCTTCTCTGCGGCGGGATTCGGCTGGCTCGTTTTAACTGCCTCGCTCGTATGGGTGGGGGAAGTGGAGATTTCCGAGGTATCCCCATTCCGATGGCGGCGGGTTTTGTTGCCTCGCTTGTCTTCATCATCATCAGTTTTCATGAAAATCAGCGCACGATTGGATGGATGGCTTGGGTGCTGGCAGCCATGATTTTAGGAATCTCACTTCTGATGGTGAGTAATGTCCGCTATCCAAGTTTTAAAAAAATCGACCTGAAGACGCGAGTGAACATTCCGACTCTTCTGGCGGCTGGGGTGGGACTCGCCATCCTTTTTAAGTTCAGAGTGTATGCTCCTACTTTGATTTTCATTGGTTATCTCATGATTCCAGTTTTGCGTTGGAAAAAATCGTCCACATTTGAAGATGTGGACTGATCTAGGTTAATTTTAAAAATTTATTGAAATTTAATTGACCTTGATTGTTAATTTGATACAGATGCTCCTGTATCAGGGAGTAATCATGGGTATTTTTAAAATTAAACGGGGTGGCGTATTTGCGGCATTGCTCCTGCTGTGTCATTCTGCCCTTGGTGCGACTCATACGGTGAAGGCGAAAGAGACCTTTTACTCTATTGCCAAGCGTCATGGGGTATCGGTGGCCGCGCTGATGTCTCAGAATGGCATGTCCGACCCCAGAAAGCTGTATGTCGGGAAAAGGCTTGTGATTCCAGGGAAAGCTTCGACGTCGCAGGTGAAGACCAAGCCCAAAGGAGTGCATCGGAAGGTGGCTGCGAAGACTGCGCGCTACTATCCGTCTTCTTCAAAATTTCGGGTGATCGTCGATGCGGGGCATGGAGGAAGAGATATGGGAGCCTATTGGTATGGAGTTCGGGAATCGAATCTCAATATAAAAGTCGCTCGTAAAGTGGAGGCTGGTCTCCGAGCGCGTGGCTATCCTGTCACGATGACGCGACGGAGTGATGTCTTTATTTCGCTCTCACGGCGGTCTCAGATTGCCAATCGATATCGTAACGCGATCTTTGTCAGCATTCATTTTAATGCCACCAAGCACACTCGCGTGAGTGGGGCGGAGACTTATTATGCGGGAAGAAAGGGGCGTTATCTCGCGAAGTGTATTCAGTCACAAATGGTGCGTCGCCTGCGGGTGAAAAATCGCGGAGTGCGCCGTGGTCGTTATGCCGTTTTGGTGGGGACGAGATGCCCGGCGGTGCTTGTTGAGTGTGGCTTCATCAGTAATACTCGCGAAAGACGCCGCTGCAACACGGCTCGTTTTCAGACGGACGCAGCTCGCTCGATTGTCGCCGGGATTGAGCGATATGACCGCGTTTATTAAGTAAATTTATCCTTCATCCTGAAGCCAGGCCTCCATGCCTCCCGCCACGTTGGTTACATTATCGAAGCCATTTTGGAGCATCCAGCTCCCGGCGCGAGCGCTGCGCATGCCCTTAGCGCAGTGAATGTAGTATTGCGCGTCTTTCGGGAGATTGGCGGCAACTTCTGGCCAGCCACTAAGAGGGAGGAGTTGTGATCCCTCGATATGAGCGATGGCGTGCTCATCATTTTCGCGGACATCGAGGAGGATTCCATCGAATCCATCTGCGAGGATTTGGCGGAGTTCTTGTGTGGAGATTTCAGGCAGCGAGGTCATGTGACAAGTGTTTGAGTATGAGATAGGTTGAGTAATGGTTGGGGTATCGCCACAGAGGGCGCAGTTTGAGTCTTTTTTGATTTTGATTTCTCGGAAGGAGGTGTCGAGTGCGCGGTAGTGAATGAGTCGCCCGAGTGGGGGTGTTCCGAGCTTTGCCAAAAGCTTAATTGCCTCCATCGCCTGTAAGCTGCCAATGATTCCTGGGAGCACGCCCAGAACACCAGCTTCACTTCATGTAGGGACTGCTCCTTCCGGAGGAGGTTCCGGCAGCAGGCAGCGATAGCACGGTCCATCGAGGTGCGGTGCGAAAACCGTGACTTGACCTTCAAATTGAAAGATCGCTCCGTGAATGAGCGGTTTTTTTAGAAAAAAAGCCGCGTCATTTGCGGCGAAGCGGGTAGGGAAGTTGTCGGAGCCATCGAGTAGGGCGTCGTAATCCTTTAAAAGAGAGAGCGAATTTTCCGCCGTAAATTTGCCTGGCAGCGTGATGATCTCGATTTCAGGGTTGATGGCGTGTAAGCGCTCGGCCGCGCTTGCTTGCTTTGGGGTTCCCACTCGGTCGGTATCATGAAGAATCTGGCGATGGAGATTGCTCGCCTCGACGAGATCCGGGTCCATGAGTCCGATTTTTCCAATGCCTGCCGCAGCAAGGTAGAGGAGGGCGGGGGAGCCGAGTCCTCCGGTGCCGATGCAGAGAATGGAGGATTTCTTGAGTCGCTCCTGCCCCTCTTCGCCGATCTCGGAGAGCATCATTTGACGGGAATAGCGGATCTGTTCCTCCGGAGTGAGTGACATGGTCAGAGTTTGCTCTTCAAAATTCTCGGATGCAAGAGTCCTGCGGCGGTGATAGTGAGAAAGGGAAGAATTTTTCCAGAAATTTCCCCATTTCGCTTGTCAGTGTCGTCGATCCTGCTAAAGAACTCGCCCCCGCACGGCCCCGATTGGGTTTTTGCGGATACCTTAGAACTTTTTTTATCATGGCACGACTCTTCGGCACAGACATTCCTAACGAGAAGCGTATTGAGGCATCTTTGCCTTATATTTTTGGCATTGGTCGCTCGACTGCGGCTAAAATCCTTGATCACGCAGGGGTGGATCCTGATATCCGCACGGGTGAATTGAGCGAAGAGCAGCTTGTGAAAATCGCGACAGTGATTCAGAACGAAAGCATTCTCATCGAAGGTGACCTCCGCCGTGAAAAGCAGGGACAGATGAAGCGCCTTTCTTCCATCAACTGCTACCGTGGCATCCGCCACAAACGTGGCCTCCCTGTTCGTGGGCAGCGCACTCGCACCAACTCCCGCACTCGTAAGGGTAAGCGCCGCACCGTGGGTGTTGCGAAGTAATGACCGTGTTCGTCATTACGAATCATAGAGACTTTCCAAACCAATATAATGGCTGAAGAAGAAAACAAAAATGAGGAGGCCGAAGAGGTCGCTGACGCTGCTCCAGCAGCAGAGGCGTCTACGGATGCTCCAGCTCCTGAGGTGGCTGCCGATGAGGTAGCTCCAGAGGCTTCGGAAGAAGCTTCTGCTGAGAGTGATACTCCAGAGGGCGAAGAAGCCCCTAAGAAGGTCGAAGAGAAGCGCGATATTTTCGCGGAACTTCTCGGAGAAGATCCTGCCGATAAGGTCAAAGTTCACAAATCCAAGAAGAGCAAGAATGTCTCCAAAGGAATTGTTCACGTGACGGCCACTTTCAATAACACGGTCGTGACCGTGACAGATGAACGTGGAAATTCGATCGGTTGGTCAAGTGCTGGTAAGATGGGCTTTAAAGGCTCACGTAAGAGTACTGCATATGCTGCACAAGTCGTCTCCCAAGATGCTTGCCGCCAAGCGATGAGTCACGGTCTCAAGGAGGTCGAAGTCCGCGTGAAAGGCCCTGGTTCCGGTCGCGAATCAGCCGTCCGAGCAGTGCAGGGACTCGGTGTTGATGTCACTTCCATTCAAGATGTGACTGCCATTCCTCATAACGGCTGCCGCCCTAAGAAAGCGCGTCGTGTTTAATCTTCTTAACCTTTTGTAGAAAAAATCAATGGCTCGCTATACCGGCCCTAAAGATAAAATTAACCGTCGTTTTGGAGTCCCACTTTTTGGGCCTTCCAAAGCTCTTGAACGCCGTAACTACCCTCCGGGTCCTCACGGCTTGCGTTCCGGACGTCGTAAGAAATCTGATTATGCTGTCGCTCTTGGTGAAAAGCAGAAGCTGAAGTTCATCTATGGAGTGCTCGAAAAGCAGTTCCGAGGATACTTCCACGAAGCAGCTCGTCGTCGTGGCATCACAGGTGACACCATGCTTCAACTTCTAGAGACTCGCCTTGACAATGTGTGCTATCGCCTCGGCTTTGGTAATTCACGGCAGGCAGCTCGTCAACTTGTCAATCACGGTCACGTGACCGTCAATGGCAAAAAGCTTGATATTCCGTCTTATCAGGTGCGCCCTGGAGATGTGGTCAAGGTTGGAGAACGCGCTTCTTCGCAGCAACTTGGACTTCGGATGCTTGATCTCACGCAATCTGTTCCCCTCGTAGACTGGTTGACCCTTGATCGTGAAAAGATGGAAGGCACCGTGGCTCGGATTCCTGAAAAGGAAGATACGGATTCACCAGTGAACCTTCAGCTCATCGTCGAACTCTACTCTCGTTAAGAGAAGGCGAAAGCATCAGGGGGTCATCCCAACGAATTTAACCAACGTCATTCCGAGAGGAATGGCGTTTTTTTATGGTGCGCCCGGCAGGGCCTCCACTGAAGGAAGCCGCAACCAAAACACTACGTTGATGCACAAGAATCTGATATAAGGCAATCACACTGGATGAGGAGTCAAATATCTTTAAAGTCTCAAATGAGATTCTGTTTCCTTCGGGAGGCATTCTGCTTGGCGCAATGCGGCCCATACGCACACAAGAACTTGACAGGAAGTTGTAAGTGTTTACATTGAGTGTTTAGTTAGATACTCACAGCAACATTAATTATGAAATCTTGTGCATTAAAACTAACGCTAAGCCTGGTCGCTCTTGCCGCACCATGCTCTGCCGTCAATATCGTTATCTCTGGAGCAGGTGACAACGCATCAATTGTGACTTTCTTGAACGATAATTTTTCCAATATCACCAATATCGAAAGTGGGAATTTTGCGAACTTTGGAAGCGCTGCAACTACCACCGCCCTTGCTGCTAATGGTGGAGCTGATCTAGTCATCATCGGTCGCACCTTGTCTAGCGCTGCTTATGATAATGGGGACGCTGATGGTTATAATGGCCTCACTATCCCAGTCGTGTCTTTCACCAGTTTTGTTTCACGAGCTGCTGGCAACCGCTTAGGATGGCATAGCGGTAGCGTTGCTCAAGACACAGTAATGTCAGCAGGAGATGAATCTCTCATCACGGTCGATGGTGCAGCCTTATTTGGGCTCGGTGCTGGAGCCGCTAACTTTTTTGAAGGGAATAATGGTGGAGATATCAATGCGTTAGCAGCGGTAGGTGCCAATTTCGGCGGAGCTCAGATTCTAGCTACTGCAGGGGGGGCTGTGCAATCTGCCTTTTGGCCTGTTGGGTCAACACCAGGTGATACGGGCGCTGCTGGGGTCGCTACTTTTCCTGGAGAACGACTTCTCTTTAACTTAGATAATGATGCAGCGAATGGAGGGCCTGCTGGCTTCACTTTCAACGCATTGACTGATGATGGGGAAACAGCACTCATCGCGAGTCTTGCAAGCGTTGGTCTTGAGCCTATCCCAGAACCTACGAGTGCTATTCTCACCAGTATCGCATTCCTTCTTCCTGTCCTACGCCGTCGTCGCTAGAACGGAATTTTATATCAGAAGAAGCACTGACCTTAACGGATTCTTTGGACACCCAGGCATCACGCTAGTGTAATCCATGCTACAGATTGTTGATTAATTATCTTTCAAAGTAAGGGGTATTTCGTGCTTTGAATCGCGATGAGAGTTGCCCCAAAGATCGAACTTACCGAAGCCTTGCGAAACAAACTTGTCCGTTACAGTAAGGCATCAAACGTTTCTCCCAAGTTACGCCGTCGATCACAGATTGTCCTGCTGGCAGCTGACGGGAAAAACAATAAAACGATCTCTACCGAGTTGCAGATTGATGCCACCCAAGTTGGAAAATGGCGCAAGCGTTTCGCCGAATCTGGCCTCCGAGGGATCGAAAAGGATGCCACCCGTTCCTGGCGTATCCCTTCAGTCGGAGCAGAAAAGGAAAAAGAAGTCATCGAAAAGACTCTGCAAACCAAGCCGCTTGGAGCAACACACTGGAGTCGCAGTCTCATGGCCAAGGAAGTAGGCATCAGCGAGACCACCGTTGGCAAGATCTGGGCTCGTAATGGAATTAAGCCTCACTTGCACCGCACCTTCAAGGTCTCCAACGATCCCGAATTTGAAGAAAAGCTCTGTGATATCGTCGGTCTTTACCTCTCGCCGCCCGAGCACGCTGTCGTGTTTAGCTGTGACGAGAAGAGTCAAATCCAAGCCCTTGATCGCACTCAGCCGGGTTTACCATTGAAGCGAGGTCGTTGTGAGACGATGACCCATGACTACAAACGCAACGGAACTTCCTCTCTTTTTTCCGCGCTCGAAGTTGCGACCGGAAAGGTGATCACAACCTGTATGAAGAAGCACCGTCATGAAGAGTGGTTGAAGTTTCTGAAGATGATCGAGAAGGAAGTGAACCCTGACAAAGAGATGGCGGCGCAATTTTT
>CALGLJ010000100.1 GCA_937930235.1 uncultured Verrucomicrobiales bacterium | reverse complement strand
GGCTTTCCGCACACTTTCTTGCTCTCTTTGCGGGGGCCAGAGAACGAATCGCTTCGGCGATTCGTTCCCTGCTCGATGCACAATCGCTTGAGATCAAAGAGGAAATAGGGCAACTGGTTCGATTTTGTTCTCTCATCACTCGAATTCGCTTGTTTTTGGGTGCACGTTCTTTGGCCGCCACCTTGTGGCAGAGTTCTGAAATCGATCGTGGGGTGGCTTTCATAGAGAAGGCGGGCCGCGAGGGCGTGGAATGGTTTTGAGGAAGCGAAGTTCACTCTGACAGTGAGGGCAGGTAAATGGCTCGGACTGGGGAGGCTCTGGGAGTGAAGATTTTTCTGCCAGACATAATTTGAGTCAAGACGCTGATGAAAGGCATCCGGGACTGCCCAGATTTTCGAGATCAAGCGAGAGCGTTTGATTTCTATAGGGCGGTGTTATGATGGCAATCGATCTATTTGGCAGTGAGAAAAAGGAACAGACTTTGGAACGCTCGCTTCCCTCATCTGCCGTAAGGCGCAGAGGGGATGGCGATGGGAGGGGCGGGCATGGAGTCGATGATTTGCTGAAGTTGTGTCTCTGGAAGTTGACTCACGCTTCCGTCGGTAGTGAGTACGGCAGCTTTGTTGAGGATAATGGGGCTGATGAGTAGGGTGTCGTTTCTTTCCTCGGTGGCATTTGGATTGTAAAGCCAGTCTCCCTGTGCGTGATTCTTGACGGTGAGGTAGAGGTTGAGATCGGGAGTCTGAAGTTGCTTCAGAACTCTTGGTCCTGTGGCTTCGGGAAGCTGTAGCGAGGAGGCGAGTTCGTCTTTGGGATATGATTGATGGCGACTATGGAATTCGTGGAGCTCTAGTGAAAGATTTCTCATATGATTGATGCTTTGGACAAAGTCGGCATTTTTCTTGGCTTTGAGAATGGCCGGAGTTGCGAGTCCCGCTAAGATAATAATGGGAAGTAAGAGGGTGGTCAAATAACCCAGAATGAGTCCCGCGAGCGCCATGCCACTGCCACCGATAGCACCGCCAGATTCTTTAATGCGGGCCCTTGCCATATGTCCGGTAATGATCGCAGGAATGCCGGTGAAGAAAGTAAGGAGAAATCCTGCCAGTCCGAGAATCAGGCTGGCGATGGCGAGTCCGGATTTTTCTTGTGGGGCAGGATGTGGGAGAATCTGATCTGGTGATGACATGTGGTGACTGAGCCAGCAATGATATGAGATCACAATCTTTAAATTTCTTGTGTTTGTGAGAAAGCGCGTTTTATAGATTGAGAGATGAATGATCCTATCTGGTCGCTTTATATCCTGCGTTGTGCGGATGATTCTCTCTACACGGGGATTGCGACAGATGTGGCGCGTCGTTTTTCTGAACATCAGGCGGAGGGGCCGAAGGCGGCAAAATACACTCGGGGGAAAGGTCCGTTGAAATTAGTCTATCAGAAGGTGGTGGGGACGCGTTCGCAGGCCAGCAAGGAGGAGTTGAGGATCAAGGGCCTTAGCAGGAAAGAGAAGCTGGCTTTGGTCGGTTCTTGCGAGGAGGAGTTAAATCGCTAGGTTCCTCGGCAGACCGCTATGGAAATTTGGAAAGCAATCATTGTTGGCATTGTGCAGGGGCTCGCGGAGTTCTTGCCGATCTCATCATCAGGCCACATCGTCCTCACGCAATATCTTTTAGGCATTCGCGAGCTTGAGGGGAATCATCAGCCAGATCTCTCTTTTGAGATTATTCTGCATCTGGGCACGCTGGTGAGTGTGATCATTTTCTTTTGGCCGAGCTTATGGCGGCTTGTGCAGTCTCTCTACACTCCTTCGATGATCGAAGATCGAAAAATGATCATGTGGCTGGGAATTGCGACGGTTCCAGCGGTCATTGCGGCGCTTCTTTTTAAGGATTTCTTTGATTCGGTGCCGGGGAATCCGGTCATGGTTTCGGGATTTTTGATTGTGACGGGGCTCGTTCTTTTTGCTCCTCGACTTATAAAAGGTCAGGTGGAAAAGGTTGGCCTGAGAAGCTCGCTGATCATGGGGATCGGGCAGGCTTTTGCGATTCTGCCGGGGATCTCGCGTTCTGGTTCTACCATTGCCGCCGGGCTGATGAGCGGGGTGAAGGCGGAGAAAGCGGCTGAGTTTTCATTCCTGATGTCCATTCCTGCCATTGCGGGAGGATTTGTCCTCACGATGAAAGATCGCATGGAAGAGACGGGGTCTCTCGCGGAGGCTTTTAAGTCCTGCTTTAATGCTGCGTATCTGTCCGGGGCGGTCGCGGCCGCGATTGTTGGAATCCTCGCAATTTATCTTGTGATGGGGGCGGTGAAAAAGGGGAAGTTGGAATACTTTTCGTACTATTGTTTTGTGGCAGGGATCGCAGGGATGATTTGGTTTAGCACACGATGAGTAAACAAAAACAAAAGTTGATTGGGACGGCGGTGATCGTAGTGATTGCGCTCGTATTGAAATTTTTCGGCTTCATTGGCGATCACTCGATCCCGAAGCGGGATGGTTCGATAGCATCGCCAGAAGCGGGTGCTTTTTCGGATCGATTTACTCCGGTCAAGACGAGTGGGGCCGGGCTGGAGCTTTTAAGTCAGAGCCGCTTGATTACGGGACGCAATAGTGATGGGGATAGTTTTCATGTGAAGCATGAGAAGGGAGAAAATCAATTCCGCCTCTACTTTGTCGATACGCCGGAGAGTGAGTTTAAAACATACGGCGGCGGAGAGGATAACGGGAAGCGGCTCGATCAGCAGGCCGACTACTTCGGAGTCACCCGCGATCAAGTCACGAAGGTCGGGAAAGAGGGAAAAGCCTTCACGCTGGGGCTTTTAAAAAAGAAACCATTTAAAGTCCTGACCAAGTGGGAGGATGTGGTGCGTCCGGGGCGGGAGTATTGTTTTGTCATCGTGGAGTGGGAAGGGCGAGAGGTCTATCTGCACGAGCTTCTGGTAGCTCACGGTCTGGCCCGAGTTCATACCCGAGGAGCGGATCTACCGGATGGGAAGCGTTGGAAAGCGCAGCGCTCGTATTTGGAGAAGTGGGAAAAGGAAGTGAAAGCGCAGGGAATCGGCGCTTGGGGAATGTAAGGTCTCACGCTACATCATTGTCGTGCTTGCGAAACGAATTATTCCATGTCTTGACGTCACCAATGGCCGGGTGGTCAAGGGGACGAACTTTGTCGATCTCCGAGATGCTGGCGATCCCGTGGAGTGTGCCATTGCTTATAATGAGCAGCAGGCTGATGAGATCGTCTTTCTCGATATCACCGCAAGCTCGGATGGACGGGAGACAATGGCGGATGTCGTCAGGGAAACAGCTTCGAAATGTTTTGTGCCTTTGACCGTGGGAGGAGGGATTCGGACCGTGGAAGATATGCGGCGCATGCTCTTAGCTGGAGCCGATAAAGTCGGGGTCAATACCGCTGCGATCACGCGTCCGGAAGTTGTGGATGAAGGGGCAAAAGCGTTTGGAAATCAGTGCATCGTGGTGGCGATTGATGCCAAGAAACAGGGGCCAGGAAAATGGGGCGTCTACACTCATGGAGGGCGAAATCCTGTCGAAGGGCTGGACGCGATCGCATGGGCCAGAGAAGTTTACAACCGGGGAGCAGGTGAGATTCTGCTCACGAGTATGGATGCAGATGGCACCAAGGCTGGGTATGATCTTGAGCTGACCCGCACCGTGAGTGAGGCGGTTGGGATCCCCGTGATCGCGAGTGGGGGAGCGGGAAATCTCGAACACATGGTGGACGTTCTCGACGAGGGGAAAGCGGACGCCGTCCTAGCCGCGAGTATCTTCCACTTTGGCGAACACACCGTGCCGGAGGCCAAAGAGCTTTTTGCGCAGCGGGGCATTCCGGTGCGTCCGTTCATCGTTTAGCGATCGCATCGCTTCATGAATGTGATTTTAGAAGTGAAGCTGAGCTGAGTCTGGTTACAATACGTTTCGAATGGCAGGCGCAAAGGACGGGGGCGACGATTTAGAAAAGTGGGCGGCTGATGTCATTTTTGGTCGAGCGAAGGGCTTTTGGCCCTTTATGCTGCGCCGAGTATTGAGTGTGTTTTCGCTCCTCTATCGAGGAGGGGTCAAGGGGCGGCTTCGGCTTTATCGTAAGGGGTGGAAGGAGACACATCACCTGGGGACGATGGTCATCAGTATCGGAAATCTCACGGTGGGTGGTACGGGGAAGACACCCGTGGTCGAGCGTTTTGCGCGGGAGCTGACCGAGCGTGGGCGGAAGGTGGCCATCCTTAGCAGAGGGTATAAGAGCGCTGATCTTGAAGTGCCGCAGCGGTGGGAGCATCCCGAGACTGCCGTGGTGACTACCAGCCCTCCTAAGATCGTGAGCGATGGACAAGAAATGCTTTTGAAGGCGAAGTATGCCGGAGACGAACCCTTTATGTTGGCCAAAAATCTCCCCGGAGTGGCCGTGGTGGTCGATCGTGATCGAGTGAGAGCGGGGCGTTTTGCGGTCAAGGAGTTGGGAGTGGACACTCTGCTATTGGACGATGGGATGCAGTATCTTGACTTGAAGCATTCTCTGGACGTGGTCCTAGTCGATCAAGGGTCTCCGTTTGGAACGGGGAGGATCTTGCCGCGTGGCACGTTGCGAGAGCCACCCGGACATCTCTGCCGTGCCGACTATGTCTTCATTACCAAATGTGATGGGACCTCAAATGAGGGATTGCGCAAAAAGATCCAGAAGCGGAACAAAGCGGCGGAAATTTTAGAATGCACCCATGGTCCGAAGCATCTGCAAGGAGTCTTTCATAAGGAAGTTCTCCCGCTGGAGGCGCTGAATGGCAAATTCATTGCTGGGATTTCAGGCATCGCGGTGCCGGAGAGTTTTGATAAACTATTGCGTGATCTCGGCGCAAATGTCGAATTTCATACAACCTTCGCGGATCATCATAATTTTACGAAGAAGGACATCGACCGCTTCATGTCGCGCTGTGTGAACCGCAGTATCGAAATGATCGTCACCACGGAAAAAGATGCGGTGCGATTCCCATTCCCCTCCGAACCTGACATTCCGATCTACTTTCTCCGCATCGAGGTGAAGATTCTCAACGGGGAAGAAGTCTGGGAGCGCTGTATCGAGCGAATCTGCACCAGAGTCGCGAAAGGGCCTGAGGATTGGAACGAAGAAAGACTACTGAAAAATCAAGCGGCCTTATGAGGAGATCAGGGCGAGATTATTCATCCTTGGGTGGATGAATGAACCTCTGACCTGGTTCTTCCGCCATGAAAAGAGCGCGGAAAATACCACTCAGAGTAATTTTTTCGTCATGCCGGATCCGGCCCGCTTCCTGTGGGGAAAGCTGATCTTCTGCCGCTGGATGAGCGTCTGATGGCTTTGGTTTTGGAGATGGAACCACGCGCAGTTTTGTCGCTTCCTGAAGCTCCTCACTCCCGTGATGCGCGGTCTGGAGCTTCTGCCGGACGTTATCGAGGCTCTGATGTAGCTCAGCAATACTCTTCCCTAAGGCATCGAGCTGTTTCTGCACCTCGGGGTTCCGCTGATTGACAAGATCTCGGAGATTAGCGCACTCCAGATCGAGCTCGCTCTCGACTTGATTGAGATTTTTTCCCAGCATCTGCATGGCCTCATCGAGGTCCGAGTGGATTTCAAGACTGAGAGATTGAAGACTGGAATTGGCATTCATATTTCGGATGGGTTTGTTGATTCAGGAATAAAAAATTCTTTTACACCTAATGCACATTAGGATGGAAAAGTCGCCATCGCAACTGGTTTTCAGCTATTCAATCTCCTGAAAAATGAATTTCTTTGGAAAATTGCGTCGATTTACTCAATTTCGTCTTGCATCTCCTGTCATTCCCGATAGTTCTACCGCCCCATGGCAAGAAAGTGCTGGATTGAGCGCGACAAGCGCAAAGCTAAAACCGTTAAGAAGTTCGCTGACCTTCGTCACCAACTGAAGAAGGAGAAGGATTATGTAGGTCTCACTATGCTTCCTCGTGATGCGAGCCCGACTCGTCTCGTGAACCGCTGTGTGATCACTGGTCGCCGTCGCGCATTCTTACGCCGCTTCCAGCTTTCCCGGATTACTTTCCGTGAGATGGCATCAGCGGGTCTCATTCCTGGAGTGACAAAGTCCAGTTGGTAAGCTAAATATTTGGCTCTGACGCCAAAATAGAGTGATTGGGTCCGTGAAAATCGGGCCCTTTTTGCGTTCCGCCTCACAGGAGTCCCTCTCATGCCAATTTACGAATATCTTTCTCAAAATCCAGACGACCCGGACTCGAGCTGTGGCATCTGTGCGAAGGGCTTTGAGCTTCGTCGCCCGATTGATCGTGAGGCTCTTGAAAAATGCCCTTTGTGCAAGAACGTCGTTCGCAAAGTGATTTCTCGAATCAATACCCCCAAGGTCACTAAGCCGCTCTCCACCATTGATGCCAAGAAAGCGGGCTTTCAGGTCCTTGAAAAGAGGAGCGATGGCTCATACGAGAAGATGTAAGGCCATCCGGTCATCGGCGGCTTTCTCCGGAGTTGAGCTCAGGAAACGGGAATGATTCTTGCAGTTCTCTGACGTTTGAGAATGCTGATCCCGATGAACTTGGAAGAACGTCAGCTCAATTCTTTGAACAAACTTCTGGCGGCTCTGAATGGCAGTCAAAATGGATTCTATCACAAGAAGCTTCTCGGTCTTAAAAAAGTGGAAAGCTTAGCGGAATTCCGTGAACGAGTTCCTTTTACCACAAAGGATGAATTGGCCTTGGATCAACGCTCTCATCCGCCCTATGGGACAAATTTGACCAACCCTCTCACCGAGTATGCCCGTTTGCATCAGACGAGTGGCACGAGCGGACAACCGATGATTTGGCTTGATGACCCTGCGGGCTGGCAGTGGGTCATTGAAAATTGGAAATGGGTCTGGCGGGAAGCTGGGGTTCAACAGGGAGAGACCGCATTCTTTCCTTTTTCATTCGGCCCATTTCTTGGATTTTGGGCGGGATTTGAATCAGCCGCCGAACTGGGAATTCGCACCATCCCTGCGGGTGGAATGTCGAGTGAGAACCGTGTGCGCATGATGGAGCGGCTTCGACCAGAGGTCTTATGTTGCACGCCAACTTACGGATTGCATCTGGCGGAGATTGCTGGAAATGCCTCGAGCTTCGGAGTGGAGAAAATCATCGTGGCCGGAGAAGCAGGAGGGAGTCTGAGCGCAGTGCGCAATCGCCTCCAGGATGCCTGGAGAGCGGAGGTGATCGATCATCATGGGATGACGGAAATTGGCCCCGTGACCGTAGGAGATCGTGAAGACCCTTCTTTTTTAAAGATCAAGCATGACTCGTATTACTGTGAGGTGGTGGAGCAGAATGAAAGGGGAATCGGAGAATTGGTTGTCACCACTTTAGGTAGGCATGGTTCTCCACTCTTACGCTATCGGACTGGTGATTTGGTGCAGCCAATTACCCTCGAAGAAGGATTTTCTCTGAAAGGTGGGATCATCGGAAGAGTGGACCAAATGGTCGTAGTGCGCGGCGTGAATCTCTATCCCGGTGCCGTGGAAGAAGTCGTCAGAAGCGTGCCCGCAATTTTGGAATACGAGGTGATTTTTGAAATGCGAGGAGAGATGCGTGAAGTGAAGCTGCGAGTCGAAGGGGAAGGCGTTGCGGAACTGGAGTTGAAATTACAAGAAGTCTTCAGTTTACGCATCCCCGTGGAGCAAGTTCCCGCTGGTACTTTGGAACGCTACGAGGTGAAAGCAAAGCGATGGAAGCAGTGATGTTGAATGCTTTAGATGCTGCCTTGGGCGCGTTCGACTTTTGCTCCAAGTAGGAGAAGTTTTTCGTCGATGTGTTCATAGCCTCGGTCAATGTGGTAGAGGCGGTTGATCTCGGTGGTGCCTTTTGCTTTCAGGGCAGCGAGAACGAGAGCGGCAGAAGCTCGAAGGTCTGAGGCCATGACGGGAGCTGCACTGAGCTGCTCGACTCCGCTGATGATGGCGGTGCCATGATCGGTCTTAATATTAGCTCCCATCCGCACTAGTTCCGCGCAGTGCATAAATCGATGAGGGAAAATGGTGTCTTCGACGACTGAGATTCCTGGGGTGGTTGCAAACATGGCAGTGAATTGAGCCTGCATGTCTGTTGGGAATCCAGGATGCGGAGTGGTGGTGATATTACAACCTTGAGGCGCTTCACCAGGAGTGACTCGGACGCTCTTTCCATCGTTGAAAAATTCAACAAGATGTCCGCCTTCTTCCAGCTTTTCAATTGCGGGAGAGAGGTGATCCTTTCGCACTCGATGAATGGTGATCCCATCGTGACTGGCCATCGCTCCAGCGACCATGAAGGTTCCGGCTTCGATTCGATCCGGGATCACGGTATGGCGCGTTCCTCCAAGGGAGCGCACGCCTTCAATGGTGATACGCCGCGTTCCCGCGCCTTCGATTTTCGCTCCCATGGAATTCAAGAAGTCAGCAAGATCGACAACCTCGGGTTCGCATGCCGCGGACTCAATGATGGTGGTTCCTTCTGCCAGGACCGCGGCCATCATGAGATTATCAGTTCCCAAGACGGTGGGTCCGTGTTTTCCCCGGAGGTCCACTTCACAGCCAGTGAGTCCCTTGGGGGCCTCGATGTTCATATTGCCGGATTGGTTGTCAATTTCCGCACCAATGGCAGAGAGTCCCTTGAGATGAAGGTCAATGGGGCGATCTCCAATGACGCAGCCGCCAGGGATGGAAACTGTCGCCCGTCCTAAGCGGGCCACGAGGGGACCCATGACACAAATTGAAGCACGCATTTTTCTCACCAACTCATAAGGGGCATCGGGAATGATCTTCGCGGCCGTGATCTTGACGGTGCCGGAGTAGCGCTCGACCTCACACCCCAACGCGCTCAAAATTTGGAGCATGTAATTCGTATCCGAGACATCCGGAACTCGCTCGATAATGACTTGTTGGTCGGTGAGGAGAGCGGCTGCGAGAATGGGGAGGGAGGCATTTTTGGATCCCGAAATATTGATTGATCCTGCAAGGGTCGATCCGCCGTGAACAATGAGTTTATCCATGAATGTGTGAGTGAGTGCGTTGAATCAGCTTGAAGGCTTCCATGCAAGAGGGAAGCGCGGAATGTTACAAAGGTCAGCGAGAAGGGTCGCCTCGGTGAGGCCGTGTTTTTCAAGGAGGGTTTTGACTTCGAGACCCTGTTGATGGCCCACCTCGAGGGCGACCAGTCCGCCGGGGTTCAAAAAGTCAGAACATTGGGCGCAGAAAGGGCGGATGAGATCGAGTCCATCAGCTCCTCCAAAGAGAGCCATTTCTGGATCGTGCAGCACTTCCTGGGTGAGCTCCGATCGTTCGCTCTCGGCAATGTAGGGGAGATTTGCGACGATGAGATCGAAGGTTCCTGTGATGGAGGAAAAGAGGTTGCTTTCACAAAAATCGGCTTTGATGCTGAGCGCTTCGGCGTTCTCTTTTGCCAAGTTCAGAGCCTGTGAGGATAAGTCTGTTAATAAAAGTTGTTCACAGTTTGCTTCCAAATTTTTCGCAATGGATAAACCAAGTGCTCCTGTTCCGCAACCGAGGTCTAAAATGCGCGCGGGTTTTGGGAATTTTTGTTCACAAACAAGTGCCACTAGCTCTTCGCTTTCGGGGCGGGGGATGAGCGCTCGAGAATCGGATTTAAAAACGAGTTTATTGAATTCCGTATTTCCTATAATGTGCTGAATAGGAGTTCCTTCTCCTCTTTTTTTAAGGTTTTTCCTTAATTGAGGTAGATGAGGGTCTGGGATGGGGTAATCGAACTGAAGATAAAGGTCCATTCGCTTGAGGGCCAGTTCGTGAGCAACCATCAGCTCCATATTGAGGCGTGGATCACTGATGCCCTTTTGAGTCAGGTATTTGGTTCCTTTTTCTAGGGCATCAAGGATGGTTGTCATACCAAAAATGAGTGTGAATAACTTGCGAATTACCGTGGGGAACTCGTCTGATTTAAGAGAGCTTTTCCTCGGCAAGCCGCTGTTCCATTTCGGCCTTCTGGAGGTTGTCGGTAAACTCGAAGACATCCCCAGCAAGGATCCCTTCCATATTATGGGAGGTGTGGTTGATGCGATGGTCGGTGACGCGTGATTGGGGGAAATTGTAGGTTCGGATTTTTTCCGAACGGTCCCCAGAGCCGACGAGTGATTTCCGCTGAGCGGAGTAACTTTCCTGAGCTTCTCTTGATGCGGCTTCGAATAATTTGGCGCGGAGGATTTGAAGCGCTTTTTCTTTATTTTGAGTCTGGCTGCGACCGTCCTGGGATTTGACCTGAATTCCTGAAGGAAGGTGTGTGACCTGGACTGCGGAATCTGTCGTATTGACATGCTGACCTCCGGGGCCGCCAGACCGAGTGGCCTGGATGTGGAGATCTTCGGGGCGGAGTTGGACGTCCACCTCCTCAGCTTCCGGCATGACTGCTACGGTGACGGTTGAGGTGTGAATGCGGCCTTGAGTTTCCGTTGCTGGGACTCGTTGGACGCGATGCACGCCTGATTCGTATTTAAGGAAGCGAAAGACTTCTTCACCTGTAATTTTGAAGACTGCTTCTTTGAAGCCGCCGACTTCGGAAGGGGTGCTTTCAAGGTGTTCGCATTTCCATCCTCGTTTCTCAACGTAGCGCTGGTACATCGACATCACTTCGCCGACAAAGAGTGAAGCTTCATCCCCGCCAGCTCCGGCGCGAATTTCAAGCAGAGCGTCACGGTCTTCGTTTGGATCAGCCGGCAGGAGGGCGTATTGCACCGCATTTGCGAGTTGCTCTTCTTCTTCACGGAGGCCGGGGAGCTCTTCTTCGGCCATCGCGGAAAATTCAGGATCATCAGATTTTGCGAGTTCCTCGTTTCCCTCGATCTCATTTCTGACCTGAAGAAGTCTGTTCCAGGAATCCATGAGCTTCTTCAGTCCACGATGCTCTCGCATGATGTCGGCGGACTGTTTCTGATCATTAAAGAAACCGGGATCGCCCATCAGTTCTTCGATTTCGGTGATGCGCAGGGCGCGTTTTTCAATGAGAGAGGCGTAGTCCATGTGCGGGGGAAAGGAAGGTCAGGACTTCGTTCGCCTAGGTCAAGAGGGAAGCGCTCAGGGCGGAAAAAAATCCTCATGACGGGGCGGGATTTCAAAAACGTAAAGAAAAATGGATTTTCGGTATTGCAAAAACCTGTGGGTCGGCATAATTCTCCGCCGCGCGAGCATTAGTTCGCGCCGCTTACGAGAGTAAGTCCCATGGTGTAATTGGTAACACAGCTGATTTTGGTTCAGTCATTCAAGGTTCGAGTCCTTGTGGGACTGCCACTCATTCGAGTGGCCCTAAGCACTTCGTTTTTTGAGGTGCTTTGATTGAGGAAGATGTGACTTGATTCTAGTCTGCGCTCTCGCTTGTGAAAAGTTTCACAAAGTGGTTGAGCGACTCGTCGGAAGAGGTATTCTCTGCCTGCCGCCATGGAAGCTTCAGACTCAACCCTCTCACACGCCGCCTACGATTCAAAGATCGAGGGGAATATCATTTTCACCCGCTTGGACGCTGCCATTAATTGGATGCGTAAAAATTCACTCTGGCCGATGCCGATGGGATTGGCGTGCTGTGCCATTGAGCTTATGGCAACGGCATCTTCTCGTTTCGATATTTCACGTTTTGGAGCGGAGGTGATGCGCTTTTCTCCTCGTCAGGCAGATGTCATGATCGTGGCGGGGACCGTGACCTATAAGATGGCGCTCGCGGTGAAGCGTATCTGGGATCAAATGCCGGAACCGAAGTGGTGTATTGCCATGGGAGCATGTGCTTCCAGTGGAGGGATGTATCGCAGCTATGCGGTTCTTCAGGGGATTGACCGCTTGATTCCAGTGGATGTTTACATTTCAGGCTGCCCGCCTCGCCCGGAAGCTCTCATTGAAGGTCTGATGAAACTGCAGGAGAAGATTGAACAAGAAGAGTCCTTCAAGTCACAGAAAACGGAACCCGTTGAAGCTTAAAAAACGATGAGTGCTACTACTGATGCTGCAACCCTCGGGATCGAAGAGGTCGTTGAATTTCGCGGAGAGACGACGATCTCCATTCCACTTGAGAAATTAGAGGAAACCTTAAAAAAGTGTCGTGATGATCTGAATTACGAACTCCTCCACGATATTTCCAGTCTGGATCATCTGGGTGAGGAGCCACGTTTTGAGATGGTCTATGAGCTTGCGACGCTCGACGACTCGAAGCATCTGCGCATCAAAACGAAGGTCGCTGAAGATGTCGAAGTCCCTACGGCCTCTGGTATTTGGAAAACAGCGAATTGGCATGAACGAGAAGTTTATGACATGATGGGAATTAAATTTGCCGATCATCCGCAGATGGAGCGGATCCTCATGTGGGAAGGCTTTCCTTACTTCCCGTTGCGCAAAGACTTTCCATTGGCTGGAAAAGAAAGCGAAATGCCGGATGTGGCCTTTACCGGAGTCGCACCTCTCGAAGGCGGGCCATTCGTCACGAGTCCAGGCTCCACAAATGGGGAGCCGCGAGCCAAGGGAGAAAGTTAAGAACTTGCTCGGAGAAATTTCTGAGAATCGGCCGTGCTGAGTCTGATCAATTGAATGAATGCATTGAATTGAGAATGCCAAAGCTTGCCTTTGCAGAGGCGGCCTGTTTTTCTCACTTTAGTCATGGTGGAAGAAGAAGGCGTCATCGTTTGTAAAGCGACCAAGTGGTTCATCTGGAGAGCTCTCTTGATGCTGCTTATGTTTAGCGTGTTTGCATTGTATTTCCTCTATGATTGGAAGATTGGCTACCCTGAGAAAAATGTTATCGTCGCACATTATAAAGCATTCGATGCCGCTGAAGAAGCGTGGGTGAAAAAGGAAGAACTCGACCGCTGGGAAGCATACGTCAACGAACAAACTCTTCCCTATGAGGACGATCGAAGAATTTACCCTGCCGGCACAGACTTTGATCAAAAGTGGCCCGCTCTTCTTGCAGATAAGAAAGGCATGGAGGAGAAAAAATCCGCTGGCCTCTGGAAAGACTACAGTGCGGAACGTGGCTGGCCACAAAAGGTGAATGTGCTGGAGGATCGGAAACCTTTCGACAAACTCAAAGAGCAACTGTTTTTCGCTGGATTCTGTGGTGTTCTCTCAATCATTGCACTCTTCTTTCTTCTGCGCACCCGAGGACGCATGATGAAGGTGGACCAAGAGGCTTTCTATTCTCCGGGTGGGGCGAAAGTGCCCTTCGCGAAAATGAAAGTGATCGATAAGCGAAAATGGGAGACCAAGGGGCTGGCTACCATCACTTACACTGACGAATCAGGAAGTGATAAAAAAGCAAAAATCGATGGCATGGTCTATGGCCAGTTTAAAGAAGAAGAAGGCGCTCCTGCGGAAGCCCTCTTCCAAAAAGTTTTAAGTAATTTCAATGGCGAACTCATTGAATTCATTCCTGAAGAAGAGGACGAGGAAGAGCCGGAAGAGCCGGAAGAATCCTCAGATGAGACCGCCTAATCTCCTTTACGGGAAGTCAGACTCGAAAGTAAGACGATAGAAAAGAATCGGAGCATCAGCGCTGATTTCAATCCCTTCTAGGGTAAAGGTCGGGCTGATGCTTTGCCAAGTTCTGAGATCGGGGGAGCGTTCGATTCCGAGTGAGGCATCCGGTCTGCTGGGCAGGCGTCCGGTGAGAAAACGGAAGCGGTTTTCGCGAAACTCGACAGAAGGAGAGGGGGAAGGGGTGTTTGGATCTTGCCCAAGCAGATATTCCCCGATGTTTGAGAGACCATCCCCATCGGGGTCTGAATTCGCATCAGAGATTTGAAAACGCTCGGCCCATGCAGAGAAATCGGGATCAGAAGCAGAGAGCAAGTTGTTGGCCTGAGTGATTTGAGCACGCAGGACATAAAGTTGGGCACTATTTGCAGTACCTCCATCGACGCGGAGAAAGTAGCGTCCATCTTCAGGGAAGATGTAATCTCGGATGGCCTGACGTGCCCCCGCGACGCCACTGGCAGATTGCGCCAAGATGGTCTCCCCGTCTGAAGCGAGGAGCTGATATCTCAGAGGGTGAATGGTATTTGGATCAAAGAGGGTCCCATTCCCACACTGGTCTCCATTTTGAGGGCCTTCCGCATAGGGTGCTTGCCCGAAGGCAGATGGATCAACGCTGGTGCTTAAGAGTTCATTTTGCAGCGCATCAAATGCAAAGACATCGGAGTCGCTATTATCATCGATGCTCAGTTTGGAATCAGAAAAGGTTGTTCCTCGGATGATCTCAATTTCAGAAGCGCTGTCAGGGCTATCATTCTGATTGCTTCCGTTATTTGTTTCGGAAGGGTCTCCATATTGCCGCTGCAGGGAGTAGCTGTCATCAAATTGTGCTC
Organism: uncultured Verrucomicrobiales bacterium; assembly: GCA_937930235.1. Taxonomy (GTDB): domain Bacteria; phylum Verrucomicrobiota; class Verrucomicrobiia; order Verrucomicrobiales; family Akkermansiaceae; genus SW10. Next base: position 13,869 of record CALGLJ010000100.1, on the reverse strand, counting down.
CTCGGAAGCGTCTGCTGATAAAGGGCTCCATGAGTTTCGTCTGAGTAATCGGGCAGACGTGTGCTAGACCAAGAGCATGTCCCACTTCATGGGTGAGGACATTATGAAAAAGGCGGGAGTCCTGTGAGGTGTCTTCAAAAAAATCATCTCCAGTATCAAAGACCACATCGCCAAAATTTGGTTGAAAAGCGAAGGCCAGAGTATTGCTGTTCCCATCAATAAAGGTGCCAGCGAGACGAATGTCTCCGCGAACGTCGGGACGTCCTCGGAAGGTTGAGCTCATCTGACGACCGTCATCATCGTCTTCGTAAACGAAGGTGATGCCGCATTCTGCTTCCAGATCATCAAAGGCTTGCTGGAAGAGAGGAAACCACGGTTGATCTTCGGGGGCTCCGGTTGCGCTTCCTCCGTAAATGCTGCTGAGCTTATCACGAAGATCGGAGGGGGAGTTTTCAAAATTTCCATTGGGGATTTGCGTGCCATCGGGGGGGATGCTCCAAGTGATGGTGATGGGGCTTCCCTGTTCGGAGACGAATCCACTCAAGGCAGTTCTCCCCCATCGTCCTGGGCCGAGAAATTGGAATGCTCTTTGAGGGGTGTTGAGATCGTCAGCTTCGTTTGGAGCGCTCATATCTCCCAAGCGTTCTGCTTCGTGGAATGCGGTGACGAGAGAGGGATCGGTGTCGGGGTGGAAGCAGCGCCATGGGCGTTCGCCAGGTTCTGCGGCTTCAAGAGTCAAAAGATAACGCGCAACCGAGTGCCGCTGCTCTTCGCTCAGGGGAGCTAGCGTGAGAGGAGAGAATTTTGATAAAGCCGTGGAAATCTCTCTGGGCTGGGCCTGAGTTTCGTTGTTGAGAGATTCCGGCGATGAATTGGGCTTTGAAATGAAAGTAACCGAGATGATCACTGGCACAGTCAGAGCAAGAAGAGTGGGGAGTTTGAGCGCAATCATGAGTGAGGGTACTCAGATAAGAGCCTTTAAGACTGGGGTAATTCCCTGAAGCGGCTTTTTTGGCCGTTAGTGGTAGACTGAGGGTTGCCAGATCGAGATTCGCGATTAAGAAAGAGTCTGATGTCAGACAATCCAATTGGTCAATCCGGCGAGGTGAAGCTTCCGAGAGTTCGGAGGGTGGTGAAGCCCTTTCTTGCGGGGATGGCAACGGTGATTCCTATTTTAGGAACTGGTTGGCTGGTGGTTCTGGTTTTCAAGCTGTTACACCGTATTGGCCTTTCGATTATTGAGTCTATTTTGAGTTTTTTGAACGGGTTGAGAGGAGTGTCTGACTTTGATGAAAGCGCTTGGAGTCTTGAGGATTTTCCTGGGGACGACTTCCTGTGGCTCTTGATTCCGCTCGCGCTCCTGTTTCTGATGGGGCTGGCGGTGACAAATAAACCCGGCCGGAAGGTGACGGAGTGGATTGATCGCTTTATGACGAGCCTCCCCTTTGTCGGGTTCATTTACTCGACCCTGAAGCAGTTTGTCGATGCCGTGCGCAATCTTGGGGGAGAGCAGAAGTTTAAGGGAGTAGCCTATGTGGAATATCCCAGCCCTGGATGCCGTCTGATCGGCTTTATTACGGGAAATTACTTCGATCAGCAGACGGGGAAAAGCGTGACCTCGATCTTCATCCCCACCTCTCCAAATCCGATGACGGGATTTGTAGTAGTGATAGATGATGAAAAGGTCTTCGATAGCGATATGACCTTAGAAGAAGCCGGCAAGATGATTCTCTCGGCCGGCCTCGTCGCTCCAGAAAGTTTTCTGTCTCAGCAGGAAGAAGCTGGAGATTAAGGCTGGATTTCCCAGACTTCGCACACTTGGTTTCGGGCGTTATCTGCCCCGAAGCGGTCTGTTTCGCCCAGATAAACGGCCTGAACTTCGTGTCCCTGGCGTTTGAGGTAGTTGACGACGGAGGCGGTGCGAGTGGCTCTTTTCCGGGAAAGCTCGCGGTTGCTTTTGTGATCTCCAGATTTAGAAGCGTAGCCTACGACTAGAAAAAAGGAGTTCTTTGGAGAAGCGGTGATGACATTCTCAATGTGTGATTCGTGGGCGGAGTCGAGCGCTGAGCTCCCAGTCTTAAAGGTGGCGGTCTCCATGACCCGTGCCTTCATATCTTGTTCTAGGCGTCGGTAGGCCTGTTGAATGCCTTCACGATTATTGCCTTCCAGCCGGACCAGTTCCTGAAAGAGTCTTGCCGCACGAGGCGAGAGATTGTCACGCTCGACAAAGAGTTTTTTGCTACTGTCGAGTTTTGCGCGGAGTTCTTGCAGTTCTCCGCGGAGGCGTCGATTCTCAGCGCGTAGTTTATTGAGATCATCGAGTTCAGAGGAATCGACCATTCCGGCCATGTTTGCTTTGAGTTGAGCGAGTTCATCCTGGAGCTTGTTCCGCTCTTGCTGAAGTCCGGTGATCTGCTCTCGGAGCCGCGCGACGGTGCTTTGATCTACGCTGTTGCCGAGTTGTTCGGTGAGCTGCTGGATGCGGCTTTGCGCGTTTTGAAGTTGGCGCTGCAGGTTGGCGAGCTGGCTTTGCGCTCCTTGGCTTTGCGCGAGCTGAGTCTTGAGGTTGCCGATTTGCACATAGAGATCCTGTTGGCTGGCCTCAGATCCTCGGAGGCGTGCCAGCTCTCCCTGAGTGGCGTTGATGTATGCTAGGAGGGATTCCGCATCGCGTTTGATATTGCTCGCGAGGAGATTTCCTTCTTGCGCACCAGTGATGCTGAGGGCGGCGGTGCGTTCGGCATCTCGCGCTTTTTTTACCTCTTCGAGTTCTTTACGGAGATCTTCGTTGTTTTCTTTATTTCCTAAACTGAAGCCGCCGGATTGTTGGCTGATGACGAGAAGGAGAAGGAGGAGGACAACGGCTCCCATCACAATCCCAATAATAAGATTTTGATTGGACGCGGGGGAAGCTGCCGGTTGCGGAGCAGGTGCTTGGTAGTCTTGATTGTCTGCCATGATGATGGAAAATTGTGGTGTGGTTGCGGACTCTGGGGAAATTTATGAAAAATGAAATTCAAAATTCACGTTCCAGACGTAAAGGTTGTTCCGAACGATGATGTGGAAGTTTTTTTTGTTAGCGGGATTGCTTCCTTTGGTGGCTTCTTTTATTGCGCGGAAATTCTTTTGTGACCGTATTCTGCATCGCTATAATGGGGAGAAAGTGACTTTAACAGGAAAAGAATTCGCAGAAGCGGTCTTGAAATGTGGTGAGGTGACTGGGGTTGAGGTGGTTCAGAAACGGCGGCCTTTTCTTCCCATTAAGCCGAATCGACTGATTCTTTCTCCTCGTGTCGCGGATTCCACCTTAGCTGTCGATGTCGCAGAAGCAGGCTTGCGGGCATCCCTGACGTTGATGGCGCGGCGACAGGAAAAAGTCGTGGCCTGGCGAGTGTGGGCGGTGAAATTCGCGAGTTCACTTCCTATTTTTACTCTCATGGTGATTGCGTTTGCACTCATTTTGAGCCGATTTAGTGGAGGATGGGCACTTGGCATTGAGTCCTTCACCCTTGGGCTGGGATGTGTCGCTCTCTGGCTGACCTTTACCGTTGAGCGCGAAGCCGCCAAGCTGGTCGCGGGTTTTCTGGACGAAAAAGCTGTGGTCACGCGCCGCACCGAGGCTGAGCTGCTGGAAAAAATGGTCAAGGCGATTGCCTGGAGGAGGATTCTTCCCAGTTTTTTCGGGTAAAAAGGATTTCTCCTGTCGGAGGGCGAAATTTGGACGAGAGAAGATTCTCAATTCATGGGATTCTCATTCGCTATCGTCTTGACGAATCCATCGCAAGCACCGAAACCCCTTCCGCCCAAGCGAACCGAGGATTACTCTATTTATGCTGACGATCAAAAAACTCACAAAATCTATGGGAGGCCGCATTCTCTTCGAGGAAGCGGATATGACGATTAACTGGGGCGAGCGAGTCGCACTGGTGGGCGCTAATGGGGCCGGTAAATCCACTCTTTTTAAGATCATTCTAAAAGAGGAAGAGCAAGATACAGGAACGGTCGATGTCGATGAATATGGCATGGTGGGCTATTTGGCTCAGGAAGCAGGAGATCCGGGAGAGGCCGCGATTCTTGAAATTGCGATGGGCATCAATGAGGGACTCCGAAATGCCATGGCGACTCTTCGGGAAGCCGATCCCGCGAGCGATGAATATGGAGCTGCGCAAGATCAGTATGAGGAACTCAATGGGTTCCAACTCGAACCTAAAGCAAAAAAAATTCTGGCAGGTTTAGGATACTCTCAAGATGATTTTAAACGTCCTGCGAGCATGTTTTCCGGTGGATGGATTATGCGGGCTCATTTGGCCCGCCTCCTCGTAGAAGAGCCCGATCTCCTCATGCTGGATGAGCCGACGAACCACTTAGATCTGAACTCCCTGATGTGGTTCCAGAAATACCTTCAGCAGTATCCCGGAGCGCTCTTGATCATTTCTCACGATCGCGCCTTCATGGATGGTGTCATCGAAAAGGTTTACGAAATCGATGAACAAAAGATTAACCCCTACCAAGGGAATTATTCCGCTTTCCTCGTCAAAAAAGAAGAAAGGTATGAGAACATGCTTAAGTCCTTTCTCAATCAGAAGAAAGAGATTGCCAAAATTCAGGAATTCATCGACCGCTTCCGCTCGGTAGGGTCAAAAGCATCTCAGGTGCAAAGCCGGGTGAAGATGCTGGAAAAAATGGATCGCCTTCCCAAACCTCGCAAACCGAGAAAGCAATTTCACTTCCACTTTCCCCAGCCCCCTCGGAGCACGCAGCGCGTGATCTCATTAGAAAATGTCGATAAGGCCTATGGTGATAATGTGCTTTATAAAAATCTCGATGTATTCATCGAGCGTGAAGATCGCATCGTTCTCGTTGGGCCAAATGGAGCCGGTAAGTCCACGCTCATGAAGATGTTGGCCGGTCTCGAAAAGGGAGATGCAGGCCGCCGTCAGGTGGGAACAACCACCAAAATTGGATACTTCTCTCAGCACCGTGCAGCCACTCTCAATGAGAATAATAGCGTGCTTGAAGAAGTGATCGAGGCTGGGGGAGGAATGCGTGAGAACGAGGCTCGTAGTATTCTTGGGTCATTCCTTTTCAAGAAAGATGATGTCGCGAAGCGTGTCGGAGTCCTCTCAGGAGGAGAGAAATCTCGCCTGTCGCTCGTGAAATTCCTCGTGGATCCTCCCAATCTTCTCCTCATGGATGAGCCCACAACGCACTTAGATCTGACTGCGATTGAAGCGCTCGTCTCGGCCCTCAAGCAATACGAGGGGACGCTCGTTTTCATCTCGCACGATGTCCACTTCATTCGTTCTCTCGCCGAGCACACGTGGCATATTGAAGGGGGCGAGGTGAAGAAGTATTCTGGAGGCTACGACTACTACCTCGAAAAGTCGGGTGCATATGGAGACGATTTCTTCGACTTTTAGGAAATCCTATTTTTCCGAATCCCTCAAAGCTGAGGAGCAATGAGTCCGGAAAAAAATCGTTTAAACCAAGGAGCCATCACTTGGGATAAATTCGATAGCGTGATTTCACGGCAAGATTTCAGATCGTCGCGAAACATTTTCTCCTGTTCTCGCGCGAATTGCTTGGATCGGACATGAAGATTCACTTCGTCGTTGAGGAAAAAAGATCGATCATCGATATTACCGGAACCGATAATGCTCACCGAGCCATCGGCAATGAGAAGTTTCCCGTGCATCATCACCGCCTCATACTGGTAAAGGCGAATGCCGGCTTCTAGGTAACTGCGCCAATGGTTCTGCGAGGCGTAACGTGTGACCGGAGAATCGACCTTCTTTCCGGGGACAATGATTTCAATTTTTACCCCACGACGTGCTGCCGCGAGTAGCGCTCGGCGTAAGCGAGCGTTCGGGACAAAGTAAGACTGTTCTAGTAAGAGAGTCTGTTGGGCTGATGTGATGGCGTGGAGGACTCCTTGCGCGAGAGGGTTGGTGCGGTTTGAGATAGTATCAGAAATGAATTGAGCTTGATATGGACCTTTTTTGGAAAGCTTCGGGAAGTACGAATCTCCTACGAGTTGATCTTGATTGAGCTCAAGCCAATTCTCAGCGAATGATCTCTGGAGCTGTGCTACTGCTGGTCCTTGGATGGAGTATTGAGTATCTCGCCATTCGTTAACCCATGAATGGGCGATGCCCGCTCCTCCGGTAAAAGCCGTCTGCCCGTCGATGATCAGTATTTTGCGATGAGTGCGGTTATTCGAATAGAGCAGACGCCACCATTGAAACGGACGATAGAGAAGCACCTTTGCGCCAGCTTTCCGCAGAAAGGTCAAATGTTCGGCGCTGAGTTGTTTGGATCCCACCTGATCGAGGATGATATTTACCTTCACGCCTTCGGCAGCTTTTGCCGCAAGCGCTTTGGTGAACTGGCTTGCAATAGGGGAGTCGACATAGGCAAAGGTCTCAAAGGTGATGGATTTTTTTGCGGAGTGAATCGCCCCGAGCATCGGAGGATAAAATTTTTTCCCGTTGATGAGAGTCTTGATCTGATTTCCCTCGGTCCACTGTGCCGGTGGGGGACCGGGCGTAATTTGGCGATGAGCACATGAACTCAGCGCGATGATGCCAAGAAGGAGAAGCAGCCACTTCATGACTTTACGATGAGCAACATTCCTTGATCCGAGCGTAGAGGGCTGCGAGATGCGGAACGGAAACTCCCGCCGCCTGTGCTTGGCGGAGAGGCTCTCCCCAGATCGCTTCAATCTCGACCGCACGTCCTTCGATGTAGTCGATCATGCTTGAGGGACGATATTTTCCCATAAACCTGGTGTTTTTGATCTGGAGATTCATGAAATCCTCTTCGATCTCGTGCCCGAGTGCGCGTGCGGAGATGAGAACTTCACTCATGAGGGCGCGCACCCGTGTCTCGCTCCCGTCTTTTTGAAGAAGCGCTTCGGTGTCGATGCCTCCTTCCGTGATACAGAGTCCGTTGAAAGGAATATTCCAGACCAGCTTTCGCCATTGCGAGGTTTGAAGATTTTCCGCGACCTGACACGGGATTTTAGCGTTCTGGAAAAGCGTGGCCAGCTCATGGAGATTTTGAGCATCGCCTCCTAGTTCGATCTTTCCTCCCGCAGTATGCCGGATCACGCCGGGAGCGATCCGATTGATACAAACATAGCAAAGTGCGCCTAAGATACGCTCATTACCAAAAAGCTCTCCGAGCGCTTCCACATTCCCAAGGCCATTCTGTAAGGTGATGATTTGAGAGTCGTCATGCAACATGGGCTCGATGACCTCTCGGTAGTGCGAATTTGCAGTTGTCTTCCAGGCTACAATGACGATGTCGACTTTCCCAATGTCGGCAGGAGTTTGAGCGCACTGGACCTTTGGGAGAAAAAAATCTCCATCACAACTTTCTACCTGTAGCCCCTTGGCGCGGACGGTGTCAAAATCCGCTCTGAGCAAAAAGTGAACATCGTGTCCTGCCTCCGCGAGGCGTCCTCCATAATAGCTGCCTACGGCACCAGCGCCTACGATAGCAAAGCGTTTCATGATCGAGTTTCTTTCGCAACTTTCACCGCCGTAGCGATTGTGTTGCGATGGATTTCAGCCGTGTATTCTTGCTCCCGGTTTGAGCCACTCCCGTAGAGGATGGTGACCGGGATGCGATTACGCATAAAGGCACGCAGGAGAACCTCATCACGTTTCGCGAAATCCTGAAGCTCAAGGTGCATCGCTCCGAAGCGGTCGTTACTGTGATTATCTGCTCCCGCAATCCAGATCACAAGATCAGGCGAGAACGCATCAAGCGCTGCCGCAAGAGTGGTGAAAAGTTGCCTAAGATACATATCGCCTTCCACATAACGGACCGTCTCAACATCCATGGAGCCTTGAACGCTGGGCTTGAGGTAGCCACGTCCGACGTGAATCGAGTAAGTGAAGACATTCGGATCTTCCGATAAAATGCCATTGGTGCCGTCCCCCTGATGAGCATCGGTATCGACGACCATGATTTTGATTCCAGGTCGCTGCACTTGTAAGTCGCGAATGGCAATCGCGATGTCGTTAAAAACACAGGAAGCTTCGCCATGATTTCGGAAGGCATGGTGAGTGCCTCCTGCAAGCACCGCAGCCACTCCATCGGTCAGGGCGGCATAGCAGGCTTGGCGGGTTGCTTCCGCTTCGGTGGCGCTTCGAGTATAAAGCTCGCGCGTCACTGGGAGACCTAGGGTGATCTGCTCTTTGAGATCGAGTTGACCTCGATAAATCTTAGCGAGATAGGCCTCATCATGGACCCGCCCTAGGATGTGAGTTTCAGCCGCTCGCACTTCGCGGATATCCTCACCTCGGAGGATTCCGCTCCCGATGAGCATATTCTTTGAAACCTCGAATCGATCCATCTGAAAAGGATGATCTTTGGGGAGATCCAATAAAAAATCTTGTGAGTAAAAACAACGCATGCCTTTCAGGGAGGCCATTGTCTACGTGAACTCATGAGTGGCCAGCTTCAATATGCTGAGAAGTGTCCTTCTTGGAGAGGAATGCGCGATTCGGCTAAGATCAGGCACTTGCAAGAAAGTGCAAATGCTCTAGAATTTCTTCAGATTTTCAACTTTCTCACTCCTTTGATTCTTTGACATGCCCTCTCCTCAAGTGATTCGAAAGCTCATCATCTTCACCTTGATGGCCTCCTCTGCCTTTGCGCAGGGGCCACGCGTGACCATTGTAAATACTCCGCCAAATCCTGCCAAATACGGAAAAAAAATTTACCCGTGGAAAAAAAACATCACGGCCACGGTCTTCTGGGTGGGGGAGAAACCCACTCCGAATAATCCCACTCCGAATGATAAATCATCCTGGGATACTCAATGGATGAAAAACTTTGGGGGATACGATAATCCCAAAAAAAGTGCCCGAAATGGCTTGGTTCCCAAGGCCTTCACCCCCAAGCAAAACCCGTTCTACATCGCGCTGCCCTACAATGACTGCCTCAATCATGCGATGCATAAACCAGAAGCATCTCGCGTGATCCCTTGGTTCAAGCGCATTAATCCGAAACCAGGTCAAACCGTCTGCAAAGGACGCTGGGTTCAAATCGTAGCAAATAAAAAAGTCTGCTACGCCCAGTGGGAAGACTGTGGGCCTTTTGTGACCAATGATTACGAGTATGTCTTCGGGAATAAACGGCCTAAAAATACCAAAAATAAAAATGCGGGAATTGATATCTCGCCTGCCGTGCGGGACTATCTCGGGGTCGGAAATAGCGCCACCGTGCACTGGCGTTTCATTGAATTTGCCCAAGTGCCCAAGACCGGACCTTGGGCGCAGTTGGGAGATAATAATCCCTTCAGAAATCCCGAAGCAAATCCTGATCGCCTCGCTCGACTGAGGTATTTCGAATACCTCCGCAAGCGGCGAGATGCCGCATATTTGAAAAAAGACATTCGGCGTTCAAAATAAGAGGGGAGAAGTTTCATGAATCCTCGCTCTCATTCGCCTTGACGAGCAAGGTGCTGGCTGAGCGTAATCTCCACGAAACGTTTCACTTCTCTTTATGTTGTATTCAAGACACACGAAACGGGCCATACAGGTCCTAGCACTTGGGGGCGCTATCCTGACGGGCCCATTATGGGTCACATCAGCGAAAGCTCAGAATTTCCTCCTAGAGGCTGGCCAGTTCGAAGGCAAAAAAATCACGAATGTCGAGATTCGATACCGTGGGGCGAAGACGGTGGACGAAGGACGTCTCCGGAACTTCATGGCAGCCCGCCCCGGTAAGCCATACAAGCAATCTTCTCTCGATGAAGACATTCGCACCCTCTACAGCAGTGGCTTGGTCGATGACGTGCAGTTTTTCGCAGAGGATTCTTCGGGTGGAGTGAAAGTCATTGCCGAAGTCGTTACCCGCCCCTTGATCAACGGCATCGGCTTTGTCGGAAACACCAAATTTAAAGACCGCACTCTTGCTAACCAGAGTAAACTCGATGTCGGGCAAATCCTCAGTGACAGCAAGATTATCCAAGCACGGAAAAATATTGAAAAATATTATCAAGGCTATGGCTATCCAGATGTCACCGTGACTCACCGACTACAAGCGACTGATCGGGAAGGCTACGCAGATCTGGTCTTTGTCGTCGAAGAAGGAGAAAAGAGTGAGGTTCGTAAAATCGTCTTTGAAGGCAACACTATCTTCAGTGACCGGCAACTGCGGAAGCAGATGAATACCAAGCAGAAAGGCTGGCTTTCTTGGTTTACAAAATCTGGTCGCATTGACTCCGCAGCCCTCGATGAAGATTTAGATAACGTCAAAGACTATTACCAAGCTCGTGGATACTGGCGAGCCAAAGTCGGAATCCCCAAGCGGGTTCCCGTCAAAGACGGACGGGTCGATATGGTCATTCCCATCAGTGAAGGGCCGAAGTATACCGTCAATCATGTCGGACTCGATGACCTCAAAATTTTCTCTCCTGCCGAGATCCGTCCTGCGCTGAGTCTCATCGAGCGCATGCCGTACTCTTCCAAGAAAATGCGTGATGATATTCGCATGATTCGCAGCTACTACGGATCGCGAGGATTTGCGGATGCCACCGTCCTTCCCGTGGTGCGTGAGGCCGGACAAGAAAGTGTAAATATTGGCTATAAAGTCACCCCCGGCCGCGTCTTTAAAGTCGGCCGAGTGAACATCGAAGGGAATACCAAGAGCCAGGACCGCGTCATCCGTCGTGAGCTTCCCATGCGTCCCGGAGAACCATTTAACTCCGTCGATCTTGAGACCACGAAACGCCGACTTCAAAACTTGAATTACTTTTCCGATGTGGAAGTCACCAGTGGTGGTGGCCGTGGAAACTTCCGCGACGTCAATATCCTCGTTGAGGAAAAGAAAACTGGAAACATCAACTTTGGAATTGGCTTGAGTTCGATTGATAACATCCAAGGAACCCTTGGGCTCGATCAGAGTAACTTCGATATTCGCCAACCCTTCCGCTTTAGTGGCGGTGGTGGTGGTCAGCGCTTCAGCGTGAACCTCCGCGTTGGAACGGAGCGGCAAGATTTCAGCCTCTCCCTCACGGAACCTTGGTTCCTCGGTAAAAAACTCTCGCTGGGGGGGGAAGTCTTCATTAGAGACTCGCAATTCTTCAGCGATGCCTATGAGCAGTCTAACCGTGGCGCAGCCATTTTCATTCGTAAGCCTGTCGGTCGTAAGGCATACCTCAGAGCACGCTATAGCTGGGAAAGAATCGATATCGATGTTGATGATGATGTCCGCATTGATCCTAACGCAGGCGTCCCTGTTGGGGGACCGCAAGTCGATCCTGGGAGATTCTCGCAAGCGTTTGCTGACGAAGATGGCGAGAGCACCAGAAGCGCCCTCGAATTCACCTACGTCTACGATAGCCGTGACAGTAACCAGACTCCCCGCAAGGGAGAGAAAATCGAACTTGGCCTGACCCTCACCGGAGGAATCCTTGGTGGTGATGTAGACACCTACACCATCTCGGCGAGAGGTCAAAAACACTGGAACCTCCGCTGGGATGGCATCTTGACCGCCCGGGGTGCGATCAACGTCGTCGATAGCTATGGTGATACCGATAGCGTCCCCATCTTCGAGCGCCAATTCCTCGGAGGATCGCGTGATCTGAGAGGATTTGAATTTCGTGATCTTGGAACTTTTGATGAAAACGTGGACGAATCACTTGGTGGAAATACGAGTGCCTTCGTCTCCCTCGAATACACCATCCCACTCTTCGACACCATTCGGGGAGCAGTTTTCTATGACATGGGATTTGTGAATGCTGACTCCTGGGACTTTGGCGCAAGTGAACTCGCAAGTGATATCGGAATCGGTGCCCGCCTGAATTTACCCTTCGGTCCCATCGCGATCGACTACGCCATCCCGCTCTCCACCCCTGATGATTTCCGAGACCGGGGAGGGCAATTTAACTTCTACCTGAATTACCAATACTAACCGTTCAGGAGAGGTAAATTCTCACTCAATCAAACCACCGTGGCTCTGGCTTTGGTGGTTTTTCTTTTTTTGTCAGCTTCCTCTCACATCTGAAAGTGAGTAGGAGGTCAAAAAAACTCCAAAAACTTCTTGGCACAAACGATATCGGGGTATACTTCCACCTCGTCCCAGCAACATATGACCCGTTCGTCTAATGGTTAGGACTCCGCCCTTTCACGGCGGCAATAGGGGTTCGAATCCCCTACGGGTTGCCATTTCAAGGAAAGCTTGAAAAATAAAGAAAAGCGCCAATCGGCGCTTCTTTTTTTGCCTGTAGTGAGAGCAGAGGTGATACAATGGTTCTCGATGGCTCGAAACATCTCAGCTTGTTCCTGCTTGTTTCACACGAGACATTTTTCTCATGAAGGAAAGCGCAGGAAAAATCGCATGGTGCATTCGAGGGCGTGTTGAGTGGTGGCGATAGAGCCATAATATCTAGTTTGGGCATCGCGGTGAGATTCGAGGATGGTAATGACAAATTTTTTGCCGGCATAATTCAAGTCGGCAAAAACTTCATTCTTGCCGGAGAACTCGCGGACTTCTACGCTCGCAGTAGAACTTTGTCTCCATGTCACTTTTCTGTATTTTAGCGGTTTCCTCACTTTCTGGAGCGAGGATGGGGATTGATGGTCTTGTGTTGATCTGTTTGTTTTCTCTGGGGCTGCTAGGTGCCATAATTTTTCTCAGTCGGCATGAATATAGTCCGGAGGGAGATGGTATTTTTGGGGGCGTTATGTTGGCATATATTAGTGCACTTATAGGGGGGGGCGTTTGGGCATGGGTTATCGAGAATAGTCTTTGTTAGTGTCTTTTGTGGGGGCGCATGCTTTCTCTCATCTGGTCCTTTTCTTGATTTTCGATTTCCTCATAGATTGATATTGGGAGTTGTAGCGCCTGTCATTTTCATTGCGTCTACTATGTTAGGAGGATTAGTTGAAGAGTGGGTAATTGAGAACGCTCTGAAGTAACCGAATTTGCGAATCGGAATTTTTTACCAGACATAATTTATTGAGTTCTCGGAGCAGATTTTGTAGTTTGGATGAGTTGCGTGTCTGTGATGTTGATCGGTGGTTCTGTCAGGGATGGATACGCTTTGACGTTCTGCAGGAAAACCGAGATGACCATCTTCAAACGCATCCTAGTTTCATTCCCACTCGCACTTGGGATGGGGTTATTCATGAGTAGCGTTTTTGCTCTCCTCGATGCGTATGAAGCTACAGAGAAGTATCGCGAGAGGATTGCCCCGATCGTTGATAACTATTTACAGCAAGGAAAGGCCCGCGAAACTACCGCTGAAGAGCGGATTGAGCTGACTTCAGATCTTTTCTTTCTTCGATTCGATATGGATCGGGGCTCGTTTAGTAGTATTCGGCTGCGTATCTTCGCCGGATTGCTGTTGATTGGCTTGGGCGCATGGATCGCTCATCGAACCAAGGGATGGTGCGAGAATCGGGGTGACCTAAACCCCTCGCAACCATTCAAAAATGTGGCAGAACAATAAAGTGTGTAGCGGATCGTCGGGACTAATTTTTTGCCGGGCATAAGTTAAGTCTACGTTGCCAATTAGTGGTTTAGGCTTATGATTTCAGAGCCTTTAACCCCTGCGTCGATCTGGCGCCGCCTGTAGCAGATTGCCAGAGCTTTTGACGCCTGAAAAGATCGATGCGGTCGATACTCGGTCATTCATTTTCGATTACCAGATTGATACTCGAGGACCTATCGTGGGAACTATGAAGTCTTCACTAAACCTTGCCTTTTGGGTAACTTCCTTAGTCCTCGCTGTTGCATGGGTATCCAAAACTAAGTGACCGTGCAGTTCCAGATGATGGCGAGTTCGGCCAGAGAATCGCGGTAGAGAAGACGGTGTGACAACCCATGGCGCAACCAGCGAATGAAGCGAAC
>CALGLJ010000099.1 GCA_937930235.1 uncultured Verrucomicrobiales bacterium | reverse complement strand
CAGACCTTCGGGAAAACCACGGCTGAGATCGAGCTTATCGTTTGGGGTTTGCTTACGGGGCGACATCCCATCGCCATAGAAGCAATGTGAATAAAGTACAAGTGCTATTTATCTAGCATCTGAAATGTAGGTGCCCTAGATAAGAATGACGACGTGCTTTAGCTGCCATTTTTTCTGAATGACTCTAAGCACTCGCCAACAGTGCTTTTGTTGCTGCAAGCTCTGTGTTCTGTAATTCGATCTGCAAATCTCTGTGTTCTTCGAAACTTTGTCGTTCAGAATTGCTTCGATAATCTCTTTCTAATGGCTCCGGATTGGATACAAGATAACTTTGCGGAATGTCGTCAGAATCAGGCATGTTTCAGGTTAGCGGTTTTTGAGCATTTTTATTTCAAAATCCTCACCCCCAGGGTTGCGGCGTTCAAAATTGTCATGATTAGCGGCATTTGCTGCCAAAAATCACATGATGGATAATATGTGTGATATGTTCGCCAATTTCTAGATCTATCGAACTTAATTTTTCAAGATGTTGTTTCACTTGCTAAAAATGATATCCAGAAATTCCAATGTAATAATCATCGCGCTCATACACATTGACATCTTCAGGTATATTAGAAGTTGTCGTGAAGCTCATATTTACTCATAAAAAACACTCATTGTTAATGATTTTGGAACAAAAGTGTTCCGAATTCACAGTTTTTTTTTTACAAGCAGACGATTTTATGTATTAGTCTATTTCACATGCAAACACTGAAATTAAGATTATTACAACGGCCGTTGATGTCGGCTCTGTTTCTAGGAACGTCGAATCTCTACGCGGATTCATTTGTCACCCCAGTCGCTGACGCCTACGTTCGTGCTGGTTCATTCAGTGATCGTAACTTTGGAAACGATCCTAATCTGAATGTCAAGGAAAGTAGTCCATCGTTTACTCGACGCAGTTACCTCCGTTTCGATGTCCGTGAACTTGATGACTCAGCCCGTTACGTGCTGAGGCTCACCGCTGAGGCATCTGACAATTTAGAAAATGACGATCAGCATATTCTCCGTGCCGTTTCAAATGATTCGTGGAGAGAAGATCGTATCACGTATAATAGTCGACCCACTAGTGGAAGTCTCATACAGACTAGCCTTCGTCCGAATGAGGGAGACATTCTTGAATATGATGTCACGAATTACGTCAGATCTCAAGCTGCTGGAGATGGGTTCGCATCTTTCGAAATCAGTTCAGATGGACAAACATCTCTAGCTTACCATTCAAGTGAAGCGGCTAATTCTAGCGACCGCCCTCGCATTGTAGCAGTTTCCCAGAGAATTGCACCCGTCTCTGACACCTACGCTCGCGGTGGCTCTTTTTCGAATCGAAATTTTGGGCAAGCAAATGATCTTGTTGTCAAAGCCAACCCTAACAACCTGAATTTTGATCGTAGAACATTCTTTCAGTTTGATCTCTCCGGATTCTCTACCGCTAGCCGTGCGATCCTGAGGCTCAAGGTAAGAGCAAGAGATGGAAGTCTCGGTCGCCATACCGCACGTCAAATCAACTCGGATGCTTGGTCTGAGAGCACTCTCACGGATGCAAACCGACCCAGAATTGGAGACATCATTGATCGTCAACGCATTGTCGCAGAGGGAGAGTGGATTGAATTCGACGTGACCGATTATATCAGACAGGAGGTTGCAGGAGACGGAATCGCCTCGATCCAGATTTCCTCAAATTCCAGCACTTGGGTGTCTTACCACTCACAAGAAGCTGCCAATCCAGCTGATCGCCCCCATCTCATGTTGGATTCTGCTGAAAATATGATTGCGGTGGCATCCGATAGCTTCGTCCGGGGCGCAGACTTTGCAGGAAGAAATTTCTCTACTTTCCAAACTTTAGATGTGAAACATGAACAGCCAAACGCGCTGAGATTCGATCGAGAAGCTTACTTATCATTCGATACAAATGGCCTAAATTTCGCACCGAATGAGTCGGTCATTCTCCGTCTTTTCCCTGTCACCATTTCGGGAAATACGAATGGAACCCATCAGGCCTTTTCTGTGTCCGGATCTTGGTCTGATACGTCCATCACATATGACAATAGACCGCTCGCCGGCGAGCTTTTAGATTCTACTCGTCAGCCAACGAATGTTGGGGAATGGGTCGAGTTCGACATCACGAATTATGCGCGGAGTTTGGCTGGGTCTCAACAAGACATCGATATACGAATTGTGTCCGCGACTTCATCTCTGATCAGATATGCCTCAGCTGAATCTCCAGATCCTTCTGATCGTCCTCATCTCGTCGTACGCAGGATAGAAGAGCCCCTTCCACGATTAGCGACGGATCTGAACGGGAATAATATTGCCGACGTGATTGAGCTCTTCGGTCCAAATGTGATTACTGGTCCTTTCACCGATAATGATTCAGATGGACTTGATGATCTTCTAGAAAGCTTATTGGGCTTTGGCTCCGACAGTGCTTCGAGTATCCGCTCTGCTTCAAGAGGAGGAGACTTGGCACAGTATCAACAGCTGATTCAGGGAGCGAATCCCAACGGAGGTGTATTTAATTCTGATGAACCTGGAGTTCCTTCCTACATCCAAACCGCTCGTTTCTTGACTCAAGCGGCCTTTGGTCCAGACAGTGGTGAGATTGCTGCTTTGCGGGCCTTGGGAAACAATGCCTATGAAAAGTGGATCGATCAGCAGCTGAACATGACGGAAGTGACCCAGTTCAGCACATTTATTAATGCGATCGCAGATCGGGTCATTGAAGACGGTCAAGGCTTTTCAGGGTTCCTAAACACTGATCTGCCTTGGCGTGTTGTCAGAGGAACTGGTGCCCGGGCGCCTGATCCAAGAAATAATACCACGATCTTCTTTAGATCAGCTTTCTTTGCCCCCGATCAGTTGCGGGTCCGTCTTGCGATGGCATTGTCGAAAATTTTAGTCGTCAACTCCACAGAAAACAATGCCCGCCCCCAAGCGACCTTCCATGATGTTTTACTCAGAGGAGCCTTCGGAAGTTATGAAGATTTGCTCTATCGAGTATCAATCAATCACCAGATGGGTCGCTACCTTTCTTCGGTTGAAAATCGTCCCGCTGATCCTCGTACGAACCGGTTCCCTGATGAGAACTATGCTCGGGAAGTCATGCAGCTATTCTCGATTGGGCTCTTTCATCTGAATATGGACGGAACCTATCGC
>CALGLJ010000098.1 GCA_937930235.1 uncultured Verrucomicrobiales bacterium | reverse complement strand
CAGGGCGATCAAGCTCGGGAGATTTGCAGAAGTCGTTCGCGATATTCGAAGTCATGGGCAGCATGACGCCTTTTCTTCGGGAGGCTTCCTTTTAGAGAGGTGTCGAGTTTGAGAATGTTTAACGCAATCCTAAGTAAGGAGCCAAAATTCTTGGGTGCATTTGCTTTACGCGTCCGATTCGCATCTTCACGAAAAACGACATCTAAGACCCAGTGACATTGATTCTCGATGCTCCAGTGACGGCGAATGATGTCATGAAACCTCGCAGCCTCTGCCTTGAGGCTACTGAGATAATAGCGTCGTTCTTTTTTGCGTCGCTTCCCGGTGGTAAGTTCCTCGGTGTCTGACTCAACAACTACGATACTGGTGAGATCGGGCCAACGCTTACGAATCTCAGGATCCAGAGTTTCCAGATTGTTGGTGCAGAGGACTGTTCTAGTGGTGAGTCTACCATGGGATTTCTCAGGCTCCTGTATGAAGTAGCTCCAACCTGTGGCATTCTTGAGATCCAGCTGACGAAGGGCAAAGTCAAAGTGGTCGATGACTTCTTTGTGAGTATTACCCTGATTGCCTTTGAGAGCGAGGAGGTAGTCCGCTCCTTGATCAGTAATCTGCTGGGCCACCTCGGTCTGGGCACCCATGGCATCAATGGTGACGATGTGACCTTCCAGATCGAGCATTTCTAACAGCTTGGGCAAAGCCGTGATTTCATTGGATTTTTCATCCACAAATTCCTGCGCCAAGGTCACGCCAGAGTCAGCCGCCCAAGCACTGACTGCATGCACCGCTCCTTTGAGAAGTTCGTGACTACCTCGCAGCTTCTTGCCATCGACAGCAATGATCTGAGCTTGAAGCTCGGGATGGAGGGCGCCGATGTGATCGATGAGGCAGCGCTGAAAGTGATCCGGATCAATGAGTTGAAAAATATTAGAGAGGGTCTGGGCAGTGGGCACGCCGTTGGGCAGGGAAATCCATTTTTTAAACCAATCCAGCTGGAGTTCACAGAAGTCCTGGATCTCGGCAAAGCCGTTCATGCCACAGAGAACGCCGGTCACGCAGACAAAGAGGACCTCTCCAAAATGATGTTGAGTATTTCCCGGGGTACGTGGGTCTTCGATAACCTGAAAGGATGAGAGGCAAGCAGGCAAGCCACCTGTGTAGTCGATTTTATTTGGATTACGAGGCATTCAAATAGTTTAGAATACCTAAATATAGCGTACCAGTCTTATATGCTACAAGATGATGGGGTCTCCCGAGCTTGATCGCCCTGGAGTAGTTTAACTAAAAAAACGTTTGCAAACCCTCTGCAAATCCCTTAGCTCCTGCGCGCTGCCAACAAGTAACCACGATTATGGACATCATCAAAAAAATTGAACAAGAACAACTGAAAGCTGAAACCACTGATTTCAGCGTAGGTGATACGGTGAAAGTCCACACCCGCGTTGTGGAAGGTGGCAAGGAGCGAATCCAGATCTTTCAGGGCATCGTGATTGCCCGTCGCGGTGGCCGCGGCTTAAATTCTGGGTTTACGGTTCGTAAAATTTCTTATGGAACTGGAGTTGAGCGGGTGTTCTGCGAGCACAGCCCTCGTATCGATAAAGTCGAAGTCGTTTCTCGCGGTAAAGTGCGCCGTTCTCGACTTCATTACTTGCGTGACCGCGTGGGTAAGAAGGCGACTCTCGTTAAGAGTGCAGAATAAGTTCTTTAGAATTTCCTTTTTTCTGAAAATGTCCGCTCAAAACAGCGGGCATTTTTTGTGCCCCCGCACTCGCACTTGCATCTCTCGCTCAAAGCTTCATCTTAAAGTTCTCTTGAGAGTTCCGTGGTATATCGTCGTTATTGGCATCCTGGGGTCCATCTATGGCACCTGGTTCGCAGGGACGCGACATTATGATTTCATGTCCCCACGAGGGGCCGTTCTTCCTCCGGAAGACTTTGGCGCAGATCTCGTGAGTGGCATTCCTAAAGTGACTCCTCTAGTGCTTCCTCCTCCGAAGCCTCTGAAAGAAGAACCTGAAATCCTAGAAAATTTACGTATTGAGGAAACCGATCTCGGAAATCTCGAACATGCTCCCGGTCTCGCAGAATACCGCGATTTTGCGCGTCAGGAAGGTCCGGCACGCACTTTAGATCTCTCTTCCCGTCTCCAAACTCTTGGCCAATCACAGCGAGCTCTCCTAGCGCTGGAACGCGTTATCGATTCCACGATCTCAAATCCCAGTGAAACCGCACAAGCTGCGGCTGGGATTAGGGCGCTGTCCAAGGAACTCCCGCACTGGGCCATCGATCCTAGCACGGAAATCACTCTTACCCTTCATCTCACTTGTGCGGGGAAGGTTCCCGCTCATTTGAAGAAAGCCGCCCTAGATGTCGCAACCCAGATTCGGGAAGCCTCCAGCCTTCAGCTCGAAGTCATTCCCAAGATTAGTAGTGGTAGGAGGGAGGATGCGGCGCAAAGCATCGCGCTTCAACTCACTGCGGGAGGGGATGGTCCCGTGCTGACTTTGAATTCACTCTCTCACGAAGCTTCTTCTACCACAGATGAACTGGCTAAAATTCTCTTTCGAATGGTTCGCCTGCAGCTTTCTGATCTGGGCTATGCGGTGCCAGATGATGCCTCTCCACGTGATTTGAGCGAAGGAATGACTCGTCTCATGTGGCGAGATTATGCGGCCACCCTCGTCCCCAAGCGGAGTTCTCCTCCCAGCCTTCCTCCACGAGCGAAAAAGAGCGAACGTCTGAAAGAAATAGACTAATAAAACCATGTTCAAATCAGTTTTAAACCAAAGAATCATGATTCGACTGCTGATCCCAGTTCTTATGAGCACTAGTTTACTCGCGCAAGAGCCGTCTAAAGAAGCTCCCGCAACGGTCAAACCGGTCATCAAAGAAATTAACGCCGACGAGCTTCAGATTGGGAAAATTCATCTGAATAAAAAAACTCGGGAAATTTCCTTTGATGCGGGCCTGAATATGAACGAAGGCCTCTTAGAGTACGTTCTTGTTATGACCAAAGGGAAGGTTCACGAATCTCTCTTCCTCACCGATATTTCTCCTATTAATCTGAATATTGCGCTCAAGCTGTTACGCTATCAGGAATCTCAAGAGCTCTTCGAAATCATGGACGCAGATTTCAATCTTACCGGAAAATACCCTGACGTTCCGGAGGCGCAACGCCAAGCATCTCGGATAGATATTCACGTGAGTTGGAAAGAGGGAGGCGCTCAAAAAACATTCGCGATGAACAAGCTCATTTATCACATCGTGACGGAAACTACGATGCAACCAGGTCCCTGGCTGAATACCGGCTCCTACATGCATGAGGGGAAATATAAAGCAGAGGTCGCAGGGGACTTGATCGCGATCTATACTTCGCAACCTGCGATGCTCAACTATCCAGGTAAGGATCGATCCAATGATGATGTCTGGATTCCCAATAAGAAACTTCTCCCAAAATTGGAATCTGTTGTCACAATAACGCTCAAACCTTACACCCCTTAAAATCAATGAAGATTATTATCACCACTCTTCTCCTCTCGTTCAGCTTTCTCTCGTCCGCTGACGACCTCCTCTCCGAGAAGCTCGAAATGCAACAGACCATTCAGAAGGGGAATGCATACCTGCTGAAGCAACAGCATGCGGACGGCTACTGGGGCGAACCCAAGCTTCCCGCATTTACGGCGATGACACTCCGGGCACTCTTGCTCGACCCTTCTCTGGATCGTAAGAAGCCATTTCCAGAAGCATTCACCAAGGGGCTGAATTGGCTGGTAGCTCAGCAGAAACGTGATGGCGGGATCTATGGTAAAGGCCTCGCGACATATAATACCTCGGCTGCGATCATGGCTCTGGTCTCAGCCGATGCGCAAAAATACAAAGACCAAATTCTCAAAGCACGTGCTTTCCTCATCAATCAACAGACCGACTGGGGGATCAAAGGGGAAGATGATTCCGAATTCGATGGAGGAATCGGCTATGGCGGCTCCTATGCGCACTCCGATCTCTCGAACACCCATCTTGCGCTGGAAGCTCTCTATCACACGCGTCGGCTCGCTACTGATACCGGTGAGAAAAAACAGCCCGAACTCGACTGGGGTGCAGCCCTCGCTTTTGTCACTCGCTGCCAAAATCTTGAATCGACCAATCCAGGTGAACTGACAGGAAATGACGGCTCTTTCGTTTACTTCCCAGGCAACTCGAAGGCGGGGACGCAAACCAGTAAAGATGGAAAAGTCTCTCTCCGCGGCTATGGCTCGATGTCCTATGCGGGTCTCCTCTCACTCGTATACGCTGACTTAAAAGCCGATGATCCACGGGTGAAGGCGGTCACAGAGTGGCTCGGAAAGAACTACACTCTCGAAGAAAACCCCGGCCTCGGAGGGCAAGGTCTTTACTATTACTACCACGCCATTGCGAAAACTCTTGCGGCAGCGAATTTACCCACCCTGAAAAATAAAGAAGGTCAGGATATTCATTGGCGGAAGGACCTTTCTGCTAAGATTTTAAGCACGCAACGTGAAGATGGTTCATGGATCAATGAAACTTCTCGCTGGATGGAAAACGATGCGATCCTCGTCACTTGCTATGCTGTCATGGCGCTGGAGCAGATCCACGCCACCTTGAAGTAAGGTCGCCTTCCTACGGCCTTTCGGTTGGCATTTCCAAAAAGTTTTGCAGCAGTCGCTTCCCCTCATTGGTCAGAATCGATTCAGGGTGGAACTGGACTCCGTGCACATTCAGCTCCTTGTGCTGCAGCCCCATGATCATTCCGTCATCGGTCCAAGCGGTCACTTCAAGGCAATCAGGGAGCGTCTCCTTTTTGACAATTAAGGAATGATACCGAGTGGCTTCAAAAGGGTTACTTAATCCAGCGAAGACACTCTTGTTTTCATGATGCATCATGGAGGTTTTCCCATGCATCAACTGCTCTGCGCGAACCACCTCACCGCCATAGACCTGCCCAATCGATTGGTGGCCGAGACAGACTCCAAAAACAGGAATCTCGACCCCAAATGTCCTAATGACATCACAAGAAATCCCCGCTTCATTTGGGGTACACGGCCCGGGAGAAATGCAAATACGAGAAGGGCGAAGCGCGCGAATGTCATCTATGGTCGCGGCATCATTGCGTAACACTTTCATTTCGGCTCCCAGTTCGCCGAAATATTGCACCAAGTTGTAGGTGAAAGAATCGTAGTTATCGATAACGACTAGCATAGCTTACAGGCAGGTCATTCTTTCACTTGGATTGCTCCAGCATGCGAACGAGAGAGACTTCCGCTTTGGCCCGGATGTCCTCGGGAAGTTCCACTTTTGGTTCCAGGTTTTTAAGGCAATCGTGGAGTTTTTCCAGCGTGTTCATTTTCATATAGCGACAGTCGGCACAGGCGCAGTGATCGGTAGGTCCGGCGATGAGATTTTTCTCAGGGACTTCTTTTTTGATGCGGTGAAGCATTCCAGATTCGGTGACGACGATGACATTCTTCGCGGGAGTGGTCTTGCAAAAGTGGATCATCTTCTCGGTCGAGCAGACTTCATCGGCAAGGAGACGCACGGCGGTAGTGCACTCCGGGTGAGCGACGACGGTCGCATCAGGATATTCATCTTTGATTTTTTGAATCGATTCCCGGGTGAATTCTACGTGAACGTAGCAGGAGCCTTGCCAGAGGTCCATCTTACGGCCGGTCTGCTCGATGACCCACGCGCCGAGATTTGCGTCGGGAACGAAGAGGATGGGACGGTCAGCGGGGGCTTGCTCAACGATGCGGGGAGCATTTCCAGAGGTGCAGATGACGTCGCAGAGGGCTTTTACTCCCGCAGAGCAGTTAATGTAGGCGATGACGTAGTAATTTTTATCAGCATTCTCTTTGAGATAGGCTTCGAGTTTGTCCGCAGGGCAAGCTTGCTCCAGTGAACATCCGGCGTCTTTATCGGGGAGGACGACGGTTTTGTTAGGATTTAGGATTTTGGCCGTTTCGGCCATGAAGTGGACGCCGCAGAATGCGATGACATCGGCATCTGTCTCTTGCGCGCGGTAGGCGAGGCCGAGAGAATCTCCAACGTAGTCGGCGAGATCTTGAATGGGGCCAACTTGGTAGTTGTGCGCGAGAATGACAGCATTGCGCTCTTTTTTTAGACGCAGTATTTCTTCCTTCAGATCAAGTGCTGGTGCAGTGGCCATGAAGAGAGATTCAATGAATCTGGAAAGATTGCCAGATCAAAGAATCACGACCAATGATCTGTGAATTATCTCCGACGACGTCTGCCACCGCCGCGTTTGGGCTTTTTGAATGATTTGCGCGGCTCGGTGTCGAGCATGGCGGTGTATTGATAGTCAAATCCTTCCAATTTCTTGCGTTCGATTTTCTTTTCGATGAAATTTTCGACGGATTCTGCAAATTCGAGTTCGTCTGCGGTGAGAAGAGTGAAGGCGTCTCCTTCTTTTTGAGCTCTTCCAGTTCTTCCGATGCGGTGCACATAGTCTTCCGCGTTTTCAGGAACACGATAGTTGATGACGTGGGTGACTCCGGAAATGTCAATCCCGCGTGCGGCGACATCTGTGGCGACGAGAATTTGGTATTGTCCGTCTTTAAAGCCTTTTAGGGCTTTCATGCGATCATTCTGGCGAATGTCTGAGTGCATGGCGATGACCTTACCCTTGATGGCTTCGACTTCATTCAGCATCATCGTCACGGTGTCCGCTTCTTTACGAGTCCGGGTGAAGATCATGACGGAGTGGAAATCCGTTTTATCGAGGAGTCCGAGGAGAAGTTCGTCACGCTGGGTCATGGCCACGGGGTAGAAGGCGTGCGAGACTGTCGAGGCGACCGAAGCGCGTGCGATTTCCACCGTGGAGGGGTTCGTGAGGCACCATTCGGCAAAGCCTTTGATGACGGGTGGCATGGTGGCGGAGAAGAAAAGCGTCTGGCGCGTCTGCTCTTCATTGTTCCAAGGGCAGATGTTGATGATCTTGCGAACCTGGGGGAGGAAGCCCATATCAAGCATACGATCGACTTCATCCAGGATGAGAATTTTGAGCGCGCCGAAGCGAACCATCGCCCGGTAGAAATGATCAATCAAACGGCCGGGGCAGGCCACGACGATGTCGGCTCCGGCTTTGAGTTGCTCGTCTTGTTTACCATAACCGACTCCTCCGTATAAGAGGGCGACTTTTAGGCCGGTATGTTTCCCGTAGGTGATAAACTGCTCGGCGACTTGATCCGCTAATTCACGAGTTGGTTCGAGAACGAGGATTTGAGGTTTTCCGAGTGGTTGGATTTTGGAGAGAGAGGGAAGGGCAAAGGCTGCGGTTTTTCCGGTGCCAGTTTGAGAAGCGCCAATGAGATCTTTACCTTCAAGAATGAGGGGGATCGATTGTTCTTGGATAGGCGTCGGGTCTTCATAGCCGGCTTCAGTGACGGCTTGGAGTATGGGGGCAGAAAGCCCGAGCTGGTTGAAAGGCATGTGAGTGACTAGGGGAGAACGTGAGGAAGGTCGAGCCTTGTTATTAAGAGAATGAGCGATCAACGATTATTTTCGAAGATCTTACCGAAACTGAAGTCGTAATCCTTTTGGTGCCCAGAAGCGTTTGAGCTTAGTTTGAATCTTTTGGGCATGTTCTGCCGTAACCAGGCGGGGGATCGGTTGGTTTCGGTATTTGATGGTGCTTAGGGCTCTGAGATAGTCTTCGACTTCCTTCCTGCGCTTTGGACCTCCGTGGAAGTAATAATGGATCAAGAGAAGGGAGGCAGAGTAAGGTGATAAGATTTCTGCTGGTTCCAGTTGTTGTAATTGGGTGACCCAGTCTTTCCCCGAAAATTCTACGAGCTTGGACATCGAGGTCACGGTGGTCATTCCTTGTCGAGGGGGATTGCGGAGATTGATGTGGTCCTTGATCGTGGTATGGATTTGATTAAAACGGAAATTTCCATCATGGCTGTGCGCGGCGGCCATGTATTCAGCCACTCCTTCGTTAAACCATGGTTGATATTTCCAGAGATTTTCATGCATACAGAGGTGTGTGAGTTCGTGAATCAAGAGGTCGTGATCGGGGCGTTGTTTCCCTTCTTCACTGAAGAAATATTTTCCACGGAGAATGACGTGACGATCGGCGCCGCTGTAGAGTCCCGCTGCTTTGATGGGGCCGCCGGCTTTGATGAAATCTTCGTCGGTAGCGAAGATTCGAACCCGGGCACGGGATCCTCGAGGAGGGGTGAGTAGGGAGAGTGGGATTTTTTTTAGGATGATGGGGACGGATTCGATGATTTGAGTGAAGGTTTTTAACTGGGTGTGTTCGAGGGGGCTAGGCACTTCCAGAATGAAGTGTCGCGTTTCGTAGCGATGGGCTTTGCCGTCGCTAGCTAGGGCTTTGTTCCAGCCGTGTTGCGCGTTTGGTTGGAATGTCTGGGGCCAGGATTGGGCCATGGCAAGCCCAGTCAGAAGGAGCCAGAGAAACAGTGAATTCATGAGGAGATGAAGGGATAATGGAACATTTTTACCGTAAAATAGCGTCTATCACAGAGAAACTTGAGTGAAAAATAGAAAAAAACCTTGTTTAAGTAGAGAAATCATACCAGCTTCCGCCCCCCAAGAACAAGAGCTTATGGTAGCACTCAGACTTTCCCGCAAAGGTTCAAAAGACCGCCCTTATTACAAGATCGTAGCCGTTGATAGCCGTAAACGCCGTGATGGCCGTTACATCGAGCAGATCGGTACTTATAACCCGATGAACGATGGGGTAAATTATACCCTCGATCTTGAAAAAGCAGATAAATGGGTTGGCGTTGGCGCCAAGCCAAGCACGACGGTTGCTAGCATCATCAAGAAGGTGCGCAACGCGGGCTAAGCTGCGGCATCTTTTACATTTTTCCAACCCTAGGTGAATCAATGTTCACCTAGGGCTTTTTTGTAGTCAGCGGGGAGATTCAGGCTGACTTTTCCATTTCGTAGCTTTGGGGAGTCGCGTGATGAGAAAAGGAGAGGGAACCATTTTCGATCGTGACTCTGATGGTATCTCCTTCCTGAAATGTTCCTTCCAGAATTTCCAGACTGAGAGCATCGAGGAGGTGGTTTTGAATCGCTCGTTTGAGAGGTCGCGCTCCGTAGACGGGGTCATAGCCTAGGTCGCCGATGAACTCGATGGCTTCCGCCGTGAGTTCCAGGTGGAGTCCTTGTTTCTCTAAACGTTTTTTGACTCGATCGAGTTGAATTTGAATGATGCCTGCGAGTTCGTCCCGGTTCAGACGATCGAAGATGACAGTTTCATCAATCCGGTTGAGGAATTCCGGCCGGAAATGTGCACGGAGCGCTTCGGTGACTTTGGTTTTGCGTTGTTCGGAATTTGTTTCATTCATGATGAATTGACTTCCGATATTCGAGGTCATGATGAGGACGGTATTGCGGAAGTCCACGGTCCGCCCCTGACCATCCGTGATTCGTCCGTCATCGAGGACTTGGAGTAGGACGTTGAAGACATCTGGGTGTGCTTTTTCTACTTCGTCAAAGAGGACGACGGAGTACGGTTTTCTCCGGACATGTTCACTGAGCTGTCCTCCCTGATCATAGCCTACGTATCCGGGAGGGGCTCCGATGAGACGTGATACGGCGTGCTTTTCCATATACTCGGACATGTCAATCCGGATCATGGCGCCTTCATCGTCGAAAAGAAATTCTGCGAGTGCTTTTGAAAGTTCTGTTTTCCCTACTCCTGTCGGCCCGAGAAAGAGGAGTGATCCGATGGGGCGATTTTCATCTTGGAGTCCTGCGCGAGCTCGACGAACGGTGTTGGATACTGCCGTGATTGCTGGTTCTTGACCGATGACGTGTTCGCCAAGGCGTTCTTCCATTCGGACAAGTTTTTCGCGTTCTCCTTCTTGCAGACGACTGACTGGAATCCCAGTCCAAGAGGCGACTACTTTAGCAATGTCTTCTTCGGTGACTTCTTCTTTGAGGAGGCGGTTCGTTTGTTTTTGTTCTGCGATGATGGCTTCTTTATCTTTCAGTCGTTTTTCAACATCAGGGAGTGTTCCGTATGTGAGTTCTGAGGCGAGCGAGAGATTGCCAATGCGTTTGGCTTGTTCAGCTTGGGTCTTCAGACGATCGATTTCTTCTTGAAGAGAGCGGAGCTCATCGATGACTTCTTTTTCCTGCCGCCATTGTGCCATGAGTCCGGAAGAGTCCTCTTTCAGATTCGCCATTTCCTGTTTCACACTCGCGAGCCGTTTCTGAGAAGCGGGGTCTGATTCTTTTTCGAGAGCCTGACGTTCCATTTCGAGCTGGAGGACTTGTCGTTCGAGTTGGTCAATCTCGGTTGGCATGGAGTCGAGTTCAATCTTCATACGAGAGGCTGCTTCATCGACGAGGTCCACGGCTTTGTCTGGGAGGAAACGATCGGAGATATAGCGATCACTTAAACTGGCGGCGGCAATGATGGCGTTGTCCTGAATCCGAACCCCGTGATGGACTTCGTACCGTTCTTTTAGGCCCCGCAGAATAGCGATGGTGTCGGGAACTGAAGGTTCTCCGACTTTGACTGGTTGGAAGCGGCGTTCCAGGGCTGCATCTTTTTCAATATGCTGGCGGTATTCATCGAGGGTGGTCGCGCCGATGGTGCGGAGTTCTCCTCGAGCTAATTGTGGTTTGAGGAGGTTTGAGGCATCGACTGCTCCTTCACTGGCTCCGGCACCGACGATGGTATGAAGTTCATCAATAAAGAGAATGATTTCCCCCTTGGATTCGGTCACCTCCTTGAGGAAGGCTTTGAGTCGATCTTCGAATTCTCCACGATACTTGGCCCCTGCAATCATCGCTCCGAGATCGACGCTGATGAGGCGTTTTTGTTTCATGGAATCAGGGACATCACCACTAATGATACGCCGTGCGAGTCCTTCTACGATGGCGGTCTTACCTACTCCTGGTTCCCCAATGAGAACTGGATTGTTTTTGGTACGCCGAGAAAGAACCTGCAGGATGCGGCGGATTTCTTCATCCCGCCCAATCACGGGGTCAATTTTTCCTTCGCGAGCTTTTGCGGTAAGGTCTTGCCCATACTTTTCCAGCGCTTGGTATTTTCCTTCAGGATCTTCATCGGTCACTTTCTGAGATCCACGAATTTCCTTTAGTGAAGCTTCGAGTTTTTTCTGAGTGAGTCCGGCTGCGCTGAGAAGCTGGCCAGCGGGAGAATCAGCTTTGAGCATGCCGATGAAGACATGCTCGACGCTCAGATAGTCATCGTTCATGGACTCTCGGGCTTGGTCAGCTTCATCCAACGTCGTACGAAGGCCATAGCTAATTTGAGGCTGTGATCCAGCTCCTTGAATCCGTGGTTCTTTTTCCAGCGCAGTCGCGAGGTTGGCTTTGAGTTTGGTGAGATCAACTTCGGCTTTTTCGAGAATAGGCGTCACGATCCCTCCGTCCTGTTGTAAGAGAGCGAGGAGCAGGTGGGTGCTGCGCAGTTCGGGATGTGCTGAGCGTAAGGCAAGCTGTTGGGCAGCCTGAAGCGCTTCTTGAAGTTTGACGGTCATTTGATTTGAAGACATGGCAAAAAGTAAATTTGAGTTTGATTTACTTTAGCGAATGGTGTGCCAGCGGGTAGAAACCTTGATTCTTCAAGAGAATCATGACCATGAGAGAAGGGCTTTGTGACAATATGTCCCGGTGTGTGAGATGGTGCCCGGACAGTTTGACATTCCACTTTTTAGAAGTGAAACGTCCGATCAACGTTCTTTTTAGAGAATGATTTGCGCTTCACAGAGTTCCAGAATGTTCTGGAATTCATGGTTTTCTAGGAGCGCGTATGCGTCATGTTTTGTGAGTCGTTGCTTACGCTGAGCTCCGGGGGGGAGATACCACGAGTAGGAGGTTGCAGGTGAAGTCATTCCACAGAGGAAGCGAGCTAATGCCCGTGGATTACGTAAGCCGGGATGTTTTTCGCTAATGAGCTGCCGAAGCGCATTGAGGTCTTCCGGAGTGATTTCGGGAGCGGGGGAACTCGGGAGTTCTTTGGGAAGAGTATTTCCGAGACAGGTGGAGCAATGCCCACAAGGATCCATCGACTCACCAAAGTGGGTGAGGAGTGATTGATAAAGACATTTGGGAGAGAGGGCATGATCGACAACTTCTTGAAGTCGTTGGAGATCGGATTGCTCTCGCTGATGGAACTGCTCCGTGATTTGAAGATGGAGGGTGTCGAAATGATCTGGCTTTTTGAGAAGGCGGTACCCCTGGCGGACTCCTGCGGGTTTGAGTGAGATGTCCCCGTGTTCTTCGAGGTAGTTGAGTGTCTTGGTGATTTTTTCTCGAGTTTCTTCTAAGGCAGCGGCGCTCTCTTCAAGGTTGAATTCGGTCCATTTCCAACTGCTTTTTCCAGTCGCGAAGAGGCGGCGGAGAAAGTCTTGGCGTTTTGGAGTGAAGCCTTTCAAGAGGTGTTCGAGATCACGGGCGAACGATACCTTATAGCTGGCATAAAAGGGAGCAGTCGCCGCGAGGTAACCAGCGAGCTCAAGGTAAGTCAGCAGAGTATTGATGACGAGTGGGCGGATGTCATGTGAGCGAGAGAGTTCATAAGTTGAGATGTCGAACTCATCTGATTGATTTAACAAAGAGTGCAAGACATGGCGCAGGCTATCGGCTTGGGGAGTGTCTCCGTAAGTGAAGTTAGAAAGCACTCTGAGGTCATCATGGCATGCGAGGAGTTCGCAGCGCGCTTCTTCGCCGTCTCGGCCTGCGCGACCGATTTCTTGGGTATAATTTTCGAGAGATTTGGGGAGGTTATAGTGATAAACAGCTCGAATATTGGCTTTATCAATTCCCATGCCAAAGGCGATGGTGGCGCAGATGATAGGAGTTTCATCGGCCATGAATTGTTCTTGGATTTCCACGCGGGCTTCGGGTCGTAGGCCAGCATGATAGGGCCGCGCGGGAAGGCCGTTTTGCTTTAAATAGGATGCCAGAGATTCGGCCCCGTGCTGGAGAGTCGTATAGATGATCGTGGGCTGAAGGGGGGATTTTTTCAGCTCTTTCAGAAGATACGTGCGCCGCTCCTGATCAGTTAGAGGAGTCACGACTAGGTTCAAATTTTTCCGATAGAAGGTCAGTTGATGGTGGTCTTCTTTTTGAATGTGGAAGTATCGACAGATGTCGGCGGCAACCTTGGGGGTTGCGGTGGCGGTCAGGCAGAGGACGCGTTTGATTTTGAGTTCCTCGACAAAGCGAGTCAGCTTCAAGTAGTCAGGGCGAAAGTTATGCCCCCATTCGGAGATGCAATGTGCTTCGTCGATGGCGAGCAGGGAGATGTTTTGTTTTTTAAGGCGTGATCGAAATTTTTCGTTAGCGAGTCGTTCGGGAGCGACATAGAGGAGCCGGATGTCTCCCGCTTCAAGGCGCCGATAGAGTGAAATGGTTTCATCGGCGGTGAGGGTGGAGTCGAGCCTGGCGGCCGAAATTTTTTTGGCGATGAGGCTGTCTACCTGATCTTTCATTAAGGCGATCAGAGGGGAGACAACAAGGGTGAGGCCTTCGAAGAGGAGCGCCGGAAGTTGATAGCAAAGAGACTTCCCTCCACCTGTGGGGAAGATGGCGAGCGCAGAGCGGTCTTCTAGGAGCGATTGAATGACCGCTTCCTGGCCCTCGCGGAATGAGGAGTGCCCGAAGTGTTTTTCAAGAGTGAGCTGTGGAGATGGCATCGGGAGCGGGAATTCAAAGCGTCGGCTCTAACTCGCTACCCCGCCGATGGTGTTATCAGCTTGTGGTTCCTGAGCCATGGTTTGCGGGAAGAGGTATTTCCAAGCTTTGAGCGCCTCTTTGATCGCGGGGCCTTTACGTCCTGGTGAGAGTTCCCAGGTGAATGGCATTTCAGGTCGGAAATGTTTGAGGAGCGTCTCGTATGGAAGAGAGCCGGTGAAGGGGATGCTGTGATCTCGTTTGGGCCATTTGACGTCATGAAGGTGGCAGCCAATGAGGTAGGGAGCCATTTTTTCAAGCCACTGGGCATGGTCTAAAAGGCCAAGATTGTGCTTGAGACCGACATGCCCAAAATCATGCCAGTAACCGATGTGAGGGCAGTCAGCAAAGTGTTCCTGAAGGTAGAGCATTTCTCGTTCGTCTGGGACGTCCTCATATTTCGAGCGTGATTCGACGGCGAGAACGACCCCTGCTTGCTGGGCGATGGGGATGAGAAGTTCGAGAACCTCGATGGCACGTTCGAAATACTTTGGGCCGCTTTTTTCCCGCTTCTTGACACACTCTAGCTTATCATCGGCATAGTGCCCGGAGAGCTGTTCTCCTTCGGAGAGTTTGTTCGTGAGTGCCCCGGTCCATTTTTTGTGCGGCATAATGGGGACAGATCCCATGTGCAGAACGACATAGTATGCTCCAAAAGTATGCGCGAGCTCGATGGTCTTGAGAGTGAGCTCGTAGGCTCTCCGGCGTTCATTGGGATTGTCGGAGGAAAACTCATAGGCATCTGGGGCGTCGATCATGACCTCGGTGGGCGAGGGGAAATAATTGTGCACTCCCACACAGCGAAACTTCCCCTCATTATAGGCTTTTTGAATCCCTGGGAGCTTCGTGATGGTCATGCCATGAGACAATTCTAGGGTATCAAATCCAAGATCGAGGATTTCATCGATCATTTCTTCGCCACAGTTATGACGGGCATTGTTCCAGCAAGTTGAGAAGCTAAGCATGGTCGTAGATGGGGATTTTATTTGGACTGAGGAGGGATGAGGAGGACAATTTCGCCTTTCGGTTTATGTGTTTGAAAATGAGTATTCAATTCTGAAGACGTGCCATGATGAAGGGTTTCGAACTTTTTCGTCAATTCTCGAGCAACACAGAGCTGAGTGTTGGGGGAGAGTTGGGTAAGGATGTCGAGCGTCGATGGTAAGCGGTGGGGAGATTCAAAGAAGAGAGTGGTCTCGGAAGAATCAAGGGCGGCTTGAAGTTGTTTGCCACGTTTCCCTTTTTTGACATGGAGAAAGCCATGGAATGAAAATGGATGGGGAGGGAAGCCGGAGGCTACAAGCGCGGTGGTAATGGCGGATGGTCCTGGGAGGACAGTAAACTCGACTCCTTGATCGCGAGCGCTTTTTAAGAGACGATGACCGGGGTCGGAAAGGCATGGGGTACCTGCGTCCGAGATGATGGCGATGTGTTCTCCTGCGAGTGCGCGTTTGATTAACTCTGGGCCGCGTGTCGCTTCATTGTGATCGTGCAGCGAGGTGAGTGGTTTGGAAATTTCTAAATGTGAGAGGAGCTTGCGAGAGTGGCGGGTGTCTTCACAGGCGATGAGATCGGCCTCGCGCAAAGTCTCGATGGCACGAAGAGTGATGTCCCCTAGGTGGCCGATCGGAGTGGGTACGAAGGTGAGCATGAGGGATGAAAGCTAATACCCGTCTGCAAGGCGGGAAACGATCATTTGTGAAGCGCGCATGAGAGCATCCGGGAGGGCTCCGGCGCGGGCTGTTTGGAGATTGCCTTGAGCAAAGAGGCGAGTGTGTCCGGTGGCAGAGCCCGCTTCCAGGGGCTTGTTCCGTTGCGTGGGAAGAGAGAGTTGCCAATCGAGAGTGACTCTCATTTCTAGTTCTTCAGAGCGTAATGTATCTTCTCGGCTTGAGCGGCTTTGATCGTATTTTATCTTATTGAGGCTGACGTAAAGGATGGCGTCTGCCTCATCAAGAGTGCTGATCCGATAGGTGCCATCTTTCGTGAGGGCATCAACGATGGAGTTGGTCGCGGTGGCATCCGCTCGGGGGAAGAGGGTTCGGTTTTGAACCATCGGCACCGCGATATTGCGGATCTTGGCCAGCTTGGAAGGTTTGTGCCCTCCAATTTGGTATCCTCCGCATGCGCAGAGGAGAGCGAGGAGGCAGACGATGAAAGAGATCTTCATTTATTGACCCAATTGTTTGATCCAATTTTCTGCCTGAGAGCGGAGCGCTCCGGTTTTCGACATACGGATGACTTCACCGTAATAGAAGACGGCAGAGGTATTTTTCCCTTTCTTGCGATAGAATTCCGCTAAATCGTACGAACGCTGAATATCTCCTGATGAAAGTTTGGCGACTTCGCGGCGGGCATCGGAAGCTCGCTTGGAATTAGGATAGCGTAAGAGAAGGTCTTCGTAAGCTTCCTTGGCTCGGTCTAAATTGGCCGTATCAGGATTTCCATTTTTTTGCTTATTTGCGAGAGTAAAACCAATCCGATATTGAGCTTCGGGAGCCTCTGGAGCATTCGGGAAATCCCGTGAGAGACGACGGTATGCCGCAACCGCCTGGTCTGGCTGATTTCGATTCTCCCAAACTTGGCCGATGGCAAACTGCGCTCGTGAGGCGGATGGAGAACGCGGAGCATTGTCTCGCACCTTAGCGAGCATTTCGGTTGCTTTCTTGGGTTCGATGCGTGTTTTGAGGCCGATGAAGCTATTGGTGATATGCCCCTTGGCGACGGCATGAGCGATTTCTTCCTGCCGTTTGATCGCGGCACTGTAGTGAGTGGAAGCTGGGTATTTCGAGAGGAAGGAATGATAGAGGTCAAATGCGTCCAAGAGATTTCCCTGTTTTTCTAATAAAGCGGCCTCGCGGTAACTTGCTTCGGCGGCGGAGGTTGAGAGAGGGTAATCTTTTACCACCAACCGGTATCCCTTAATGGCGGCTTTGGTTTTTCCTGCTGCTTCATTGGTTGCTGCGCGGTTGAAAACTGCAAGCGCCTCATTCTGTTCTGCTTTTGTCGTTGCTGCGAGTGGAACTCCAGCATCTTTCCCGCAGGAAGTCAGGTAAGCGAAACTAGCGGTGAAAATGAGTATCGATGTTGTCCGATAAAAAGACATTCGGAGAACTTATCTGCTCAATCAAAAAAGAAAAGCCCGACCTCTATGAGACGTTCACTTCATCCGCATCTATTTGAATCGAAGAGCCTGCGCGACTGTCAAATTTGCATTAAAGATACCTTAAACAAGCGAGTATTCCTAAGAGAGAGAAAATTGACATCATCCAGGTGAGGTATCGCAGTGCTTGCGTGCCAGTCGCTTTTTGAGGAACGTTTATCCCCCCAATTAAGGCGAAGATCATACCAAAGATCAGGATTCCAAGAGATCCAATCATTCGCACCATCTTGGCCATGCCATAAGAAAAAAAGTGGCCCGGACCTCCATTCCCATAAGGGATGTGACTTGCTTGTAGCTCCCTGAATAGTGGTCTCTCGATTCCGAAAATCATCAAGAGACTCCACAAGGGAGCGAGTATCATACAGAGCATGGCCAAGAGGAGCATCCAGTCATTCCATCTTTGAGGTTGTTTCATTTTTTTAGCCCAAATCCCTAGGCGGCCCGTGGAGTCTGGTGAAGCGTTTCAGATCAGTAAGAGTGTTTTTCTTCATAAGCGATGCGACTCATCCAAATCGTGAGTCATTTTAATTCAGTGCCAGAGCGATCGATTGTCATTCTGAGTGGGCTCGTTGCTTTAGGCTGATGCGTCGTCGCAGAGCGTGATTTATAAAGGTTCATAACCTGAATCATGAGACAGTGAATGGAAAAGGCGGGATTCGCCATGAATCTGATTTGTGGGGTCAGATCTGAGTTAATAGTCAGGGTTACAGAAGATTTTCTTGAAATGATAATATTTAGGATTGAATTAAGGCTCTGATTTCTATGGTTTTAGGTCTAAGTGGCTTTTGTCATATGTTAGGATGTATTTTTGTTCAGTGATTCTAACAGTAATGATGTCGCTTCTATTTAATCTTAATCACATTAATGTCTGAGACTTCCACACCTTCTAAATGTTTCCTTGTTCGAGGTCGTCTGAATTCTAAAATAAACCGAGAGAAGGAGCTGAATCAGGACCTGGGCCTAGATGGTTTTTTCAAACTCGATATGAGTTCGGGGGCTTCAATTGACCTTAGTCCCCAAGCCGATCGATCTGATGAATCTCCCGGGCATCGTTTCGAGATGCAAGAAGGGGATGTTGCTCGTCTTGAACTCAGTGATGGGACCGAGCTTTTTCTAACACCTGAAAGTTTGTCGGAAATCTATGCCGGGCAATCTGAAAATCGTGGTGGCTCTGATGATGAAGATCTCGTTACCATCACCTCAGATCTCCCCAGTCTGGAGGGAGAGAGAGGCTTGTTTTCGCGCCTTCTTAAGAAGCTAGATATCTTCAACTTAAAGGAAAAATTTGAAGGAGAAATTGTCTCACGAGTCGGTCAAGAGGCGATTCGAGCCCTTGCTCGTAAAATTGAAAAGGGGATCATTCAAGATGGCGGACTCTTCTATGCCTCAGATATTCGGGAACAACTGATCGAGACCAAAAAGACAGAGCAGTGGAAGGAGGCTCACTTTCAGCCTGTGCCTGTGAGCGAGATTGATATTTCTCAACCCATCCTCGTCTTTATTCATGGGACTTTTAGCTCCACTGCAGGCGGATTTTCAGAGCTTCTGACTGATGATACTGATGGCTTCTGGAAAGAACTGACTTCGAAATTTGGCTCACAAATCTATGCCTATGATCACCGGACTCTCACTGAGAGTCCGATTGAAAATGCGCGGGCTCTCTGTCACAGCCTCCCCGCTGGAGCTAGGCTTCATCTCATCACTCATTCTCGAGGAGGACTGGTGGGCGAGTTCCTCGCGCGAGGTCAAAGCACTCGTCATGAGGGCAAAGTATTCTCACCGGAAGAACTCTCTCTCTTTTCAGGTCAGGATGTTGACGGTAATATCATCGAAAGAGCTTTTGATTGGCTCACCTCACGTGGTGCAGCAGATAATATTTATGAACAACATCTAAAAGAGCTTCAGTCTCTCGATCATGAACTTCGGGAGAAAAACTTAGTGATCGAACGCTTCGTGCGAGTCGCCTGTCCAGCGAGGGGGACAACGCTCGCCAGTGGGCGTCTGGATGTGACTCTCAATATCGTCCTTCACGCGATCGGTCTCATTCCCGGGTTCTTTGGGAGTCCGATTTATAGCGCAGTCAAAACACTTCTCATTGCGGCGGTGAAGGATCGAACTGATCCTGAAGCTTTCCCTGGTTTGGAAGCCCAGATGCCTCGCTCGCCGCAGATTCAGCTCTTGAATCAGAGGTTCCTAAATGGTCTTGATCTGAGTTCTTCAGCCCACCTCGCAGTCATTGCTTCGGACTATGAGCCGACCAATAAACACCGCTTTTACGATTGGCTCGTCGATCTCTTCTATAAAGGACCGAATGATCTCGTTGTCAATTTTGCCTCGATGGATGGTGGCGTCTATCGGGATGAATTGGTTCCCACCATGATTCCTAATCGGAATGTCATGCATACCAATTATTTCGCGGATCAAAAAGTTCGAGATGGGATCCGTGCCCTAATTGTCGCTGGTGAGGATAAGCCAAGTGGTTTCCAATATTTTCCTCGCAATACCAAGGCTCTGAAAAGGAGCCGGGGTATCGAGATCAAGCCAGATAGTCCTTGTGTCATTGTGGTTCCGGGAATTTCCGGGTCTAACCTCCGAGTGGATGATGATCGTGTTTGGGTCGATAAATCGGATCTGATGCGTGGGGCATTTCGAAAACTTGATATTAACAGTCCTCATACCATTTCTCCAGATGGACCGCACAAAGACTCTTATCAGCGGTTGATCGAATATCTCAAAGAAAGCCACAAGGTCGTTCCATTTTCCTACGATTGGAGAAAGTCCATTCTGGACGCGGGAGATCAATTGGCTGACGAGATGAAGAGACAGTTACAACAAACCACCGGTCCCGTTCGTATCGTTGCTCACTCGATGGGAGGTTTGGTCTGTCGAGCGGTCATGGCTGAGCATCATGAAACTTGGCAAGAATTTTCAGCCCGTAAAGGAGCCCGCCTCATCATGTTAGGCACTCCGAATAAAGGTTCTCATTCGATCCTCCGGCTTCTCGTTGGTCAGGATTCGTTGATTAACCTTCTGTCCCTGCTCGACCTCAGCATGAGCGAAAACGACTACCTTGATATTCTTCGGAAATTCCCGGGTGTATTGGAGCTTCTTCCTCTTTCTCATGATGAGCGAGCCTTCGAGGCTGATCTCTGGAACAAGTTCTCTTCCGTGATGGGACGGAAGTGGAAGGCTCCTACCAAGACCCTTTTACGAAAAGCTCGTAAGACTTGGAAGACACTTGAAAGCGTTTCTCTCGACCCTGAGATTACCCTCTACGTCGCTGGGCAGGCTCGAAAGACCCCATGTGATTATCGAGTGAAGGGCAGGCTGTGGAAGCGTCTCCACTTCTTTGCGAGTTCCCGTGGCGATGGGCGGGTTCTTTGGTCCGATGGCATTCCCGAAGGAATTTCTCATTGGTATAGCCCCGCTAAACACGGCGATTTGGCAGATCATCCTCGTTCTTTTCCTGCAATCGTAGATCTTCTTGAACAGGGAACCACTCGCCTCCTCCCTAATAGGGCATGGGTCAGCCGAGGCAGCGAGGAACTCACTTACCTTCCTCCTTCTCATGTGCCCTATTTGCCACCTGAATCCGAATTTGGATCCATCATGATGGGCGGAGGCAGTTCCATTGAAGACGATCCGCAGAGCCAGCTTGTCACACCTACAATACGTGTCTCCATCTCT
The DNA here is from genome assembly GCA_937930235.1 of uncultured Verrucomicrobiales bacterium. Classification (GTDB taxonomy): domain Bacteria; phylum Verrucomicrobiota; class Verrucomicrobiia; order Verrucomicrobiales; family Akkermansiaceae; genus SW10. The sequence continues at coordinate 36,586 of CALGLJ010000098.1, read as the reverse complement.
CACGGGAATCTCATTTTCTGTGACCAGCCCGTTCTGGTTGGTCATTTTATCAACGATCCCATCGAGGGATCTGAGGGTGCAATTGATCAGCGACTTGATGGCCGCCTTAGCGAACGATACCGCCTCGGCCTCTATCCTGAGCGACTCAATACGAGTGATTTGATTCGCTATTCTGATCAGCTTGGTGAGTTCCCCGGAGCTCTGGTGGTCGGCCTCGGAGTTATGGGCGAGCTGTCACCTGGGAAGCTCACTGAAACCCTTCAAACAGCGTTCCTACGATACTCTCTCGAGACGAATGAAGAGGCGAAGGGGAGTCTTACTGCTGGTTTGAAATTATGCGCCTTGATTCCAGGAGCAGGGGTAGGAGGAGTGAGTATTAGTGACAGCATTGCTGCTGTTCTGAGAGCGGCGATTCGAGCAAATGAACTCCTTCTGAGTAATCCCGAGACCGATTCTCTCCCTCTCACTGAGATCTCTTTTGTTGAAATTTATGAAGATCTTGCGGTAGAGGCGCAACACTTCCTTCTGGACCTCCAAGATTCTCCTTATTTTAACGAACACATCACGGTCGAAAAACGTCTCGTTTATGGCGATGGTGGACTCTATCGCGTTTCTCGTGGGCTGGATCAATCTCTCTGGCAACGTCTTCGGATCGCCGTTGACGATGGCCGGATGTCTTTCCTTCCTCTTTCTGATCGAGCGGGGCTTCCCATGATCACTACTTCTGAAGAGCGACAAGCAGTTGATCCATTCTTGCGGGATGTCACTCGGTCTACCGCAGCTGATCCTGATACGGGCCGCGTTCTTCACGAATTACTCGTCCCGAGAGCCTTGAAGTCCAGTTCGGGCGACAATCGCCCCCTCGTCCTGATCCTTGACGAGCAGGCGGCTGCTTACCCATGGGAAATCTTGCAATATCACGAAGGTGAAAGTGATCGTGCCATGGCGCTTCGCAGTCCCATGGTGAGACAGCTCAGTTCTCCTCTGGTTCTTCGCCCTAAACTTTGTCGAAATGGGAAGGCTCTCATCATTGCTGACCCAACTTCAGATTTCCCGCCTCTTTTTGGTGCTCAAAGAGAAGGCCGTGCGGTGAGAGATCTTCTTGAGAAAAAACATCTCAAGGCGACTTTCGAAGTGTCTCTTCACGAGAAGCCTGACGCTCAGACTGTCATCCGTGAGCTGATGAGTCGTGAGCATCATATTCTCCATCTCGCAGGGCACGGGGTCTTCGAATATGTCCCAAAAAATCTCACTGCAGGCGAGGAAACACCCGCCCCAGTTTCCGGCATGGTCATTGGTGACGGTCTTTTCCTTACCCCGTCTCTGATCGAGCGCATGCCGGGCACTCCGGAATTCGTCTTTATCAATTGCTGTCACCTGGGAAATGTGGATGGCGACGCTCGTCCGGCTGATTTCCCTGCCAAGCCTTATCAATTGGCCGCAAACCTCGCGACGCAGCTCATCAACCAGGGCGTCCGGGCTGTTATTGCGGCGGGCTGGGCTGTCGATGATCAAGCAGCTCTTACCTTTGCTGATTGTTTCTATGCTGAGATGATGAAAGGAACCAATTTTGGACAATCGGTTTTCCGGGCGCGTCAGCGGACCCACGAACGGCACCCAAGCAGAAATACTTGGGCCGCTTATCAATGTTATGGTGACCCTTCCTATGTTTTCACCTCGCATGAGGTATCATCAGAAACGGAAAAAATTCCCGATCCTGTTTCTCTCTCCGAGGCGATCGTCTGCACTGCGAATATTGGACAGAAAGCCAAAACTCTTCGAGGACACTGCACCACCTGTGTTGTCGAAAGTCTCATTGAGTTCTTAGAAAAATTGCCTGCTGATTGGCGAAGTAATGGAAAGTTTGCCATGACCCTTGGCGACACTTGGATCCAACTCGACGAGTTAGAAAGAGCGATCGAAGCCTATGATCTAGCTCAAGCGAGCGGCGATAGTCAGATCACTCTCCGAGCGATCGAAAAGCAGGCCAAAAACCGAGCGCGTCTTACCCTGAAAATGGTAGGGCAGGGGGATGGTGGCTCCACCGAACTCAAAAAGTCTCGCGCGATTCTAAAGCAGTGCGACCAGCAAATAGCGAAGCTCGAAAAGCAGTTCGGACCCACTGCGCGTCGGAGCGCCTGCCGAGGTTCTATTGCTAAACATGCCGCACTTTTAGAAGCGACCCTCGGCGAAGCAAAATCCTGTGAAGCTCCTTTGCGCCTTATGGAAGAGCATTATCGTAAGTCTTTCGAGCAAACCCGAAAAGACAAAGGGTTTATTCCTTACCCATTGAATAATCTCCTCCTCGCAATCTTTCTGCGAAATCCCGATAACGAAGAGGAGCGTTCAAAAGACTTTCGGGAACTTCTCAGTTTTTCCAAAACTCTCGCGGGCGAAGACCTGATTGATATGGGTGAACTCTTTTGGGAGCGAGCCGCTCGCCCTCAGCAATACGCTTTGGAAGCCCTGTTTAATCATAGCCTAAAAGAAAATATCCACAATCACGCTCAATCCTACCTTCAGGTTCTTAAAACAGCAGGCTCTCCCCGCCAAATTAACCTTGTCACACATGATCTGATGATCGCCGAAACAATCCTCCGGCATAAGGGACAAGAAGACTTTGCTGGATGGATCGAACAGCTTAGAGCGCAAATTTGAACCAATTAGTGATATTGGTTCTCGGTCTGGTCAAAGAAACGCGACCCTTGAATAAAGGTCGCGTGCTTGATGTAAGATGAAATGTAAATTCCTCCGGGACGCTTCAGCAATACAGTAATCTGACTCTGATTTGCAAAGTAGGCATCTTCATTTGTGCCATCATCCTTAGCTTGCCACGAGGGGTTGAAATTCACCCAATGATTTAAAATTATGCTTTGGTAAATTTCCCAGATCCCCCGACACCTCCAACTTGAACATTGATTCCTCCGGCTATCAAGACGCCAACTGGCACGCCTTTTTTGAAAAAAGCAATCTCAGTATAAACAGGGCTAGTCGAAAGCGCAAAATCAGCATCACCAATCAGTGAATTCGGATCAGCCATCCAACCTGTTGCCCAGAGTACTCCTCCCCCTAAAGCAACTCCCCAAGCTTCTCCTCTATAGTTTAATTTACCAATTTCATTACCATCTTTTTTAAAAACCAATGGAGTGTTCGTGTAGAGCCATGAGTGAATGAATGCTGAGGCTAATGCAAGCTGAGCAGACGCCGTGATATCGAAGGGAGAGCTTGAAGGTGCAGAAATTTTTTCTGCTAATTCAGAATTCTCAAGACGCGCTTGATTCACCAAAGAGACTTTTTTCGCCAGTGATTTCTTGGCAAGGATAGTATAAGCGTCCAGTTCTTCTTTTGTTGGTTTGATGTTGTCATTAGACATATGTATCTTATTTCATGAATTTAAACACAATGTCAAATTTTATTGTTTTTTAATTTCGAAATGAACTATTGCTACTTTGGATGCCATGAAAAGAGTGATGTGGCGATCTTTGCTATTTGACGATTCTTGAAATCCTTGGAATTAGAGTTTTGTTACTTACTGGTATTGGCTGGATGCTAGATCAAGGAAATGCTTGAGATCCACGATTTAATGTCATGAAATTTATCTTAATAGTATAAGATAATGCTTTTTAGACTTGCTTGCGTTCTAGCATGGAGGCCTTGAGGGGGTCGGATGATTGGAGGTGGGCGATGGCGATGGCGAGGGCATCGGCGGCATCTGAGGGAGGAGTTTCAGGGAGTTTTAAGAGCGCTCGAACCATGAAGGCAACTTGGTGTTTGTCAGCGTTTCCTTTGCCAACAATCGCTTTTTTGACTTTTTTGGGAGCGTATTCGTAGATCTTAAGGCCGTGAGAGGCCGCCGCGATCATGGGGGCGGCTCGGGCTGCTCCCATCGAGATGGCGGTGCGGTAAGATTGCACAAAGATGATGCCTTCGACGGCGACTTCATCGGGCTCCCATTTGGTGATGAGGTTTTTGAGTCCGGTGCATACCGCTTCAAGGGCACCAGATTGTGGAATTTTGGCTGGGACAGAGATCACTCCGTAATCAAGCGCCCGAGCATTGGTGTGGTCGCCCTCAAGAAGGGCATAGCCGGTATTTCGGACGGCAGGGTCGATTCCCAAAGTACGCATGACGGGATGTTAAAGGAGGACAAGGGAATGGAAACGAAAAATCAGAAATGCGAGAGGTTTAAGATCTTTTTCCGTTTCTTATGGGCCGTATTTAGGGTCGGTGAGCGTTTTTAGAAAGGCAACGAGGTCCGCTTTCGCCTGTTCACTGAATTGAAGTCCTACTCGTGGGTGTTTTGCGAGATTGGGATCGAGGGTTTCGCTGCGGTGGATCCCACTGCTATAGTGCTCGACCACTTCGGCGAGAGTGGCGAAGCGGCCATCGTGCATGTAGGGAGGGGTCAGACCGACATTTCTCAGGCTTGGAGTTGAGAAATGAAACCGATCTTTGGGGTCTTTGGTCACGGAAAATCGCCCTAGATCTTGAGTGGGTTTGAGCCCGTTATTGTGAAATTGATGGTCGGAGAAATTCGCTCCGCCATGACAATGAAAGCAGTCCGCTCCATATTGTTGATTGCGTGGTTCATATTCGGTGAAGAAGAGCTTCATTCCCCGTTGTTCTGATTCACTGAGGTTTTTTTTCCCAGCTATTGCTTGGTCAAATTTTGAGTCGTAACTGGTGAGAGTGAGGAGGTAGTTTTCTAGGGCGAGAGCGAGTTTTTCAGAGGTCACTTGGCCGGGGCCAAATGCTTTGGTAAATGCTTGGGAATACTTCCGGCTGCGGTTGAGGCGGGCAATGATGCGTCTTAAATTGGCAGCCATTTCTCGAGGGTCTTGTATGGGCTCAAGGACTTGTTCACGAAGCGATGCGGCACGGCCATCCCAGAAAAAGGATGATTTCCAGGCTAAGTTAAACAGGGGCATCGAATGTCGTTTACTCAGTCGTCCATTAAACCCTTCTGAAAGTTTTCGCTCATCGCTAAAGGCGAGATTGGAGTCATGACATGCGGCACATGAAATGGTGCCATCGATTGATAGGATGCTATCGTGAAAGAGGTCTTCTCCGAGAGTGACTCGTTCCTTCAGAAGTGGGTTATCAAGTGGGAGTTGCGGACGCGGGAAGTGGCGATTTGTTTTGAATTGAAATGGAGTGAATTTTTCAGGGAGGTAAAGAGGGAGAACTTTCTTTTCCGGCTGGGCTGACTGGGTTCCCGCCGGGTAGTTGATCGTGAGGAGGCTGAATGAGTTCGCGATATTCTGGGCGAGAGTTTTCGCTATGGGGTCATCTGGATGAGAATGCGACGAATGACCATAAGTTTGGAAAGACACAGTCCGTTGTTTTTGAAAGAGATTCTGAACTTCAAAAGCGAGCTGAATCTCGGTGTTCTCTTTGATTTGGAAGCGAGCCTCTTGTTGAATTTTTGTCAAATTGGCGTCATTGGCAAGATGGTAGACGTATCCTTGAAGTTCTTTCTTGGCGGTGCGGTAGCGACCTTCGAGGGCGAGAAAAATATAGCCTGTTTGCCAGTCCCAGTGCAGTTGGTTGACATTTGGGTTTAGGGGGTGGTCTGCGGGAAGCTCGGCGGGGTTGGCGTGATTGGTCAACTGAGGGAGGCCAAGCGAAAATCGCAGCCGTTGATATGAGCCTTGAGGAAGTGATGAGAGGGTAAAGCTGGTCCTTCTTTTCGCGAGATCGAGGTAGGCAAATTGGTTCGGGATATCGATCCATGTTCCATCATCATTTTGGATGGAGAACTCACTCAGGAGGTAGCTGAGACGGGAAATAGAAAAGGTCTCTTGGCCTTGGTAACGCAACGAATTCAGAGAGAGTGGACGCCCGTCAAATTGATGGTGGATTTTGATCTGGAGCGTGCCCGCATGCAGAGAAAGCATACTACCGAGAAAGAGGAGGAAGCGCATGGTGAGGAGTGAAATGGGTTTGGTTGAGGAGGTGGAGGAAAATGGCAGAAGAGCAGGCGACATTGAGCGAGTCGATATCATGATCCATGGGGAGGTGGGCTAAATGGTGGCAGAGTGAACGAACGGTAGCATCAATCCCAAAATCTTCAGGGCCTAAAATGAGGAGGGGTGGTTTTGAAAGCTGGGGAAGGGTGGTGAATGGTTGTGATTGGGCGCTGAGGTCAGCTCCAATGAGGATGTGAGTTTGTTGAAGCTCAGTGAGATCTGCTAAAATATCGGGTGAACATCGGACGGGAATTCGAAAGAGATTTCCTGCGGAAGCGCGAATGGCTTTTGCGTTATAGGGTGAAGTGCCTTTTCCCAAAATCACGCCGCTGCCACCGAGGGCGGCGACATTACGAATAATCGCTCCTAAATTCCCAGGGTCTGCTATTTCCGGGAGAGCGACGAGCGTGCCGGTCCCGAAACGAGAGAGGGGGACGGGTTCTGGTTTTTTAGCAAGAGCGAGGACTCCCCGGTGAAACTGGTAGCCGAGAATGTGAGACGCTTCTTCGCGAGTGAGATTTTCACCAATTCTGAATACGGCGACGGTTTCGTAATCTGAGGCCAGGAGCCGGTCTACCGCGAGCTGTCCCTCCACGACGAAGTGGGTGGCTGATTCTCGTTGAGCGAGAAGTTCACGCCAATTCTTCATTGTTCTGCACGGAAGAAAACGAAGGTGTCATCGGTCGACTCTTTGGCATTCAATTTGTAACCTGCAGTGTTAAATTTTTTCAAATCATTTGGGTCAGTGAGCTGATTGCGCACGATGAAATCTGCCATCATTCCTCGTGCTTTTTTGGCATAAAACGAAATGATTTTGTAGGTGCCATTTTTTTCGTCTTTAAAGACGGGCGTGATGAGTTGCCCCTTGAGGTCTTGCGCCTTGACGGAGGAGAAGTATTCATTGGAGGCGAGGTTGATAAATGTTTCCCCCTTTCCAAGGTCTTTGTTCAACTGTGCGGTGATCTTACTTCCCCAAAAGTCGTAGAGAGTTTTTCCGTGTTGGGTGGCGAGATGAGTTCCCATTTCGAGACGGTAGGGCTGCATCAGATCGAGAGGGCGTAAAATCCCGTAGAGCCCGGAGAGAATGCGGATGGACTTTTGCGCGTTGGCAAAATCTTCAGGAGACCATTCGGCGAGAGTGAGGCCCTGATAGACATCACCAGTGAAGGCGAGGATGGCTTGGCGGGCGTTCTCTTTGGTGTAATCTGACTCGAATGTTTGGTATCGATCATGATTGAGGTCAGATAGTTTTTCGCTGATGGACATGAGTTTCCCTAATTGGGCTGCACTCATTTTTTTGAGATGAGTGACGAGCTCGGCCGTTTCTTCTTTGAAGCGCGGTTGCGTGCTTTTCGAGGTTTGGAGAGGGGAGGTGTAATCGAGTGACTTCGCGGGCGAGAGGAGAGCGATCATGTGGGGACTATGAAGCGGGATCCAAAAAAGCCCAAGCTTTCGCTCGGGCTGAAGAGAGTTTTTTTCGGTGAGATTCCTTAGCTCTCCATTTTGGCGGCTTTGTTCGCTCGCTTGCGTTCGTTGGGATCGAGGATTCGCTTGCGAAGACGAAGGAAGTTTGGAGTGACTTCTACAAGTTCGTCCGGGTCAATGTATTCGATGGCACGCTCGAGAGAAAACTTCAATGCAGGTGCAAGTTTGGCGGTGTTTTCTTTGGTAGCCGAGCGGATGTTATCGAGCTTTTTCGCTTTCACAGGATTGACGGGAAGGTCATCTGCCCGAGAGTTTTCTCCCACGATCATTCCGGTGTAAACTTCCTCGGTGGGATCGACAAAGAGGGTGCCACGTCCTTCGAGGGCGAGCAGGGAATATGCGGTGGCTGGACCCGTATCCATGGAGACGAGAGTTCCCGCGAGGCGAGTCTGGATCTGACCTGCCCATGGTTTGTAAGCATCAAAGAGGTGCGACATAATCCCGTGACCGGACGTGATGTTGACGAGTTCAAATTCGAGGCCGATGATTCCTCGGGTGGGAATATTGGCGGTAATGAGCGTGCGGCCAGAGTTGTCATTGGTTTCCATATTCTCCAGCACGCCTTTTCGATCGTTCAGGATTTTTAGGAGGGAGTTGGCATACTCGGAGGGCATTTCGAGATAGAGTGTTTCCCATGGTTCCAGGCGTTTGTCATTTTCATCACGTTTGATGATGACGGTGGGGCGGGAGACGAGGAGTTCGAATCCTTCCCGGCGCATGGTTTCCACGAGGACAGCAATTTGCATCGCGCCTCGGGCAGAAACATTAAAGGTTCCTGCGAGATCAGAGTCTTCGACATGAATGGAGACGTTGGTCTTCATTTCCCGGAACAGGCGTTCCCGAATCACGCGCGATTGAACGTGCTTGCCGTCTTTTCCTGCAAATGGCCCATCGTTAATGGAGAATTGCATCTGCACAGAGGGAGGGTCGATATTGACTGCGGGGAGAGCCTCGGCCTCTTCGTCTGCCCCAAGAGTTTCACCAATGTCAGCATCTTCGAATCCAGCGATGCCGACGATGTTTCCAGCCACGCCATCTTCTGTTTCCTGAATACCGAGATTAGTATATTCGAAGACCTTTCCGATTTTGGCTCTCAGTTTTGTGCCGTCTTTCAAGAAACGGAAAAGGGAATCGCCCTTTTTTACGGAACCAGAGAGGATTTTGCCGATGGCAATCCGGCCGACATAGTCATCCCAGTCAATGTTCGAGATGAGCATTTTAAAAGGCGCATTTTCTTCGACTTTTGGAGCGGGGATGTTCTCGATAATTGCTTCGAGCAGTGGAATGCAATCTCCCTCAGTGGCATCGTGCGAGGTGGAAAAGAACCCATTCTTAGCCGATCCATATAAGGTCGGGGCATTGAATTGATCATCGGTGGCGTCGAGTTCGAGGAAGAGTTCAAGCACTTTGTCATGGACTCCGAGAGGATCAGAATTCGGACGGTCGATCTTATTCACCACGATGATGGGCTTGAGACCTTCTTGGAGTGCTTTTCTTAAAACAAAGCGGGTCTGAGCTTGCGGGCCTCCAAAAGCATCGACTACGAGGATGACTCCATCGACCATCTTCATGACGCGCTCTACCTCTCCGCCAAAGTCGGCGTGTCCCGGAGTATCGACGATGTTAATAATGTGATCTTTCCAGTGAACGGCGGTATTTTTGGCCTTAATGGTAATTCCCTTTTCCCGTTCCAAATCCATGGAGTCCATGGCGCGTTCCGTGACGGCCTGGTTTTCACGGTAGACGCCTCCGGCTTTCAGGAGTTCGTCCACAAGGGTAGTTTTCCCGTGGTCAACGTGGGCGATAATTGCGAGGTTTCTAAACTGTGACATAACGATGAGATTTGGAATTCACGTGCAAGACGCGCGCGCTCCTTGCCTTAGAACTGTCGGAATAGCAAGAAATCGCTCACTTCTCTTAGATATAGTGTCAGGATGGAGACTTTTTCTCCAATTGAGCAGGGCAATCTCTCACGGAACGCGCGGAAGGAAGCACTTAATACTTTTCGACCGGGCTTTGGGGGGAATGAGCTGGTTCAAAGTATTCTGTTCCAATGGTTTCTCGGGTGAGTTCGACCAATTTCTGGTTGACCGTTTCGAGCCGTGATTCGCTAAATTCAGGAGGCTTACTCAGTTTTCGACGTGCTTTATCGACGCGTTTGCTTGCATCGTCGAGGATTCCCGCTGGAAGTTGGGCGAGGTCTTTTAGAACAGCCGGGATGGAATCTGTCTGGTGGCAAATCAGGGCGAGGTCGGCTCCCGCTTCTAGGGCGAGACGGACATCCGGCCCGCGACCGTAGTGATTGACGATGGCTCCCATATCGAGATCGTCTGTGAGAATGAGTCCTTCGTAGCCGAGCTGATTTCGCAAGAGTCCGGTGAGGATGTTTTTCGAAAGCGAGGCCGGATACTCGGAATCGAGCTGTGGGAAATGGAGATGACAAGCCATAATGCCATCGAGTTCAGGCATGAGGGCGGTGTATGGGAGGAGGTCTTCCTTCAGGAGATCTTCACGTGAAATGTCAGCCACGGGGAGTTCGTGATGGGGATCAGAGAGGGCGAGTCCATTCGTGGGAAAGTGTTTTCCACAACCGTAGACTCCGTTCTTACGCATCCAACGATTAAAGAGGCCGGCTTTGTCGATGACGCTTTGAGAATCATTTCCCCAGCAACGGCCTCGGAGGCCATTGTTTTCATTTGGATGATGGTCGAGATCGAGCACTGGAGCGAAGTTAAAGTTGATCCCTAAGAGCTCGAGGAGTTGACCGGTGAGCGCGCCAAATGTGGAAATTTGTGCAAACGTGCCTTTATCCGCAAAGCTCGCCGCATCAGGAGGCGCTGCTCCCATCTCGCGAGTGCGCCAGACCCGCCCTCCTTCCTGATCGATGGCAATGAAGGGGGGATCGTAGGAAAGATCGCGCAGGGAATCAGTCAGTTGGCGAATTTGAGCTGCGTTCTCTAAATTCCGCGTAAAAAGGATGTATCCAGCGGGTTGGACTTCTCGAAAGAGAGTTGTTTCTTCCGGGGTGAGTTCCAATCCCTGAATTCCGACGATGAGACAATTCGCGCTCATGCGAGTTTGTTTTTCAGAGTTGCTTGAATGAATCCTGAAAAGAGGGGGTGGGGGTGATTGGGTTTAGATTTGAATTCTGGATGGAATTGCGCCGCCACGAAATAAGGGTGTTCTGGGTTTTCGATGATTTCGACGAGGCCTTCTTTTTCCGAGACGGAAGCGATCACGAGACCAGCTTCCTGTAGTTGATCCTGATAATCGGAGTTCACCTCGTAGCGGTGTCGATGCCGTTCATTAATGAAAGGGGCGTTATCGTATAGTTCGGCAGACTTCGTACCTGAGATGAGGATGGAGCGGCAGTTTCCGAGGCGCATCGATCCTCCCATGTCTGTAATACCCTGTTGTTCTTCTTGGAGGCAAATGACGGGATGCGGAGCGTCTTTTTCAAATTCTGTCGAATTTGCTCCCTTAAGCCCACAGACATTGCGGGCGAATTCAATGGTTGCGATTTGCATGCCGAGGCAGATTCCAAAATAGGGGATGTCATTTTCCCGGGCATACTGAGCAGCGAGGATTTTCCCTTCGATCCCACGTTCGCCAAATCCTCCTGGAATCAAGATGCCATCAATTTTCTTACTAATTGCTTTGGTGCCTTCTTTCTCGACTTTTTCGGCATCGATTTTCACGAGTTTAACCTTAGTATCGTGTGCCGCTCCTGCGATGGTGAGTGATTCGTAGATGGATTTGTAGGCATCTTGGAGTTCGATGTATTTCCCCACGATTCCGATGCGGACTTTGTGACTGGGCTTGATCAATCGTTCGACAAAGTTTTGCCATTGTTGCAGGTCAGGAGTATCGGACTCTAGGCCGAGCACGTCAGAGACGAGTCGGTCAATTTTGTCTTTTCTTAAATCCAACGGGCACTCGTAAATGGTGTGCTCGACATCACGGAAGGCCACCACATTGAGAGCGGGGACATTACAAAACATCGCAATTTTTCGGCGATTGTCTTCGTCCAGATCATGCTCCGTCCGGCAGATGATGATATCGGGCTGAATTCCGATTTCTCGAAGTTTGGCGACAGATTGTTGGGTGGGTTTGGTCTTAATCTCACCTGCGGCTTTCACGAGGGGGAGCAGAGTGACGTGAATGAAACAGACATTTTCACGACCTACTTCGAGCGAAAACTGCCGGAGAGCTTCCAAGAAAAGATGTCCCTCGATATCACCTACAGTACCGCCAATTTCAGTAATGATGACATCGGTGTCCGGGGTCTTCTCCGCAGCTTGTTGAATGTGATCTTTGATCGCATCAGTCACGTGCGGGATGAACTGGACCGTGGCTCCGAGGTAATCGCCACGACGTTCTTTTTTAATGACATTTTCAAAGACCTGGCCCGAGCTGAGGCTGTTAAATTGAGAAAGGGTACAATTTGTGAAGCGCTCGTAGTGTCCTAAATCAAGGTCTGTCTCAGCCCCATCATCGAGAACATACACTTCACCATGTTGATAAGGAGACATCGTGCCGGGATCGACATTCAGATAGGGGTCAAATTTTTGGAGCTGAACTTTCAGGTTTCGATGCTCAAGCAGAGTGCCGATGGAGGCAGCGGCGAGGCCTTTCCCGAGTGAGGAGACGACCCCTCCGGTGACAAAGATGTATTTCATGTGTGCGTTGAAGATGAGAGAAGAGATTCGATGAGAGGGATTTGATCAGGAGTATCGAGACCGATGGCATCATGCTCGGTCAGGAGCACGCGGATGGTTGCGCCGTCCTCGAGTGCTCTGAGTTGTTCTAAACCCTCAGTTCGTTCTAACGAAGATGGTGGAAGAGAGACGAAATGATGGAGGAAATCAATGCGATATCCATAGAGACCTAAATGACGATAGGTTGGGAGCGTGGGGACATCTTCTCGTCGGTAGGGAATCGGGGAGCGGGAGAAATAAAGCGCGTTCCCTTGTCGATTGAGGACAAGTTTGACGATATTTGGATCTGCAATTTGCTCTTCATCAGTGAGCAAACTGCCCACGGTTATCATCGGAAGTTGATCATCTGCTCGTAGGGTCTGGGCTAGGGCGTCGACGAGGGATGGATCGAGTAAGGGTTCATCTCCTTGAATATTGAGGACATGGGTGGCGTCTCCGCATTCTTTCGCCGCCTCCGCGATGCGGTCCGTGCCAGAGGGATGATCTGGATGCGTGATCACTACCTGAGCCCCAATCTGTTTCCCAAGGTCTGCGATGCGTGAGTCATCAGTCGCAATCACGAGTTCATCCAGCTCTCGACACTGTTGGGCTCGTTCAAAAACGTGTTGCAGAAGAGGCTTTCCCAAGAGGGGATGGAGGGGCTTTCCGGGGAAGCGGGAAGAGGCCCAACGGGCCGGAATAATGCCAACGATTTTTGTTTTTTCGCTGATAAATAAGCCTCCTTCAACGGTTGTCGAAGACTAGGCCGAGGAGGAGAGGGTCACAAGGCTAATCCCCATCTTCGAGTCTGTTTTTTGAACCTGCGAGTTCACTCCGGGCAAAGGACAATATTTTGGAGTATTTTTTCTCTTGAAAATCTTCCGGCGCAGAGATAATTCTCCGCGCATCAGTTGGTGGCCGTAGCTCAGTTGGTAGAGCCCCGGATTGTGATTCCGGTTGTCGCGGGTTCAAGCCCCGTCGGTCGCCCCATCTTTTTAAGGGTTGGAGGATTTTTCGAAATCCCCAACCCTTTTTTATTTCGCGTTCCCGGGGTGACTGTGTCTTTGAGATCGGTCGCGGTATTTTTAGCCGATCTTTTGGGAATAAAAAAATAGGAAGCGGAGGGAATGAGTCATGTTGTTTTATACTCCTAAGAGTATGAAAATTAGAAGGAATCTGATCGATGGAGCGCTTGTTCTGTCTGTAGGATTTGCGTTTTGGGGAAATATCTACTCTTCCCGAGCGATGTCTTCCAAGGTGCGGTCTTCTGATGCGAGAGCGCCGGTTTCTCTAGATCAGGGGCGAAGCGGAGCGCGGAGTGGCGCTCCAGAAGCATCTTCTTCTAATCTTATTTCTGCATCTCCAGTGGTCAGTTTAAATCGTTTGATCGAGCATGATGAGATTGAGCTCGCGACCGATTTTATCGAGGGGTGGGCTCAGGTAGAGCCCGATGCGGCGCTTGCTTGGTTTCAAGATGAGATTGACCGCGGAACTCTGCAGCAGACAGGGGTATTTGAGAAATGGCGACGCAGTCCTCTCTTGGCTGGACTGCTCGCGGGAGTGGCGACGACGGATCCGGCTCACGCTTGGAAGCTTTTTTCGGATGCGGAGAAGGATGCTCGCATGATTGCCTTGAGCCGTTTGAGTCATGCGCTCTTAAAATCGGGGAAGGATTGGCAAATGGTGTGGGATCAATTTCAAGACCATGGAGCTGGGAAGAGTGAATCTCGTCATCTCCTCCGTGAATTTTCTAAAGGACTCATTTACGCAGATCGTGGCAAGGAGGTGACATCATTTATGAATGCACGTGGCTTATCTCCGGATGAGCGGGCTTCTGTTTACCGTGATCTCAAGTACGGGCTGATGGCTGAAGATGCATCAGCGGAGGGTGGAATATCAATCATTGGGAAAAATTGATGATGAGGTCTAAACGAGTGCTGTTTCGAGTGACGATGGTGATCATTCTGGTGGTGCAAGGAATCATTTATGTATCGAACGATGCGGAAACGCCTCATCTCCACGTAGAGCAAACTGAAAGACAATTAGAAGCAGTTGCTCATACGGAAAACGAAGAGGTACGAGAAAGTTCGTTTTTAAAAGATTTCAGAAATGAAGATCTCTCGCTTGATGATAAAATTCAGGCATGGAAGAAAATTGATGATGAGGAGTTGGCGGAGAGTCTCTCGGTCGATCTCATTGAAGCGATCACCAGTGAGTTAACGCTTGCGGAAGCCTTGGATAAGGGGAGAGAGATCTGGAGTCTTGATGAGATTGAGCGGGTAGAGGAATTTGTAGTGGCACGCTTTTTAGCAGATCCGCAGGATAGTTTGAATTGGCTCATTGAGACGGATCTCTCTGAGATCAAAGAGCAATTAGTGCCGGAATTGATTTCTCAATGGGCCGTTGAGGATATCCGAGCGGTGTCGAATTGGCTTTCTCGGCAGGAATCTTCTCCGGTTCTAGATCAGGCGATTGAACTCTATGCGCATGTGATTAAGTGGGCCAAACCTGATGAGGCCAAGCTTTGGGCCTCGCGCATTTCCGATGGAGAATACCGGGCAGAGGTAGAAGCTCAGATTGAGAACGCTCTGGGGGAGTAAGAAATAAAAATTTTTAAATTCCTCTTGATGTTGAGACTCAGTCTCAATAGAAGGTGTCGGCATGACAATTAAACATTCCTTATCGGCGCTCGTTTTTACGGTATTTGCAGGAAGTGCTTCCGGCGTCACTTTAGAAGAACTGGCGGCTCGCCTGAATAAGTTGGAGAGTAAAGTTTCTGCGTATGAGAAGAAATACGGTCCGCTGGAGAAAGCGACTCCTGCACCTCGTTCGAATGCATCAAATGCAATTGCGATGCCTCAGCCTGCGAGCCAACCGAAGACGACAGGATTCGCTACGGCTGATGATATTGATGCTGGTTTTCTTAATGAATCTCTTGCGGGAGGAGCTGGAGGATGGTGGGAAAGGACATCCCTCGGTGGGTATGGGGAACTGCACCTGAATACGGGAGATCGACGTCAGGTTGATTTCCACCGTTGGGTGCTTTTTTTGAATCATCGCTTTAATGATAAAGTGAAGCTGTTTTCTGAATTAGAACTGGAGCACTCGGTGGCGGGAGAGAAGCAGAATGGAGAGATTGAGTTAGAGCAGGCGTACATTGAGTTTGATTTGGAAAATGGGTATAGCGCACGAGTGGGTCAGTTTTTGGTCCCCGTGGGGATTTTGAATGAGGTTCACGAGCCGGAAACATTCTTCGGAGTGGAGCGTAATAATATCGAAGCGGATATCATTCCCTCGACTTGGTGGGAAGCTGGTGTAGGCGGAACGAAAAATTTTGATAATGGCCTAGGGGTAGATGTTGCGATTCATTCTGGACTACAGGTGGATCCCGCGAATGGTGATATCCGGAGTGGGCGTCAAAAGGTGGCTCAGTTT
Source organism: uncultured Verrucomicrobiales bacterium (assembly GCA_937930235.1). Classification (GTDB taxonomy): domain Bacteria; phylum Verrucomicrobiota; class Verrucomicrobiia; order Verrucomicrobiales; family Akkermansiaceae; genus SW10. Next base: position 21,000 of record CALGLJ010000098.1, on the reverse strand, counting down.
GATGATCCGGATGTAGCGGTGACGGCTCGGGTGCGTTATGCTGGAATTAATGGTCTTCAGTTATCTGGCTTTGCGCAGTATCAGAATGACATTTCGGCTGGTTTGGGCGGGGATGATTCCGCGATTTTGGTCGGGGCGACGGCGATTTACCAAAACGGGGGCTTCGGTCTGCGTGCATTGGCAGCGCGTTGGGATATCTCCGGTGATGCCTTTCGCGCAAATAACACGGACGAGCAGTATGGATATTTTGTCGAGCCTTCCTATACTTGGAGTTTAGGAGGAGACCAAAAGGTGGGCATATTCGGGCGTTATAGCTCTTCCCAATTTGGTGAAGGCGGGATTCTCAAAGAGGTTGATGAGTTCAGCGCGGGGGTCAATTACTGGCCGACCTCGAATGTGGTCTTGAAAGCGGACTTTAATGTTGAAGATGAAAAAGGAAAAGAAAAGGTTGAGACCTTCAACTTTGGGATGGGCTACAGCTTCTAGGTTTCTGAGCTGTGGTACCTTGATGGCGTTTCTCCTCTTTGGGGGAAGCGCTTTTGGTGCGCCGAGAGTGTATCAAAAGCCATCCGATTTTGTTCGTTCGAGTCTGGGGGAGATCCCTGCGACTCAGGTGATCCAGCTCTCTCGAGCTCAGCAGAAGAGCGTCCGAGCCATCTTGGGGAAGCGCTATAAATCGAGCGCAATTCGCTATTGGCAGAAGAAAGGAAAGACGGTTTTTATTTTAGAAGAAATCGGAAAGACGGAGTATATCACAACCGGATTTGCAGTAAAAAATGGCAAAATTGATTCGGTGAAGGTGTTGGTTTACCGGGAGTCGCACGGCTGGGAAGTCGCTCGAGTTCCTTTCACTAAGCAGTTTCGGGGAGCTACCTTAAAGTCAAAGGGAGGCCTTTCGAAGCAGCCCCGGAATATTGCAGGAGCGACTTTGTCCGTGAGAGCATTGACCAAGCTCGCTCGTCTGGCACTCTATCTGGAAAGCCAGAAATGAGTGAGCCTTCCGATACGAAAAAGCGACCTCGCAACAGCCAGAAATTGTCCGTGCCGAGAAAGCGCAAACTTGCACGCGCTTGGCATCGGTGGCTGGGGCTTTTCGTGACCGTTCCTCTGCTCTGGCTCGCGATCAGTGGGGTGGCGCTGAATCATTCGGATGCACTTGGGCTGGATCAGCATCGCGTGACGGCAACTTGGGTCCTGCGGCACTATCATCAGCTGCCCGAGGGCGAGCCGGTGGGGATGCGAGTAGGGGAGCGCCTGGTGGCCCAGTGGGACGGGATGATTTTGTTAGATGGTGAAAGATTGGATATGCAGGGAGAGCTGGTGGGCGCAGTGCCGGTGGGTCATCAGCTCGTGATCGCATCTGATGAGCGCCTGCTCGTGATCGGAGGGGCGGATGAAGTCATTCTGGAGCACGATGAGATTTCTCTCCCGCCCTTACCGATAGCGGGTCTGGCAACTGATCAAGATGGGGCTCTCCTTGTGAAGACGACTCAAAGTTGGTGGCGCTTTGGGAGAGATTTACTCCAGTTTGAGAAGGTGAATAGCACACCCAAGTCTGTCTCGAGTTTGCCACTCGGACCTCTGCCGGAAGATGAGAAAAAGCAGCTTCTCAATCGTCTCAAGGATATGGGATTTATGCCGCTGTCGCGCGTGTTACTGGATGCTCATTCTGGTAAATTATTTGGTTCGTTCGGTCGTTTGCTGAATGATTTTGCAGCTTTAGGAATTGTGGTTTTGACGATTTTAGGGCTCCGCCTTTTTCCGAAACGACGAGAGGGTGCGAATGGGCGGAATCGAACTCAACTCAATGAGAAATGATGAAGCGGCGACATGCTCTTTCTCTCATCGGCGGGTTCACGAGTTTCAGTGGATGCCGGGCAGAGGGAAGGGAAGAGGTATTGTGGCGAGGGATTTTATTTGGTATTGAGGTTTCCATTCGCTTCCGAGAACTATTAACTGCAGATGCAAAGGCTCTTGGAGAAGAAGCGCATGCTTTAGCCCGAAAGAAGGAGGCAATTTTTTCCCTCTGGGATGAGAACTCTGAATTGCGCCGTTTGAATCGAGATGGGAAACTGACGGCTCCTTCGCAAGATTTGTTTAAGGCTCTTCAACTGGCAAAGGAACTTCATCAAAAATCGCAGGGACTCTTTGACCCGTCCGTGCACTCATATCTGGAGTGGCTGAAGGCGGAGTTGGCCGAGGGGCGTGACCCGACTTCTGCAGAGAAAAAGAAACGCCGGAGTCTTGTCGATTTTTCACAAGTGCAAATCACCCGACAAAGCGTGACTCTGCCACCGGGGGGCGAGCTTTCGCTCAATGGAATTGCGCAAGGTTACATCACGGATGCGGTGCATGATTTTTTAAAGCCCCGTGTCAGCTCGGCGCTTGTGAATTTTGGAGAATATCGCGTGATCGGTCAGCGTCCTTTTCCAGTCGAAATACAAGGAACGCAGGAGTCATTGATGCTTGATCGCGCCCTCGCCGTGTCGAGTGGTTCAGGTCAACGTCTCACCACTATCTCGAAGGAGAATCACCTCATCGATCCTTTTTCTGGCGATAGCCCTCCTTCCCGGCGAATCGTTGCGGTGGAAGCGGAGACGGCGTGGCTGGCGGATGCGCTGGCTACCATTGTCGCCCTAGGAGGCGAGGTGCCTCCTTCTTATCCTGGGGCAGTAGTTCGAAGCTGGGATTTGTGACTTTGGGAATTTGGTAAATTTTTCTCTTTTTCACCCTAGTGCTCCGAAAAGCTTAAACTGGTGGATAGATCCGCTGGAGATTTTTGGGATCGCAAGGAGGAAGTCTTTCAGTGAATCGGGATTCTTAGAAAGGATGACGACGCGGCGATCGCGAAAATACACAAGGAGATATTCGTCAGTTTAAGGTTTTCGGAGCACTAGGCAGATGAAGAGATGCTTCTCATATCTCCGAGCTTGCTCCTCCCATCGTTCCTCTTCAATCTGGCGATATGCAGCAGCGAAGACTTGGAACCTCTGGAATCGTCGTGAGCGAAATTTGCCTCGGCACGATGACTTTTGGAACGCAGGCAGATAAAAAAGAATCGTTCGAAATTATGGATGCCGCCATCGAGGCTGGCATTGATTTCTTTGACACGGCAGAGGTCTATCCCGTGCCTCCTTCTGCCGAGTTGGCCGGACTCACCGAGGAATGGGTAGGGGAGTATCTCAGTACAAAACCGCGTGAATCTCTCATCATCGCAAGTAAAATCGCCGGGGCAGCCCATGGTTGGTTTAACCCTCCGATTCGTCATGGGAAAGCGGCCCTGGATCGAGTGCATCTGCGTCGTGCTCTCGAAGGTTCACTGCGTCGTCTCAAGACCGACTACATTGATCTCTATCAGATCCATTGGCCTGATCACGGGATGCGGGTGACTGATACCCTCGAAGTGCTTGATGATTTCGTGCGCGAGGGCAAAGTGCGTGCCATTGGTCTTTCCAATGATAATCCCTACGGCGTCATGAAATTTCTCGCCGCCAGTGAGCTGCATGATCTCACGAGAATTGACACGGTGCAGAATAATTTTTCCCTGAATAACAGGCGCGATGAAGATGAACTCGCCGAATGTCTTCGCCGGGAAAATGTTTCTCTCCTTCCCTATAGTCCTCTCGCCGGAGGGGTTTTGAGCGGGAAATATAATAAAGAGATTCCTGATGATGCTCGTTTTTCAGAGTACCTCAAAACGGGAGGTCCACGCCAAAAAACCATGGCCACGCGCTTTGTGAATGAAAAATCCATCGCCTCCACCGCTCGGTTTATGGAGATTGCAGATGAAGCAGGTCTTCATGTGCTCACCTTGGCTACAGCTTGGAGTAAACAGCATGATTTTGTCGCCTCCACTATCATTGGAGCCTCTTCACCCGATCAACTTCCTCCCATTCTCGCCGCTGCTGACCTCACGCTCGCGCCTGAAATCATGGAAAAGATCGATCAAGTCTCTCAAGAAATTCTCTACCCGATGGGTTAATTTTTCTTAGCAGGAGATTTGATCACTAGAAAATAGGGGGCCATGGATGAAAAATTGTTAAAAAATGGATTAAACACGTGCTTCCCTAGCTATCGGGCATGTGTTTAATTCCTGAATCAATTCATGAGTAACGATCCCTCAGATTCATCCGAAGGTGCCGATACGGGCCTTGATCTTTCCAGCCTCAATTTCGGGCCTGCATGGGCTCGCGATGATAAGGAATCCAAATCACTCAAAAAATTCAAGGACCGTGGGGATCGTGATGACTCCCGCCGGGGCGGTGGTCGTCGAGACGGCGGCGGCGGCGGAGGTGGTGGCCAGAGAAGAGGAGACCGCCGTGATCATCGCGGCGGCGGTGGCGGCGGTGGCGGCGGAAAATTCCAAGGAAAGGGAGGGAAAGGACGTGGACGCTTTCAGGATCGTCGTCATCAACGCACGGAAGTTCCAGCTCCGGAAGGCTTTACCGTTAAGCTCATGCCTCTCGAAGAGTCACTTGACCTCCTGGCAAAAGAGATCATGCAGACTGGAAGGACCTACTCCGTCTTTGATCTCGCAAAGGTCTGCCTGCAAGGACGTGATCGCTTTCGGGTCACCTTTGAGAATAAAGACCAGAAGTTCTTCCGTTGCCGTGAAGATCATTCTGTCTGGCTGACCAAGGAAGAGGCTCGCCGCCAGATCTGGCGCGGTGATTGGCTGAAGAAATTTTACATCGCGGTGCAGAGTGAAGGAGACGCGCCCAAGGGAAGCTTTAGCTCGGTCGCCAAATGCGGCATCTCGGGTGAACTTCTCGGCCCACCTAATTATCACGGATACCAGCAGAATATCGCCACGCTCCATCGGGAACGCTTTGGCCACATGTCACTGGATCAGTATAAATCCAAAATTAAAATGGAGCATGGCGAGGAAGCCGTCCAAGCCTGGCTCGAATCCATGAAGACCGTCACCAAGTGGCGGGAAACAACCGAGGCAGATCTTATAAAAGAAGCCGAAGCCGCAGCGAAAACCAAAGTCGAAGCGGAAAAATCATCGCCTGATGAATCCTCTGAATCTCCGGTGGAAGAGACTCCGAAAGAAGAAGCTGCAACAGACGAAACTGCAACAGACGAAACTGCAGCAGACGAAATCCCAGGAGAAGAGACCGTTACGGAAAATGCAATTGAGCCAGAAACTCCTGCATCCGAGACTGATGAAACTCCTTCCGAACCAGAAACTTCTGAGGCCGAATCTGATCCGGACACAGCAGGGGAAGAAGATCCAGTATCCACTCCAGAACCTGAAGTTGAAGTTGAAGTTGTCGAAGCGCCCCTTTTCGAAACCTCACGTGAGGTGGAGCAGCATTTTCTGAAGAATCACTTCGACCAAGTCTTTGAAGAGACGAATCGCGCTTGGGTTCTTGGAGACATCAAAGGCAACCTCCTCTCTCCCGGACTTCTTACCTTACTCAAGAATACGGTGCAGGAAGAGAAACGCTACCCTGCCAATCTCATGCCGGTCGTCTGCCGCCAGCTCTCTGGCCGTCATGTGGCCGTCTATAAGTGGGAGAAAAAATTAAAAGTCGGTCCTTCTCGACCTCATGCCGCTTCTGATGATCTTCAGCTCGCCGAACGCCCGCAAGCGATCTTGACCTACCTGAAAGAGAATACTGGTAAAAAGCTGGCCGAGCTTTGGGAAATCGTTCTCCCGAAAGACGCGTCCGATGAACACAAGCGCGAATGGTATCATGATCTGCATTGGCTTTTAAACCAAGGGCACGCCATCCTCCTCAATGATACCACGCTGCACATTGCGAAATCACCAGCTCCGCAACCGCAGCAACCAAAAAAGAAGGCCCCCAAAAAAGCAGCAAAGAACGATGGCAACTCTCCCGGAGCCGTGAGCACGGAAACCTCAACCGAATCTCAATCCTCATCGGACAAAGCTTCTGAACCGGAAGCGAAGGAAGCGAAAACCGGAGCATCCGAATCAGAGGCTCCAAAACCTCCTCCATCCCCGGAAGAGGTTGCTTCCGCACCGGAGCAGGAAATTTCGTCTCCTGCTGTTGCCGAGGCCGAGGCCAAGTCTAAAGCAGAGCCTCCCGTCACAGGCTCAGAGTAAAGAAATCGGTCAGCTCATTCCTTTTCAGCTCCTCTCCTCTTGATAAGAGAAGAGGAGTTTTTTTTTTCGGCATGATTTCCACGTGCAAAATAAAAATTTATCCCCGTAAGTGACTTTAAAAGAGGCTTGAGATCTCTTTTGATGAGAGTGGTTTTTTGAAATCCTATTTTTTTAAAAAAATCACCAGAAAGAAGTCTTTCAAAAATATTCCAATTTTTTTGAGACCCCAACTCATCTCATCGGTCATCAATTTCATGAGTGAAATTGACCCTCTTATTTCCTGAAATGATAAGGATTCACCCCAAATCAAGACTAAAATGAATATTCAAGAAAACTGATTCAACCACAACATGTAGTATTGTGAATAATTTGAGAATACTACATGAGCAACTTCAACCTTGCTCAGACCTGTCCATCGGTCTAAGATGCACTTCACTCGATTGGACTACTTTAAAAGCAGTTATAAATCTTACTTTTCTTAAAGACTACGGTCTTAACCCTTACCAAAAACATTTCATGTCAGACACCACTACCATTACTCTGGGAGATCGCACTTTCGTTCTCGATAAAGAAAAAGCCGAAGCTGCTCTCGCTTCCAAAAAAGTGATCAACGGACGTGAGACCATGTTCTTTAACATTCTCCCACTGAAATATCAGTGGGCCTATGATCTCTACAAAACGATGAAAGGGAACCATTGGGAGCCCGAAGACATCCAAATGCAGAAAGATGTCGAGCAGTGGCGCGGGTCAGAAATCTCAGATGTTGAACGCTGGATCATCAAAATGGGGATCGGCTACTTCTCCGCAGCCGAGGGAATTGTGGGGGATAATATCATTCACGTTGTGCGCGAAGCCATGACCGCTCCTGAGTTAAAGCTCGTTCTCGGTCGTCATGCCCATGAGGAAAATATCCATGCAGACTCTCTCGTTTACATGATCTCTTCTCTCGGACTCAATCCTCATGAGTGTGAGGCCATGTTTGAGGACATTCCCACCATTAAGGCAAAAAATAACTTCGTTGTCAGCAATTCCCAAGGTCTTCGACGTGACCTCGATCTCACCAAGATTGAAGATAAGCAGGCACTCGCCAAGAACATCTTTCTCTTCGGCCAAGTCATGGAAGGGACTCAATTTTACGGCCTCTTTGGCATGATTCTGAGCCTGTATCGTCAGAATAAATTTCCCGGCATTGGTCAGATGTTCCGCTACACCCTGCGGGATGAGTCCAATCATATCGAAGTCTTCCGCAATCTCCTTAATGCCCTCGTCACGGAGAATCCTGAAATTTGGACTGCCGAATTTAAAGAAGACCTCCGCCAGACTATGGCTGAAGGCGTTCGTCTCGAAAAAGAATTCATTCGGGATTGCCTTCCCGTTGCTGCCGTTGGTCTCAGCATTGCCGAATTCGAGCAATACATCGATCACATCGGTGATCGCCGTCTCGTCAACTGTCACCTCGATCCTCTGAACCAAGAGACCCAAAATCCATTCCCTTGGCTATCGGAAGCCATTGATCTTAAGAAAGAGCAAAACTTCTTCGAAGGAAAAGTCACCGAATATCAGAAATCCAGTGTCCTCGAAGATACCTCGTACGACGACGATGATCTTTAAAACTTCTCTCCTTTTCCGGTATTTCTCGACCTCATTTTTTCTCTCACTCCATTTTCACTACTCACTTCATCCATAACTTTTCTCCAAAAATGTATCGTTCCCTCACACTCAACGAAGATCTCGCGTTAAAAGAAACTGTCGCCTCTCGCTTTAATCCTGATGGTGCTGCCTCATATGCTTGGCGCGAAACGCTCGCCACGGAGCATCGCACTCCCATCCCCGAGATTACCATCACGCGGGCGGGTGCGGAGCAGCACTTTTCTCTCGCCGACGTAGCCGATGCCATTGGTGAATCTCTCACCAATCTCCTCATTTCCCGCAATGAACCAGAGGATGCCATTTTTTCTGATAAGAACCGTTCCTTCGTTTCATCCGTTGCTCATCGAGTCTCTCAGTCTCTCATGAATGAAGTGCAGCGAGGAGGACAGCTCAAGCTCACTCAGAATGATCTCTACCTGCTCATTGAAAAAGCTCTCATCGAAAATGATGCGCACGACGTGGCAAAGTCTCTTGTCTTTAAGCGCTCGCTCGAATCCACAGGTGAGATTGCCGTTACAGATGAGCCGACGGAGATGCCTGTGCGTCTGATCCGGCGCAATGGGAATGTTGTCCCATGGTCTGAGACCAAGATTGAACAGGCCGTCTCCCGCGCTTTTCTGACCGTAAAAGAGGATACGACTGGCGCAAATGGAATCGCCCAAGCGGTGACGGCCCGTGTCCGGACCGGAGACCAAGCCTTCGTACACATCGAGGATGTGCAAGATCTGGTGCAAGAAGAACTCATGCGTCAGGGCTTTTTTAAAGTTGCGGCTCACTACGTTCGCTATCGCGATGAACGCGCCCGTCTCCGCATCGAGCATCCGGTCGAAATAGAAGACCCTGCTCAAGAGTCCTTCGTCACCGTTACGACCCCTGATGGGCAATCGAATTTCTGGGACGGCGCCGAGCTTAAGAAGCGCATTCAATTCGCCTCCATCGGCCTCGACCTCTCCATGGCCGAAGATGAGATCGAAAAAGAACTCCGCCGATCTATTGGAGCTGAAATTTCTCAAGAAGATCTTAAAAAGACCATCATTCTCAATTCCAAGACCCTTCTTGAAAAAGATGCCGATATGTCCAAGTTCGCCGGTCGCATTCTTCTGTCATATATCTATGAAGAAGTGCTGCCATGGAATATTCAGACCGATGGAATCGAAGCGCTCAAGGAGGCTCATCGCGACAATTTTAAATCGTATCTCAAACATGGAGTAGAAATCAAACGCCTCTCTCCAGACATTATGGAGAAGTATGATCTTGATCGCCTTGCTGATGCCCTCGATCCCTCTGCGGATCTTGATTTTGAATTCCTCGGCATTCAGACCCTCTATGATCGCTATCTCAATGTTGATAAGACGGGGAAAAAACCACGCCGCATGGAGACTCCGCAGTTCTTCTGGATGCGTGTTGCAATGGGTCTCTTCAAGGCCGAGAAAACCAATGCCGAAGACTGGGTCATCCGCCTCTATCAGCTGTATAAAGGACGCCGCTTCTGCTCCTCTACGCCAACTCTCTTTAATTCCGGAACCCTCCACAGCCAGCTCTCCAGCTGCTACCTTTACAAGGTCGATGACTCCATTGAGTCCATCATGCACCGTGGCATTGCCGAAAATGCCTTCCTCTCCAAGTGGGCCGGAGGACTCGGTGGTTCTTGGACCGCTGTTCGCGGAACTGGTGGCTACATCCAGGGCACCAATGGCGAGTCCCAAGGCGTCATCCCTTTCCTGAAGCTCCACAACGACCAACTCATCGCCGTCAACCAAGGCGGCAAACGTCGCGGCTCCGGCTGCGCCTACCTCGAGTCTTGGCACAATGACATCGAGGACTTCCTTGAGCTCCGCGTCAATGTAGGTGACGAGCGTCGCCGCACGCATGATATGAATACCGCCAACTGGATCCCGGATTTATTCATGAAGCGGATGGAGGCCCGTCAAAGCTGGACTCTTTTCCGCGCCAATGAGTGCCCGGATCTCCACGATCTCTACGGCAAGGCCTTCGAGCAACGCTATGGTGAATACGAAAAGATGGCCGAAGAAGGCAAAATTTGGTCCCGTAAGATCGAAGCCATCGAGCTTTGGAAAAAGATGCTCAAAATGATCTTCGAAACTGGCCACCCTTGGATCACCTTCAAGGATCCCTGCAACCTCCGCAGCCCACAAGACCACGCTGGCGTCATCCACTCCAGTAACCTCTGCACCGAGATCACCCTCAATACTAGTGACGAAGAAACCGCCGTCTGTAACCTCGGCTCCGTCGTCCTCGATACTCACATCACCAAAGACGGCATGCTCGATCACGACATGCTCCGCGAGACCGTCACCGTCGCCATCCGTGCGCTCGATAACGTCATCGACATCAACTTCTACCCAACCGATGCCGCCAAGACCGCGAACTCTCGCCACCGTCCCATCGGACTCGGTGTCATGGGTCTTCAAAACGCTCTCTTCAAAAAGAACCTCCAGTTCGCTTCCGATGCCGCCATTGATTTCAACGACGAGTTCATGGAAGCGATCAGCTACTATGCCTATTCGGCGAGCTCCGAATTAGCGTCCGAGCGCGGCACTTATAACAGCTACAAAGGTTCCAAATGGGATCGCGGCATCCTCCCGCAAGATACCGTCGACAGCCTCGAAGACGAAAGGGGAGTCGATGTCAAAGTCCCCCGTGGTGGAAAAATGGACTGGCGTCCCGTCCGCGAGTCCATCGCCCAAAACGGTATGCGTAACTCCAACGTCCTCGCCATCGCCCCCACCGCGACCATCTCTAACATCATGGGAACGACTCCCTGCATCGAGCCGAACTACACCAACTTGTTCGTGAAAAGTAACCTCGGTGGCGACTTCACCGTCCTTAATCCCGTCTTGGTCAATGACCTCAAAAAAGAAGGCCTCTGGGACAGCGATATGATCGACCAGCTCAAATACTTCAACGGAGAACTCGCCAACATCGAAGGCATCCCCGACCACCTCAAAGCGAAGCACCAAACCGTCTTCGAAGTTGGCTACGAAGCCATTATCGACGCCGCTGCGCGCCGCCAAAAGTGGATCGACCAATCTCAAAGCGTCAACCTCTTCCTACCAACACCCGACATGAAGAGCCTCAGCCACATGTATCGCCACGCCTGGCACACCGGCCTCAAAACCACCTACTACCTCCGCACTCAACAAGCCAGCGACATCGAGAAATCCACCGTCGGAAAAACCGCCGAGAAGAAAACTTACACCCCCGCCGAGCAACAAGCCTGCAGCATCCAAGCCATGATGAACGGTGAAGAATGCGAAGCCTGTCAGTAGAGACCTAAGAAACTTTAAAGGGCGGGGTTTGCCCCGCTCTTTTCATTTCTATAGATTGACTTTGGAGCCATAAAATATTCCTGATCTTAGTTGAACTAGTCAAAAATCTCGATTTCTGTATGCCCATTCCACCTTCAAATCCAATTGACAGCTCTGCTGCTGATGGCGAAGGTGTCTCAAATGAAAGTCAAAGCCCCATCACAAGCTCTAGTGCAGACCTACGCCAAGCTTTCGAAGACGCCGCAAAAGCAATTGTCGGCGGCTCAAGTCCGTGCGCAGGTGATTCAGCATCTATCCGAGGCGAAATCGGAAATCTTGAAAGCTGGGCGCGTGATAAAGCCCTGATAATTTCGGAGCAGCTATTTGAGAATCTAAATTTAGTTTCAAATAGTACTAGTGAACACGAGGTCTTCTTTCGAGAGGTTGATTCACGGGCAGTAAAAAGGACTCTGGCTGGATTTTTTGGACAAGTGCCATTTCCTGAAAATGGGAAGCTTGGGAGAAGAAATGCAACTCCATCTGAATATCTTCAACGGATGGCACTTCAGCTTGCTGTCTTTGGGGGAGATATTCGCTTAGAAGGCGTATACAGTTGTGATAAGCCGAGCTTGATTGTCTGTAAACGGGGAGAAAAACCCTCGCCTTTAGGCGAAGACTTTCAGTATGCTTGCGGGACGTGGCCTACCGGAAATCATCCCATAGTGTATACGATTTAAAATATCATTTGGTGTGGATTACGAAATACCGCAAGCGGGTGCTCAGCGGAGCGGTGGGTGTTCGATTACGAGAGATGTTGAGAGAAACCTGTAAAAGCTTGGATGTGTATATCGAGAAGGGGCATGTAAGTGCGGATCATGTTCACATGCTCGTGTCGGTGCCACCACACCTATCGATATCCAAGCTGATGCAGAGTATTAAGGGACGGTCGTCGCGAAAGTTGTTAGGGGAGTATCGGCACCTTAAAAAGGAGTATTGGGGATGTCATCTGTGGGCACGCGGTTATTTTGCTTGCACGACAGGAAATGTGACAGATGAAATTATCAAGGAGTATATTGCAAACCAAGAGGTTGAGCGTGACCGCGATGACGAATTTGGTGTTGAAGGCGAATAGATAGACCGTCCAGTCGACTTTAGTCGACGAACTTAAATCCACCTGCTTTAGCGGGTGGTGCATTTAATGCGGGAGAACGGGCGTATATTTGGGGTTATGATTTTCGCGGAAATTGGATTTTGCTGACCAATCCATCTTGGACTTGGCCTGCTGATAGTATCCCGCCTCCGTTCCCTCGAAATTTCTTCAGCTCTGATCCGAATACGATCGCGGTTGTAGGAATGGTGAATCCCACGGGGGATGAAAATCATTTGATTCCTGCCGTGATTCGCGCTCGAAGCCCCGCAGGAGTCTACCAGGGATGGGCGATGGAATTTGGAGTGAGTGGGATTTCTGAAGACCCAGATGGCGACGGTTCTACAAATCTGGAAGAATTTGCTTGGGGAACTCACCCTCTGGAGGCCCAAGATCGAGCTCCCGAGATTCACCTGATGGTGGCATCTTCGGGCATTTCACTTGGAGCATCTGGAGTGCTCCATCCACAGATTGAAGGATGGATTTTTGAGAGTGATGATTTGACAGAATTTCTCCCCCGAGAGCGCGTGGTGATCGATGTCACGACTGGAGCACTCGCGGTGACCTTACCCCTAGAGGGCGAGCCCTCGCGTAGATTTTTTCAGCTCCGGTATTTCCTAGAGCCTTTCTCTCCCTAGCCAGTCGCTTACTTTGCTTCCTGCGCAGGGAGGATTAGATCCTGCAAGGCTTCTTCAATCTTAGGATTGATTTGGTGTTGGATGGCTTCCGCTCCCATGAGGATGGCATTTTGAATGGCCACGGCGGATGACCCTCCATGGGCGATGATGACGATTCCGTTGACTCCCAGAAGGGGGCTTCCGCCATAGGATTCGTAGTGAGTACGGTTTTTAACGGCTTGAAAGGCCCCTTTCCCCATGAGGGCACTGGCGATACGGATCGGGCTCTTTTTAAATTCTTCCTTCATCCATTTGGACATGGCCTTGGCGGTGGCTTCGCAGCTTTTGAGGACCACATTTCCGGTAAATCCGTCACAGAGACAGACATCCAGCTTCGTTTGAAAAAGGTCATGTCCTTCGACATTGCCCCGGAAGGTGAAGGGGGCTTTCCCTTGTTCGACAAGCTGTTTCAAGAGCATCATCGTTTCCTTGGTGAAAGAGGTCCCTTTTTCGTCTTCTTCTCCGTTCGACATGATGCCGACGTGGGGGTCTTTGACCTTGAGCACTTCTTTGGCGTAAACGCTTCCCATGATGGCGTAATGGACGAGGTGCAGAGGCTTTGCTTCTGGATTTGCTCCCGCATCCAGCAAGTTACACTGGCCATACTCATTGGGCATGGGGGAAGCGATTCCAGCGCGAGCGACTCCTTTGAGCAGGCGGAGTTTAACCGTGGCTGCAGCAACGGCAGCTCCGGTATTTCCCGCTGATATGAAGGCATCCGCTTTGCCTTGTTTGACAAGCTCTGCGGCAATAGAGATCGAGGAATTTTTTTTCTTCCGAAGGGCTTTGGCTCCGGACTCTTCCATGCCGACGACTTGGGGGGCTTCGACATACTCGATCCGCGAATCATCAAGTGCATTCTCCGTGGCACACTGCTTGAGTGTTTCGGTAGGGCCGGTGAGATAAATTTTCTCAATCGTCGGGCGAAGTTTGAGCGCCTCGCGAGCCCCGATGATGTTTACCTCGGGAGCGTGGTCGCCCCCCATGGCATCGAGCGCAAGTTTCATGAACGGAGTTGAAAAGTTCGAGATACGAAAAAAGCGCGGAGAAAATACTCTCTCCGCGCCCGGTTCTTATTCAAAAGAGGAAAAATTAAACGAGGTCGACGTCAAGAACCTGACGCTCACGGTAAGTGCCGCAAGTAGGGCAGGCGATGTGACCGGGAACACGGCTCCCGCATTCAGAGCAAGTCTGAAGCTGAGGCTTCTTCCAGCGGTTGGCACCGCGGCGGAGTTTTTGCTTATGCTTGGAGGTACGACGTTTTGGAGCAGCCATGATTTTATTGAGTTAAAGCGTTTATTGACAGCGGGTAATGCTATTTGTCTTTGGATTCCAGCTCATCCAGAGCGGCCCATGGGCTGTCATCTGTTTGTGCGGGGGCGGTGTCTATATCTGTTTTACCAGTTTTGTCCACTGCTAAATATCGAGGATCGAGCTCGCACTTCATTTCATAGTCGCCCTCTTCGCAACGGGGATTGGTGGGAAGTTCGATGAGGATTTCCTCCCGGAGCGCTTCGCTCATGTCGATGATTCCTCCTTCTGTGATTTCATGAGAGACCGCAGCTCGTGAAAGGCGAACGGTCTGTTCAAATGAATGGAGGCTCCGCATGCAAGTGAGTTCGAAGGTGGCTTCGAGATTTCCAGTCAAAAGAAGTTCATTATCAAAGCGTTGCACGAAAAAGTCGTATTGGAGGGGCGTCACGGCACGAGCGTCGTTTTTTTGCAGTTCAAAGAATTGAGCCGGAATCTCTCCTTTGTGCTGTTGTCCTTCTTCTGGTAGGTTGATAAGATCGATTTTCATTAGCCGATTAATATATTGTCATTTTTTGTAATAAATTAAAATATTCATTAGTGAGAGTAATAGATCCCCAAATGATGCTCGGTGCTTATGCCGAGGGGGTCTTTCCGATGGCGGAAGATGGAGAGATTTATTGGTTTTCTCCAATCCGCCGAGGGCTGATCCCTCTCGATGAAGCTTTCCATATTTCAAAAGGATTGAGACGCACACTTAAAAAGCGACCTTTCGAGATTCGTTGGAACACGGCATTTCGTCAAGTAATGGAAGGATGCGCGGAGCGAGAGGAGACTTGGATTGATTCGGTGATCTTAGAAAGTTACTGCGAGCTCTTTAAGATGGGTTTTGCTCATTCAGTCGAGTGTTGGGATGAGGATGGTTTACAGGGAGGGCTTTATGGGATTCGTATTAGGGGGGCTTTTTTTGGAGAAAGCATGTTTAGTCGTAAGACTGATGCAAGCAAGGTCGCGTTAGTGGAGTTGGTAGAGTGGCTTCGGGAAGAGGGGGTCATATTGCTCGATACTCAGTGGATGACAGATCACTTGCGCCGTTTTGGTGGTTATGAAGTGCCGAAAGAAATTTATCAAGAGATGCTGGCAGAAGCGCTCGCAGTGCCGCCGCGGTAAGACTGAAGGGGGAGGGGCCTCAGATGAAAAGAAAGATCGTGATATTTTTGACAAAGTGGGGGAGATTCTGCAGTAATTTGGAGTAATGATTACAACAAATTCGTTCAAGATATTATCCTTCGCAGCAATTGCGTGTTTGGGAAGCATCACTCCGGGGTATGCGGATGATACCCCACTGGCGGAAGAGATGGATTCGCTGAGCAGCTCTCTGAAAGGATTGCGCAAGGCTGAGACCACGGAGGAAAAAGTGAAGCTGGTGCGTGCAGCTCAGACTGCCACCATGAATTCGCTGAAATATCTTCCAGTCATTTTTAAGGAGATGAAGAACGAGAAAGAGAAAGCTCTCGCCACTGCGGACTACAAACGTCTCATTGGACTCACTTTTGCCAGCCTCTGTGAGCTTGAGGAAGCTTACTTGAAGGAGGACGAGGAGAAAGCCGATGAAATCCGCAGTGCGCTCAAAGCTCTCAAGAAAGAGTCTCACAAAAAGTATACAGACTGAGTCTCTTCTCTCACTTGCATCAAATCAGTGCGGTCGCGATTCGTGAAAACGGATCGCGTTTTTTTCTAACTGAATCATCCCGTATTCGCCCGGTTACAGGGATTAAAAAAACGCAGTCCACTCATTCAGTGAAACTGCGTTTTTAGAGTTTTTAAAAAGCGGGAGAATTAGCGAACGACTTCGATTCGAGATCTCTTGGTCATTTTACGGTAAATGTCATCGATGATGTGGTGTGGGGTCCGCACGCACCCATTCGAGCGCGGAGTGCGGTGGACATAGCTTGAACCATGCATCCCAATGCCACCCCCGGTCATACGCATCCAGTAAGGGAGTGGGGCTCCGATGTATTTATCACGTGGGCCTCTATACTTACGGCGATCTCCACCGTGAACTTTTTTTCCTTTATAGTATGTGCTGCCAAAGATGTTTGAGCGTTTGTCCGCGATTTTTTCTTGGACAGGATAGACTCCAGTTGGAGTGCGTTTGCCGGGCTTACCGGTGCAGACTGGGGTGTCGATAGCGACTCCACCACCAGGGACAATGAGCTGTGCCCTCTGATTACTGAGGCTGATGCGGACTTTGTTTTTCCCCGGGACAGCAGCGTTATACAGGGAATCATTCTTGTAGACCGCCATGGTAGTGCGGTAGTCAGAGCGATTTTTAAATTTGCTGTAGGATCCCCCGGTGACTCCGTCTTTTTTGACAGTTTCCAGAGAAGAGCAACTGCTCAAGAAGAGTGCGCCAATGGCTGAAGTGAGCAGGGTAAGCGTAGATTTCATGGGTTGTGTTTTCATAGTTTGAACGAGGAAGAGAAGTTTAAGGATTGATGGTCACGGGCGTTCCTACACGAGTCTTGGAGTAGACAATAGGAACGGCAGAATAATGCGTGCGAATACAGCCGTGCGAGGCAAAGCGGCGGTTCACATTTCCCTTATGCATCCCAATCCCGGTATTCGTTAAGCGCATCCAGTGAGCCATGGGTGCTCCGAGGAATTTGCCACCGGGAGGAACCTTATCCTTGCGTGAATCAGCATTGGATTTCACCACTGATCCAGAAGAGTTCAGAATCTTCCCGTAGAGATTCGAGCGTTTGTCTTTGATCTTCTCTGTGATGCGATATTTCCCGGTGGGGGTTTTGTGTTTCGAGCTCCCGCTAGAGATTCGGTAATCCATTGCGACTTGGTCCCCGACCATGAGGAAACCCCGTTGCATCGAAAGGTCGATTTTCACATTCGTATTCGATGGATTGGCGCGAGCGAGGAGAGAGTTGTTTTTCCAAGTGCGGGTCGTGCCCGGATAGCTTCTGGCCTTAAAGTGCGCATACGTCCCCGCAGGGTGGGGATTGACGTAGCCCGCTTTTTTAATCTCGGTTTGCTGAGGGTTTGGCTTGGGAGGGCCACCAAATTTTGGGAGATTACTACAACTCGTGAGCGCAAAACTCGCACAGAGAATGAGAATGGATATGAGGCGCATGTGATGAAATAATGAGTGAACGCGAGAAATATAGTAAGGCATCATATGAACACAAGAAATGAGTCGATTAAATTAAAGTGTTAAAAAAACAGCATTTGAGTTTGACGGGTGTTTCTTTTGCTGCTTTTCTAGCATAACCATGAGGCACTTCTTATCGTCATTCATTTTTTTTAGTGGGGTTAGTTTATTGATCGTGAGTTGTTCACCGGGACCACCTGCACCTGCACCTGCACCGCGGACTGTTGCCACTCCATGGTTAGGATCTCCGGCATATGACGGACCGGATACGGGGAATATTCGAAATGTTGTGACCGCAGGAGAAAGAGCTGGTGACTCGAAGATTCGCCGAAATTCCATCGATCAGATCTTGAATGCGCCGAAAAAAGAGAGGCGCGCACGTCAAGGTCTCGCGACGGGGTGGGGAGAAGAGGTGAATTCACGCATGAGTTATACGAGGTTTGTTCGTGCCAGTAGTAAACCTGCAGGTGGAGTGAGTACCATCCATTATAATGATACGGAGGGAGCGCGAGCGATGGGAGCGACTCCAGGGGTGCGCCGCACCTCATTGCAGCGCGCTGCGAATGGTTTGGTCTCTTGGGGGGTGAAAGGAAGATCCCGAAAATTATCGACGCACTATTGGAAGCGTGGTCGGATTGTGGTGGGGAAAAAGGGGCAAAAATACAGTCTGGTGTTGAAAAATTTATCCCGTTCACGTCTCGAAGCGGTCATGAGTGTAGATGGTTTGGATGTGATTGATGGAAAACCTGCTTCCATCAAAAAGAGGGGATACATTGTCGCTCCTGGAAAGAAGCTCGAGGTGAAAGGATTCCGGACAAGTGAAGACGCAGTTGCGGCATTCCAGTTTTCCTCGGTGCCCCATTCATATGCCAATCTCCGCCATGGAAATACTCGCAATGTCGGGGTCATGGGCCTCGCGGTATTCCCTGAAAAAGGAGTGGATCCGTGGGGGAATCAATATCAGGAAGTTCAGCAACGCGGCGGCGCAAGAGCATTTTCTGAAGCACCCATTTTGAGAGCTCAGAACTAAGCGTTTCTGAATGAGCTGCTCGTCTCAGTGGATCTAAAATTCAAAGTGGAATTTCTGCGTTTGACCGGCTTTGAGGTGAAGCTTTTGAGAGATGGAGGGACGGATGATCAAGGTGATTTCTTGATCGATGTCACTGGTGATCGTGAGGTCTGCGGTTTTACGACTGAGGTCCCAGGCGAGATGATCGATGGTGCAGCGGTTCCGACCTTTGAGGCCGGTGAATTCGCCTTTTTTTAAGGCTGCTGGCATGGCGGGGAGGAGTTCGATGAGGCCAGGTTGAGTCAAGAGGGCATTCTCGATGAGCATTCCCTGTAGACTGAGAATGTAGTCGAAGTTATAGATGCGGTGATTGAGATCGTGGGAGGTGGCGAGGCTGGCAAAGAGGTAATTATTCTCAAGGGTGTATTTGAGAATGTCATAAAAGGGTTCGGGCTTCTTGACGCGGAGCCAGGCGATGGCTCGCTGAATGAAGTCGTGCGCTTGAATGATGCGGTGATTCTTTTTCTCAAGGGCTTTGATCACGTTGGGGACAAGGTGTCGGGTCTCAGGATTTTCAGGATGAATATCGTAGCCAGGCCAGACGACATACATGTGACTGGAGTGCCGATGTCCATAGTTTTCTCCGTGTCCGGGCCAAGCCCATTCCTGGAGAGCTCCTGCTTTGTTGACGAGGTAGGGCGGGAGGTCGGCGAGAAGGGTTTGAGCCGATTTTGAGAGGGGCAGTCCGAGGTCTTTTTCTGCCTGTAGGAGATTTGTGAGAAGCTGTCGGCAGGCCGAGATATCCATTGTCGAGTTGATGGCTGCAGAGGTCCGAGGTTTGATCGCAGCCCAGGCATTTTCCGGTGAGCATGAGGGGACGAAGATCAACTTACCGTTGTCATCTCGGTAGGTCAGAAAGTCTTCGTAGAAGAGAAGGATCTCCTTCATGATGGGGTAGAGTGTGTTTTTTAAAAACTTCCGATCACCTGTGATGAGGTATCGCTCCCAGAGAGGGTAGATGATCCAGGGGCCTAAGCCGGTAGCAGTGGGGTGAGCATGATAGTGATTAAAGTGATGCGGAACGGCCACTTCACCATCGATCCGAACGGGGCCAATGATCCCTCGCATTCCATAGAGTTGCTTGGCTCCAGCGCGCCACTGGGGGAGAGTTCTTTCAATGAGGGCTTGGTAGCCGAGCATACACTCGCTCATGTTGGCGATGTGGCCTCCCATGACAGCCATGTTCGCGTTGGCATCCATCGTGTAGTCTCCCGCCCAGGCTGCACCCCAGCGCCCAATGAAGACTCCAGAGAGGCGTGGGGCATACTGTTCGCCACTGGAGGCCATGAAGAGATAGCGGCTGGTATAAAATAAACGTTCGAGAAGGGCGGGGTGAATGGTCGAGGAGTCGGCGTTCTCCGAGGCGATGAGTTCTTCGGTGCTTTGTGCGCGGTCCTCTTCAGAGGCGTGCAGGGAGTAGCTGACACGTTCATAGATTGGGCGATGGAGAGCGGTGTGTTGACTCAGAAGTTCTTCGTAGTTGGGGGAGATCGCGGCTAATTTTTTCCGGAGATTCTGTTGGTCCCACTGCTTAAAGTCAGCGCGGTAGCGATCGAGAGCGGTGATGAGAATGACTTCGGGAGCGCCGGTCACTTTAACCCTTCGGCTTTTGTCGATTTGAAGTCTACCTTTTTTCGGGAGGACGATGCGGGTGACTCCTTCATAGCCTCCATGTTCCCCTTTTCGAGGGGGGTATTTCGCTCTCCAGGTTAGCCATTCTTTATCGAGGATGACTTCCGAGGAAATGTTTTTTGGTTGTCTTTCACAGGCTTCGAGCCCGAGGAAGACATTAACGGGATGTCCCTTGGAGGAAGAGGTGAGACGAGTGACGATGATATCGTGCGCACGAGAGACGAAGGTTTCCCGTTTCCAATCTCCGAAGCCATCGGTGAATTCAGTAAGGATTTCGCCTGTCTGATAGCGGGTGGTGCGGCGGTATTTTGTGGGGTAACTTCCACCGATAAATTCTAAGTTGAGTCGATAGCCAGGGTGAAATTTTTGAGTCCAGAACATGCCTCCGTTGGTGCGCTTCTGCCATTCATCCCAGTAGAGTTTCCACCCTTGGCCAATATTTCCGGCGAGCATTTCACGACGCATGGGCTCGAGCATGTCGCTCATGTCCGGAATGGGGTCTCGTCCGTTGCTGGGGTTGATAAATTTGTGGTTGTTGAAAATGAGGGTTTCCTTTGGCTGGCCCCCATACTGCATGACACCGCTGAGGCCGTTGCCCGAGAGCATGGCATCTTCCCAGCGACTCGCGGGGAAGTGGCTATGAATCTGGTGGTTCAGAGGCTGGGCCGCGCTGATGCTCTGGAGGAGAAGCAGGCACAAAAAAAGCAGGCGAATCATGAAGGTGATTCAAGCCTGCTCTTGAAGAGGTGACAAGACCTGTCCGGACACTCTGACAAATGGCTGATCTGGAGAGGTGTTCCCTCAGTCGTTTGGAAGCGACATGGAACGACTCTTAGATTGATGCCACTGATGGGAGGTTCCTATTTTAAGGTAAATCAGTTCTTATATGAGGAATCCTAAAGGAGCGTTGTTTGGATCATACGTGTAGAATCTATTAAGATTCGGAAATACATCTGCAAGGTCGGATGGATCCAAGCCGAACCAGAGAGCGAGTTCCGCAAAGTAACTATCGATTGATGTCGTTGGAGCATAGCGCCCATTGGTGCCAACATCGAGACCTCCACCG